>NZ_JAUSYL010000001.1:2400000-2700000 GCF_030816895.1 Clavibacter sp. B3I6
CCCGGGCACCTCGGCCGACTCCATCCGCCGCGGCGTCGACGCGTCGCTCCGCCGTCTCGGCATCGCGCACGTCGACATCGTGCACGCGCACCTCGACGACACCCGCACGCCGCTCGAGGAGACCGTCGCGGCGCTCTCCGACCTGGTGACGCAGGGCAAGGCCCGGCTCGTCGGCGTCTCCGGCTTCACCCCCGAGCGGATCGAGCAGGCGCTCGCGCTGGCGCACGGGGCCGGCGACGTGCCCGTGGGGGTGGTGCAGGAGGAGTACAGCCTGCTGGCGCGCGAGCGGACCGAGGGACGGCTGCAGGCGGTCGTGCGGCAGGAGGGCGTCGGCCTCGTCGCGCACAGCGTGCTCGCCAAGGGCTTCCTCACCGGCAAGTACCTGCCGGGCGCGCCCGCCGTGCCGTCGGCCCGGGCGCTCGACGCGGAGCAGTACATGACGCCCGGCGGGCACGCCACGGTGCGGGCCGCCGAGGAGGTCGCGCGGATGCGCGGCGTCACGGTCGCCGAGGTCGCGATCGCGTGGGTGCTCGGGCGGCCGGGGATCGCGAGCGCGCTGGTCGGCGCGCGCACGGCCCGGCAGATCCGGCAGCTGATGCCCGCCGCGCAGCTCGTGCTCGACGACGACGAGGTCTCCCGGCTCGCCTCCGCCGCGGCCCGCGCGACGCGCGACGAGAGCGCCTGACCCGCGCCCTCCCTCCCCTCCTCCGCGCGTCGCCCGCCGTATCCTGGGGCGACCGCCGCCCGACCCGCGAGGAGATCGCCCGTGTCCCGTCCCTGGCCCGAGGGCTCCTACATCGCCGCCCTGCTCGTGATGACCACCGCGACCGGAGCCATCGACGGCGTCAGCTACCTCGCCCTCGACCGCGTCTTCACCGGCAACATGACCGGCAACGTGCTCTTCATCGGCTTCGGCCTCGTGGGCGTCGCCGACATCCCCGTGCTCAACAACCTCGTGGCGCTCCTCGCCTTCATGCTGGGCGCGGTCGTCGCGTCCCGCATCACGCGCCGTGCGCCCACCGACGTGCACCTCCCGCGCTCCTCCGTCTGGATCCTCGTCGCGGGCACCGCGCTCACTCTCGCGCTCGCCGTCATCTGGCTCGCGGTGGGCGCGCTCGAGACCGGTGTGATGATCGCCATCACGGGCGTCCTCGCGCTGCTGCTCGGCGCGCAGGCGGCCGCCGTGAAGAGCATCGGCCTGCGCGACCTCTCCACCGTGGTCGTCACCATGACGATGGTGAACCTCTCCTCGGACAGCCGGGTCGCCGGCGGCTCGGGCGCGGCCTGGGCGCGGCGCGTCGGCGCGATCGTCTGCATGGGGCTCGGCGCCCTGGTGGCGGCGCTCATCACCACGCACGTCGGGGGCGCCTGGGCGCTCCTCGCGGCGGGCGGGCTGATGGTGCTCGGCGTGGCGCTGCTGTGGAACGCGCGGCGCGTGGAGCGCCGGCGCCTCCGCGAGGGCGCCGCGGCGGTCGAGGCGGTCGACGAGCGCTCGGGCGTCGCGCCGGCCTGATCCCCGATCCCCTGCACGGTCGGAGGCCGGACCGGCGCCTCTGGCAGGGTGGGAGCATGACCTCCCCCGGTGACACCGCGCTCCTGACCATCGCCCGCGACATCGCCACCCGCGCCGGGGAGCTCGCGCTCCGCCGCCGCCGGGAGGGCGTCGAGGTCGCGGCGTCGAAGTCGAGCCCCGAGGACATCGTCACGCACACGGACCGCGAGACCGAGGACCTGATCCGGCAGGCGCTCCAGGACGTGCGGCCGGACGACGGGTTCCTGGGCGAGGAGTCCGAGGGCACGTCCGGCACCTCCGGCCTCACCTGGGTCGTCGACCCCATCGACGGCACCGTCAACTTCCTCTACGGCATCCCCGCGTGGGCCGTGAGCATCGCCGTCGTCGAGGGCGAGGCGGATCCGCTCACCTGGACGGCGCGCGCCGGCTGCGTCGTGAACCCGACGCGGGGCGAGGTGTACACGGCGACCGCAGGCGGCGGATCCGCGCTCGACGGCCGACCGCTCGCCGTCAACGCCGGCGTGCCGCTGTCCCTCGCGCTCGTCGGCACGGGCTTCTCCTACGGCGCCGAGAAGCGGATGCAGCAGGGCCGCGTCATCACCGACCTGCTCGGCGAGGTGCGCGACATCCGCCGCATCGGCGCCGCGTCGCTCGACCTCTGCGACGTGGCGGCGGGCCGCACGGACGCGTACTTCGAGCGCGGGCTGAAGCCGTGGGACCACGCGGCGGGCGCCCTCATCGCGACGGAGGCCGGGGCGCGCGTGACCGGGATCGGCGGCGGGCCGGCCTCGGCGGACCTCCTGATCGCGGCGGATCCCGAGCTCGCACGTGCCCTCGAGGAGCGGCTGGAGCGCCCGCGCGCATAGCCCCTCGAGGCCCCTCCGCGCATCCCCCGGGTGGCGCGAAAGCCGTCCTCCGGTTAGCCTTTACCGATCCGTTACATCACGGCCGGGCTCGGACCGGCCGCCCGCGCACGCCCCGACCCCCGTCGGCCGGCACGCGCAGCCCCCTGTCCCTCGCGCTAGGAGCTCCACGATCCTGTCCGTCGCCCACGCCTCGCGTGCCCCCCAGTCCTCCGTCCGGCGGCCCTCGTGCTGACCCCCGACGAGACCGCAGGGGCCGTGTACCCGACGCGACGCGAGCGACGCGAGGCCGAGCGCCGCGCGACTGAGGCGGCGTCGGGCGGATCCGCGCCCGAGGAGCGCGCGTCCGCGCCGTCGACGCCCGCTGCGGCGGACGTCGACCAGCCGGCGGACGTCGACCAGGCCGCGGAGGCGCCCGCCGAGGCAGCCCCTGCCGCACCGGCCGCACCCGCGCGCGTCGTGACGGTCGCCGTCGAGGCCCCCGCCGTCCCCACCACGCACCTCCCGGCCGCCGCCGAGACCGCCGTCGTCCCCGACGCCGTCCCGCTCTCGACGCGCGCCCGCCGCCTCCGCACCGCGACGGCCGCCGCCGCCCCCGAGGCGCGCCGCTCCTCCTTCGTGCACGCGAAGCGCGCCAGCGTCCCCGCGGCCGCCCCGCACGTCCGGGTCCGCGGGCGCCGCGTCCCCGTCTCCGCCCGGCCGTCCCTCGGGACCCCGAAGCCCGAGGCGGCCGCCGGCCGTCGCCGCGCGACCGCGTCCCGCGGCCTCACGCTGCTGACGATGGCCTTCGTCGCCACGGTCACCATCGCCACCTCGCTGCCGTCGTCCGCGTTCCTCACGGGCCAGGACATCGCGCAGGCGAACGTCGTCACGGACGCGCCGGCCACCTCGATCCCCAGCCAGAGCATCGCGCTCTCCGCGGCGCCCGACGCCCGCATGGTCGGCGGCACCGACGACGCGTTCACGGCCACGACGCCGCAGCAGATCATGCTCGCCCAGACGTCGAAGGGCGCAGGCGCGTTCACGAACGACATCAACGGCACGATCCAGTGGCCCTTCGCCGCCGGCGTGCCCATCAGCGGCGTCTTCGGCAAGCGCATCGCGCCCTGCTCCAACGGCTGCTCGAGCAACCACCAGGGCGTCGACTTCGCCCCCGGCATGGGCGCGCCCATCCAGTCGATCGCCGACGGCGTCGTGCGCGAGTCCGTGAACAGCGACACCGGGCTCGGCGTGCACCTCGTCATCGACCACGTGATCGACGGGCAGCTCGTCACGAGCGTCTACGGTCACATGCTGCCGGGCTCCATGCGCGTGAAGGCGGGCGATCCCGTCAAGGTCGGCCAGCAGATCGGCCAGGTCGGCAACACGGGCGCGTCCACCGGCCCGCACCTCCACCTCGAGATCCGCCTCGCGGACGGCACCGCGGTGGATCCCTTCGCCTGGCTCCACGAGCACGCGAACTGACGCTCCCGCGCCCCGCACGACGACGCCCCCTCCGCCCGCAGGCGGAGGGGGCGTCGTCGTGACGGCCGCGGCTCAGTCGCGGATCATCCACACGGTCGTGTCCGCGGGCACGGCGTCGCCGTCGAGGGCGCGGCTCGCGAGCAGCACGCGGCCCTCGGGCAGCGGCACGGACGCGGCGCCGAGGTTCGCGATGACCGTCACGCCCGCGCTCTCGAACGACAGGACGTCGTCGCCCTCGGCCGTGATCCACGCGAGCTCGCCGAGCGCGAGGCCGTGCTCACGGCGGAGCAGCAGCGCCTCCGTGTACAGCGACAGGGTCGACGCGGGATCCGCCGCCTCGGTGTCGCGCGCGAAGCGGTCCCAGTCGTCGGGCTGGGGCAGCCAGCTGGCGTCGCCCGTGCTGAAGCCGTAGGACGGCGTGCCGGCCTCCCACGGGATCGGCACGCGGCAGCCGTCGCGCCCGTAGCGCTCGCCCGCGGTGCGGTGGAAGGTCGGGTCCTGGCGGGCCTCGTCCGGCAGGCGGACGTCCTCGGGCAGCCCGAGCTCCTCGCCCTGGTAGACGTACGCGCTGCCGGGGAGCGCCAGCATGAGCGCGCTGGCGGCGCGGGCGCGGCGGAGGCCGAGCACCTCGTCCACCGTCACGGTCGACCTCGGCCCGATGCCGACGCCCTGCGGGTTCTCGCCCGAGAGCGCGAGCCGGCTGGCATGGCGCACCACGTCGTGGTTGGAGAGCACCCACGTGCTGGGCGCGCCGACCGAGGTGAAGGTCGCGAGCGACGCGTCGATCGTCCGGCGGAGCGCCTGCGCGTCCCACGGCGTCTCGAGGTAGCTGAAGTTGAAGGCCTGGTGCATCTCGTCCGGGCGCACCCAGTCGGCGAGCTTCGCGAGCGGCTCGACCCACGCCTCGGCGACCATCGCGCGATCCCCGTCGTAGGAGTCGAAGATCTCGCGCCACTCGCGGTAGATCTCGTGCACGCCCTCCTGGGCGAAGTACGGCGGCGGCGGGGCGGGCTCGTCGTCCACGCCGCCGGCGCCGCCCATGCTGCCCTGGCCCTCGGGGGGCGTGTAGTCGGGGAGGCCGGGCGCCTTGACCATGCCGTGCGCCACGTCCACGCGGAAGCCGTCGACGCCGCGGTCGAGCCAGAAGCGGAGGATCTCGCGGAAGCGCTCGCGCACCCACGGGTTCGTCCAGTCGAGGTCGGGCTGCGACGAGTCGAAGAGGTGCAGGTACCACTGGCCGGGCGTGCCGTCGGGCTCGGTGAGGCGCGACCAGGCCGACCCGCCGAAGATCGACTCCCAGTTGTTCGGGGGCAGCTCGCCGTCGGCGCCCTTCCCGTCGCGGAACATGTAGCGCGCGCGCTCCTCGCTGCCGGCCGGGGCGGCGATGGCCTCCTGGAACCAGCGGTGGGCGGAGGAGGTGTGGTTGGGGACGATGTCGACGATGACGCGCAGGTCGAGCTCGTGCGCGCGCCGCTGCAGGCGGTCGAAGTCGTCGAGGGTGCCGAACAGCGGATCCACCTCGCAGTAGTCCGCGACGTCGTAGCCCGCGTCGTTCTGCGGCGAGAGGAAGAAGGGGGAGAGCCAGACCGCGTCGACCCCGAGCTCGCGGAGCGCGGGGAGTCGCTCGGTGATGCCGGGGAGATCGCCGATGCCGTCGCCGTCCGAGTCCGCGAACGAGCGGGGGTAGATCTGGTAGATCACGGCGGTGCGCCACCACTCGGATCCGGTGCCGTGCGCGTCGTCGCCGTCGGGGCGGGTCAGGATGTCGTCCCGGGCAGCCGGGGCGGGGGCTGTGGGGGATGCCGGAGTCATGCGTCGAGCCTAGGCGACCGGTCCTCGGGCATCCGGCGGGCGCCGACCCTTGCCAAGCCGCCCCGGCACGTGGCAGGAGGAATAGGCGGGCGTCCGCTGCGGCTTGACCCTGGGGGCGGCCGCGACCGCCGCCATCACCGGACGAAGGAGATCAGCCATGTCGAATCCCGCACGCGTGCCCCTCGGATCCAGCGGCCTGGAGGTGCTGCCCCTGTCCTTCGGCGGCAACGTCTTCGGCTGGACCGCCGACGAGGCCACCTCGTTCCAGCTGCTCGACGCGTACACCGCGGCCGGCGGCAACTTCATCGACACCGCCGACGTCTACTCGGCGTGGAAGCCCGGCAACTCCGGCGGCGAGTCCGAGGAGATCATCGGCCGCTGGCTCGCCTCGCGCGGCCGCCCGGACGACCTCGTGATCGCCACCAAGGTGGGGTCGCTCGAGTCGGCGAAGGGCACGTCCCGCGACAGCGTCCGCCGCGGCGTCGAGGCCAGCCTCCGCCGCCTGGGCGTCGACGCCATCGACCTCTACTACGCGCACATCGACGACGAGGCGACCCCGATCGAGGAGACGGTCACCGCGCTCGCCGAGCTCGTGGCCGAGGGCAAGGTCCGCGCGATCGGCGCCTCGAACTTCACGGCCGAGCGCCTGCAGGCCGCGCTCGACGTCTCTGCCCGCGAGGGCATCGCCCGCTTCGAGGTGCTCCAGAACCGCTACAACCTCGTCGCTCGCGACGCCTACGAGGGCGAGCTGGCCGACCTCCTGATCCGCGAGGGCATCGCCTCCGCGCCGTACTCGAGCCTCGCCAGCGGCTTCCTCACCGGCAAGTACCGCGGCGGCGACGTCGACAGCCCGCGCGCCGGCACCGCGTCCGCCTACTACGACGACCACGGCCGCGCCCTCCTCGAGGTGCTCGACCGCGTCGCCGAGGCGCACGGCGTCTCCGTCACGACGGTCTCCCTGGCCTGGCTCCGGGCGCAGCCGTCGGTGACCGCGCCCATCGCGAGCGCGCGCGACCTCACGCAGCTGCCCGACCTCCTCGCCTCCGTCGAGCTCGAGCTGACGGCCGACGAGATCCGGGACCTCTCCGCGGTCTGATCCGGGCCGCGCCCCGCGTGCCCCGGTCCGGGGCCGTCCCGCGTCTCGTGGGCGGTCCCGGACCTGCTATCGTCGTAGGGTTCCAGCGCGTCTCCGACGCGCCTGAGCACGCCCCCATAGCTCATTGGTAGAGCACTTCCTTGGTAAGGAAGAGGTAGTGAGTTCAATCCTCACTGGGGGCTCGATCCCTCGGGGTCCGGCCGCGGTCGGCGACGAGGGTCATGGCGGGGTAGCTCAGGTGGTTAGAGCACACGGCTCATAATCGTGGTGTCGCGGGTTCAAGTCCCGCTCCCGCTACGGAAGCGCGGATCCCTCGAGGGTCCGTCCTCCTCGATAGGCCCCGGACACCTCTCGCCAGGTTCCGGGGCCTTTCCTCTCCCCGCCTGCGGCTGCGCCGGCCGTGACTCGCCGGCCGTGACTCCCCGGCCGTGACCTGCGCCGGCCCGTGTCGCCGCCGTCCCGTGCGCCCCCGCGGCGCGCGGCCTTCCGGTGCGCGCGCGTGCGGCGTAGCCTCCGGGCATGACCCACCACGAATCCGCCGACCACCCCGACCACGCCACGGGCGCCGACCACGACGACGTGCTCTACAAGACCCAGGGCAACCCGGTCCCCGACGCGCACGACGAGGAGCGCCGCGAGGCGCCCGCCGGCGGCGACTACACCGCCAGCGAGTCCGAGGAGGAGAAGGACGCCCGCGAGGGCGCCTGATCCCGCACCGCGCCTCGAGCGCACGAGGGCCGTCGCGACGCGATCGCGGCGGCCCTCCCGCGTCCCCGGACGGTGCCGGTCGGGCTCCCGCGGAGGCGACACGCCGGGCCCGCACGCCTCGCCGGATCCATCGCGCAGCCCGGATCCGCATGACGGCGCGGAAGGCCCCACGACACGCCGAAACACTAGATGTAGTGGAATGACAGGTCTGTAGTTCGGGTTATATAGTGGAGAACCTCACCGCCCCACAGGGTGGCCGAGCACCCCGGATCACCGCCACGGCGGAGATCCGGAGGCCACGGAGCGAAGAGCACCGAGACCTGAGGAGCCGCACCGGCGGCTCCCGACACGACACAACGGGAGGCACCCATGGACTACGACAACAACGACACCGTCGGCGGCTACGCGATCCCCGTCGACCCCATGGAGCTCCTGCAGTGCGACTCCTGCCAGTAGGCAGCTGACGCCGCGGAAGCAGCATCGCGAACCCGGGCCCCGGTCCCCACGAGAAGTGGGGCCGGGGCTCTCGCGTGCCCGGGGCACCCGCCCGCGGGGCTCCCGCGGGCCCGCCGCGTAGGATCGTCCGGTGCCAGTGAATCCAGAGATCCAGGGTCGCGTGCTCCCCGCCGCCGTCCCGTACCTGGTGGGACGCGAGAAGGTGCGCGAGTTCGCCCGCGCCGTCGGCGCCACCCACCCCGTCCACCTCGATCCCGAGGCCGCGCGCGCCGCGGGCCACGCCGACGTGGTCGCGCCGAGCACCTTCCCCGTGGTCGTGCAGGAGGCGGCGCTCGCGCAGCTCCTCGCCGAGCCCGACGCGGGCATCGACTTCAGCCGGGTGGTCCACGGCGAGCAGTCCTTCGCGTACTCGCGTCCCGTCGTCGCGGGCGACGAGCTCACCGCCACGCTCACCGTCACCAAGGTCGCGTCGCTCGGTGGCAACGCCATGGTGACCGCCGCGTCCGCGATGGTGGACGCCTCGGGCGCCCACGTGGTCACGGCCGTCTCCACCATCGTGGTCCGCGGGGACGACGCGTGAGCGCCGCGGCCGTGCCCGTGCTCGCCGACCTCGCCGTGGGCGACGTCGTGGCGGAGCGCTCCATCCACCTCACGCGCGACTCCCTGGTCCGCTATGCGGGCGCCTCGGGCGACTTCAACCCCATCCACTACCGCGACGACGTGGCCGCGTCGGTCGGCCTGCCGGGCGTCCTCGCCCACGGCATGCTCACCATGGGCCAGGCCGTGCAGCCCGTGGCCGACTGGGCGGGCGACCCCTCCCGCATCCTCTCCTACGGCGTGCGCTTCACGCGGCCCGTGGTCGTGGATCCCGCGGACGGCCAGGAGCTGGCGGTCGTCGCCAAGGTCGGCGCCATCGACGCCGAGGCGGGCACCGCCCGCATCGACATCGCCGTGTCCGTCGACGGGAAGACCGTGCTGGGCCGCGCGCAGGCGCTGGTCCGGCTGGCGTAGGCCCGTCGTGACGATCGAGACCCACCGCGACGCCCCGCTCGCCGACCTCACGACGCTGCGCGTCGGCGGCCCGGCCGAGGAGCTCGTGACCGTGAGCGAGCGCGACGAGCTCGTCGACACGCTGCTCGGCCTCTGGACCGTGGGCGAGGACTGGCACGTCATCGGCGGCGGGTCCAACTCCCTCATCTCCGACGAGGGCGTGCCCGGCACGGTGATCCGCATCGCCACCCGCGGCGTCGAGGTCGGCGAGGAGCGCGCCGACGGCACCGTCCCCGTGCGCGTGCAGGCCGGAGAGCCGTGGGACGCGCTCGTCGCGCGCACCGTGGCGGACGGCCTCGCGGGGCTGGAGGCGCTCTCGGGCATCCCCGGATCCACCGGCGCCTCGCCCGTGCAGAACATCGGCGCGTACGGCCAGGAGGTGGCCGACGTCCTCGAGGGCGTGGAGTTCCTGGACTACGAGACCGGCCGGGTCGAGCGCCTGAGCGCCGCGGACCTCGGCCTCGGCTACCGCACGTCGTCGCTCAAGCGCGGCCGCGTGGGCGTCGTGCTCACGGTGGACTTCGCGCTGACCCGCGGCGAGGGAGCCGACGCGCTGGGGCTCCCGGTCGCGTACCCGCAGCTCGCGGGGGCCCTCGGCGTGGAGCTCGGCGACCGCGTCCCCGTCGCCCGCGTGCGCGAGACCGTGCTCGCCCTCCGCGCCTCCAAGGGCATGGTGCTCGACGACGCGGATCCCGACACCTGGAGCGCGGGCTCCTTCTTCACCAACCCCATCGTCAGCGCCGCCTTCGCGCGCACGCTGCCGGCCGATGCCCCGCGCTGGCCGCAGGAGGAGCCGCCCGAGGACCTCGTCGTGCCGCTCGGCGACCAGTGGGAGGTGGCCGAGGCCATCGAGCGCGAGGCCGCCGCGCGCCGCCGCCGCGAGCCCGCGGCCGTGAAGCTCAGCGCCGCGTGGCTCATCGAGCACTCGGGCGTGCACCGCGGGTTCCGGCTGCCGGGATCCGGCGCGGCCATCTCCTCGAAGCACACGCTCGCGCTCACCAACCGCGGCACCGCCACCGCCGAGGACGTCGCTGCCCTCGCGCGCTACGTGCAGGGCCGGGTCATGGGCGAGCACGGCGTGATCCTGCAGCCCGAGCCCGTGCTGGTCGGCCTCTCCCTCTAGGGAAGGGCCGACCCGCGGGACGGGCGGCGATCAGGCGAGCAGGTCGCGGATCCGGCGCACGCCCTCGAGCAGCGCCTCGTCGCCGAGCGCGTAGCTGAAGCGCAGGAAGCCGCTCGGGCCGAACGCCTCGCCGGGCACCGCGGCGACCTCGGCCTTCTCCAGCAGGACGTCGGCCACCTCCAGGGACGTCGTGGGCGTCACGCCGTCGATGTCGCGGCCGAAGAGCCCCGTGACGTCGGGGTAGACGTAGAACGCGCCCTGCGGCGTCGGCGTGACGAAGCCGGGGATGGCATCGAGCTCGGCGACGATCGTGCGGCGGCGGCGGTCGAAGGCCTCGCGCATCCGGTCGACGGTGTCGCGTGGTCCGCGGAGGGCGGCGATGGCCGCGCGCTGCGAGACGTTGGAGACGTTCGAGGACAGGTGCGACTGGAGGTTGCCCGCGGCCTTGATGGCGTCGGCCGGGCCTACCATCCACCCGACACGCCAGCCGGTCATGGCGTACGTCTTGGCGACGCCGTTGACGAGGATCGTCCGGTCGGCCAGCGCCGGCACGACGTCGACGATGCTCGCCGCCTCGGCGCCGTCGTAGACGAGGTCCTGGTAGATCTCGTCGCTGATGACCCAGAGGCCCTTCGCGTCCGCCCACTCGCCGATCTCGCGGGTCTGCTCCCGCGAGTACACGGCGCCCGTGGGGTTGGAGGGGGAGACGAACAGCAGCACCTTGGTGCGCGGGGTCCACGCGGCCTCGAGCTGCTCGACCGTGACGAGGTAGCCCTGTTCGGCGCCCGCGAAGACGTCGACGGCGACGCCGCCCGCGAGGCGGATGGCCTCCGGGTACGTGGTCCAGTAGGGCGTGGGCACGAGGACCTCGTCGCCCTGGTCGAGCAGGGTCTGGAACGCCTGGTAGACGGCCTGCTTGCCGCCGTTGGTGACGATGATCCGGTCGATGCCCACGTCGAGGCCCGACGACGTGCGCGTCTTCTCCGCGATCGCCTCGCGGAGGTCGGGGAGCCCGGCCGCCGCCGTGTACCGGTGGTTGCGGGGATCGCGCGCGGCCTCGACCGCGGCCTCGACCACGTAGTCGGGAGTCGGGAAGTCGGGCTCGCCGGCCGCGAAGCTGATGACGGGGCGCCCGGCGGCCTGCAGGGCCTTGGCTTTGCCGTCGACCTTGAGGGTCGCGGACTCGGCGATGGATCCGATGCGGGTGGAGACGCGGCTGAGGGGGACGGTGCTCTGCGGTTCGGCCATGCCCCGAGCATAGGGATCCGCGCCGGGCTCCACGCGGATGCCGACGGCCGTCGGATGCGCGGCCCGACCGGGCGGGCGCGGATGCTGGTACACTCATCCGGGTCGGTATCTCCGCCATGCTCTTCCGCGCCTTCTTCCGTCCGTGCTCGCACGGTGGGGAAGCGCAGGGGGCAGGCGGATGTCGACGCAGAGGGTGGTGGCTCAATTGGTAGAGCAGCGGTCTCCAAAACCGCAGGTTGCAGGTTCGAGTCCTGTCCGCCCTGCTAGATGATCCGCGTCCACGGACGCGGCCCATCGCGGCTCGCCCGAACTCCGGGAGGCGCCGAGCAATGCAGGAAGGGACCCACGCGTGGCGCGGAAGATCGTCGACGAGCCCAGCGAGGAGATCGTCGCGCAGGCTCGCGAGCAGCGGGACGCGCGACGCAACCCCTTCGCCCGGCTGGTGCTCTTCATCAAGCAGGTCGTGCAGGAGCTCAAGAAGGTGGTCACCCCCACCCGCAAGGAGCTGCTCACGTTCACGGGAGTCGTCCTGGCCTTCGTCGTCGTCATGATGGTGATCGTCTCGCTCCTCGACCAGCTGTTCGGGTACCTGGCCATCGTGGTGTTCGGCAACGGCGCTTAGCACCAGGGCCTCCACCGGAGGCGGCACGGGCCGGACGGCGGGCTGCGCACGGGATCCGAGGATCGCGGGCGCCGCGGAGCACGGACGGCCGGAGCGCGGCGGATCCCTCCGGGTCCGCGTCCACGCGATACGGCGCCCGGAGCAGCACGGCACGCACACGGCAACGCACGACGAAGAACGAGGGAAGTAGATCCATTGGCTGAGAGCAAGCGCGACGACGTCGACCTCGCCCCCGCGGCGGAGCAGTCCTCCGAGGTGGACGAGGCCCAGGAGGGTTCCGTCACCACCGCATCCGAGGGCAGCTCGGACGCGACGGAGCACACCGCCCTGCACATCGAGGGCGACGACGTCGAGACCGACCTGACGGCCGCGCTCGACGCGATGGAGTCCGTCGACGACCCCGAGGCCGACGCGATCGTCGAGGACGCGCTCGACGTGGACTCCGCCGACGAGGCCGAGGCCGCCGTCGAGGCGACCGACGACGAGGCCGAGGAGGAGGCAGCCGAGGAGGCGCTGGAGCCCGCCGAGGTCACGCCCGCGACCGCCGAGGACGTCGCCGAGGCCGAGGCCGACCTGGTGCCCGACGAGGCCGAGGACGACTCCGAGGTCGACCCGTACGAGGACTTCCGCAAGGAGCTCCGCTCCAAGCCGGGCAAGTGGTACGTCATCCACTCCTACGCGGGCTTCGAGCGCCGCGTGAAGAGCAACATCGAGAACCGCATGGTGTCGCTCAACATGGAGGACGACATCTACCAGATCGAGGTCCCGATGGAGGACGTCGTCGAGATCAAGAACGGCCAGCGCAAGATGGTCAACCGCGTGCGCATCCCCGGCTACGTGCTGGTGCGCATGGCCCTCAACGAGGACAGCTGGTCGGTCGTCCGCCACACCCCCGGCGTCACGGGCTTCGTGGGCAACGCCCACAACCCCACGCCGCTGCGGTTCGAGGAGGCCTTCTCCATGCTGAAGAGCCTCGTCGAGATCAAGGAGGTGGCGCAGGTCAAGGGCCAGCCGACCAAGGGCGGCCAGGCGCAGCGCGTCATCGCGGCCGAGGTCGACTTCGAGATCGGCGAGACCATCACGATCAAGGAGGGCTCGTTCGCGGGCCTCCCCGGCTCCATCAGCGAGATCAAGCCCGAGAGCGGCAAGCTCACGGTCCTCGTCTCCCTGTTCGAGCGCGAGACCCCGGTCGAGCTCAGCTTCGACCAGGTCACCAAGCTCTAGGCGGTCGGGCCGCGCGGCCCGCTCGATCTAGCAATCAAGGAGAAGGAAGAGAAATGGCACCGAAGAAGAAGGTCACGGGTCTGATCAAGCTGCAGATCAAGGCCGGCGCCGCCAACCCCGCACCGCCCATCGGGCCGGCGCTGGGACAGCACGGCGTCAACATCATGGAGTTCTGCAAGGCGTACAACGCCCAGACCGAGGCTCAGCGCGGGAACGTCATCCCCGTCGAGATCACCGTCTACGAGGACCGGACGTTCACGTTCATCCTCAAGACGCCCCCGGCCGCGGAGCTCATCAAGAAGGCCGCCGGAGTCGCCAAGGGCTCGGGCACGCCGCACACGGTCAAGGTCGCGAAGCTCACGATGGACCAGGTCCGCGAGATCGCCGAGCAGAAGCAGGCCGACCTCAACGCCAACGACATCGACGCCGCGGCGAAGATCATCGCCGGCACCGCCCGCTCCATGGGCATCACGGTCGAGGCCTAGCCTCCACCACCCGCGGATCCCGTCCGGGATCCGCTCCAGCATCACGCGGGAGAGCCAGCCAGGCTCACATCAACCGCACTCTCGAAACAGGAGACACGAATGGCGAAGTCAAAGGCCTACCGGGCCGCAGCCGAGAAGATCGACCTGACGAAGGCGTACACCGCCTCCGAGGCCGTCGAGCTCGCGCGCGAGACCGGATCCAGCAAGTTCGACAGCACCGTCGAGGTCGCGCTCAAGCTCGGCGTCGACCCCCGCAAGGCAGACCAGATGGTCCGCGGCACCGTCATCCTTCCCCACGGTACCGGCAAGACCGCCCGCGTCATCGTCTTCGCGACGGGGCCCCGCGGCCGAGGCGGCCCTCGCCGCCGGCGCCGACGAGGTCGGCGGCGACGAGCTCATCGAGAAGGTGGCGGGCGGCTACACGTCGTTCGACTCCGCCGTCTCGACGCCCGAGCTCATGGGCAAGGTCGGACGCCTCGGCAAGGTCCTCGGACCGCGCGGCCTCATGCCCAACCCCAAGACCGGAACGGTCACCCCGGACGTCGCGCGCGCGGTGTCCGACATCAAGGGCGGCAAGATCGAGTTCCGCGTCGACAAGCACGCGAACGTCCACTTCGTGGTCGGCAAGGCGAGCTTCTCGCCCGAGCAGCTCTCCGAGAACGTGGGCGCCGCGCTCGAGGAGATCGTCCGCCTCAAGCCGTCCTCCTCGAAGGGCCGCTACGTGCAGAAGGCCACGGTCTCCACGACCTTCGGCCCCGGCATCCCGGTGGACGTCAACTCCATCTAGCACCGCCGCGCGCCAGCGCACGCACGACCAGCACCACAGGAAGGGCCCGCCTCGGCGGGCCCTTCCGTCGTCTGCGGGTGCGACAGCTCGGCGAGCCCTTCCGTCATCTGCGGGGTCCGCGGCTGCCTAGGCTCGGGGGGTGAGCTCCCCGAATCCCGTCGCCGCCCCTCCCGCCCCCGCGTTCCGCGTCGCGGCGACGGCCGACGCCGACGAGGTGGCGTCCCTCGCCGCCCGCACCTTCGCGCTCGCGTGCCCGCCGACGACGACGGCGGAGGCGATCGCCGAGCACATCCGCACCGTCCTCTCGCCCGCGCGCTTCGCGTCGCATCTGGCGGATCCCGCGCGCCGGGTCGTGCTCGCGGAGGTCGACGGCCGGGCGGTCGGCTACACGATGGTCGTGGCCGCGCCGCCTGCCGACCCCGACGTGGCCGGCGCGCTCCGGCTGCGGCCCGAGATCGAGCTGAGCAAGGTGTACGTCGAGGCCGGGCAGCGCGGCGTAGGGATCGCGCGGCCGCTCATGGCCGAGACGCTGCGGATCGCGCGCGACCTCGTGGGCGCATCGGGACGCGACGCGGAGGCGGGGATCTGGCTCGGCGTCAACGAGCACAACGCCCGCGCCATCCGGTTCTACGCGCGCAGCGGCTTCCGCGTCGTCGGGACGCGGTCGTTCCGGCTCGCGGACTCGGTCGAGACGGACCACGTGATGGAGCGGCCCCTCGTCGCGACCGCGGAGGGCTGATCCCGCGCGCCGCCGTCAGCAGCGCGCCGCCGTCAGCCCCGCGTGACGTTGAGCACGACCTTGCCGCGCGCGTGCCCGCTCTCCATGTGGCGGTGCGCCTCGGCCGCGTCCTCCAGGTCGAACACCTCGTCGACGTAGACGCGGATGTCGCCCGACTCGAGCAGGCGCGCGATCACGGCGAGGGTCTGGCCGTCCGGCGCCACCTCGTAATGCGTCGCGCGCACCCCGACGGCGGCGGCGTCCTGCACGAGCGTCGGCCAGCCGTGCGTAGGCGAGCTCACCAGGAGGCCGCCGCGGCGGAGGACCTGGAGGGACCGGGTGCCGGTGTCGTCGGTGCAGTTGCCGACCAGGTCGATCACCACGTCGACGTCGGCCAGCACGTCCTCGAAGCGCCCCTGCGTGCGGTCGATCACCTCGTCGGCCCCGAGCTCCGCGAGCCAGTCGACGTTGCGGGGCGAACCCGTGGCGATGACGCGGGCGCCGAAGTGCCGCGCGAACTGCACCGCGAAGTGGCCGACCCCGCCGGCCCCCGCGTGCACGAGCACGACCTGGCCCTCGTGGGCCCGGCCGATGTCGACGACCATGCCCCACGCGGTGAGCGCGCTGACGGGCGTCGCGGCGGCCTCGACGTGCGACAGGCGCGCGGGCTTCCGGGCGAGGCTCACGCTCGGGACGGCGATGTAGGGGGCGTAGCTGCCGGCCATGCGGGGCACCATCGCGAGGCCGAAGACCTCGTCGCCGGGGTGCAGCGCGTGGTCCTCGTAGGGCGACTCGACGACCACGCCGCTGAAGTCGCGGCCGAGGACCGTGGGGCGCACCGCCGAGCGCGGGTCCGCCGGGGCCGCCCGCGCGCAGGCGCAGGTCGATCGGGTTGACGCCGGCGGCGACGACCTTCACGAGCACCTCCGCGTCGAGGCGGCGCGGGATCGGCACGTCCGCGAGGTGCAGCACCTCGGGCCCGCCCGTCTCGGTGACGACGACCGCGCGCATGGTCTCCCCGTGCGGCGCGAGCGCGACGGCCGCAGCCGCCCGATCCCGCTCGGCCGCGGCGGCGACGCCGGCTCTCGACTGGATGACCTGGCTCATCGTGCGACCCTCCTCGGACGCGGCGGCCTGGTGGATCCCACCGCGGCCCCCGCTCCTCCAGTGAAGTCGGCGCGTGAGTCGGGCGTGTTTCCGCGGTGTTCCCCGGGCGAGAAGAATGCGCGCGGGCACCGGGGCTGGCAGGCTCGCGGGGTGCTCATCTGGATCAACGGGACCTTCGGCGTCGGCAAGACCCAGGCGGCGGCGTCGCTGCGCCGGCGGCTGCCGGGATCGGTCGTGGCCGACCCGGAGCAGGTGGGGTTCGGGATCCACCGGATGCAGCCGCCCGCGCTCCGCGGCGACTTCCAGGACACGCCGTGGTGGGAGCCGACCGTGACCGGGATCCTGCTCGACGTGCTCGCCCGGCACCCGGGCGACGTGATCGTGCCGATGGCGCTCGTGGACGAGGGCCGGCACGAGCGGATCCTCGGGGCGCTGCGCGACGCGGGGCACGACGTACGTCACGTGACGCTCCTCGCGTCCGACGAGGTCGTGCTCCGGCGCCTGCGCACGCGGCTCGAGGGGCCGGACGGCTGGGCGGCGGCGCAGCTCCCGCGGACGGCGGCGCTCCGCGGTCCGCGCTTCGCCGACCACGTGCGGACGGACGGGCTGACGCACGCGCAGGTGGTGGAGGCCGTGGCGCTCGCGGTCGGCGTGCGGATCGGGCCCGATCGGACGGGGCCGTGGCGGCGGACGGCCGAGCGGATGCGAGTGCGGATCGCGCACATCCGCTGACGCGCGGGCCCGCGCGGGCGGGCGGGCGCATCGCGGGGTGGCGCTCAGGCCAGGCCGCGGGCTCCCGCGGGGGCGTTGGCCATGCGCACGATCAGCGCGATGAGGTCGTTCGCGCGCGTCACGAGCGCCTGGATCTCGGCCTCGTCCCGGTCGATCCACTTCCACTTGGGGATGTCGTGCACGGGCACGAAGTCCACGTGCTGCTCCCACACGATGAGCGAGCGCTCGGCGCCGAGCACGTACTGCTGCCACCAGATCTGTCGCAGGTAGTTGCGCGGGACGCTCCGCCACGGCTTCGCGGTGGTCTTGATCTCGGCGAGCTCGAGGCGGCCGTCGGCGCGCACGCCCACGCCGTCGGGGGTCGCCAGGTGGCGCCGCTGGCCGGGCGCGTGGAAGAGGTGCGCGCTCGGGACGATGCCGTGCTCCGCCTCGACCCAGCGCGCGATCTCGGGCTCGCGCTCGCGGCCGTGGTCCGTGTAGCGGTTGCCGCCGAAGCCGGACCCGTAGAGCTTCTCGAGCGCGACGGCCTGCAGCGAGGCGTCGGTCGCGAGCCGGGCGACGTCCGTGGCGGTGATCCCGAAGCTGCGGGCGCGGAGCCACGCGACGCGGTCGGACGAGTGGGCGACGATGCGCGCGAGGTGGGGCGGGGGAGGAGGCGGCGCGGGTGCGGCCGGGGCGAGGTCGTCCTCCCACGGGAAGGCCAGCATCTCGTCCGTCACGGGCTCCAGGGTACGCGCCGGATCCGACGCCCGCGGCTGCGACGCGGGCGGGTCATCCGGTGCCGCGACCGGGTTGTCAACAGGCCATGCGTTTCCGCCCTGGTCACGGAGGATCGTGCTAGAAAGGCGTCGTCACATCCCACCCATCACCAGCACGGAGAGAGGAAACGGCATGACCCTGCTCATGGAAGGACCGGCCACCACGGGAGCACCGGCGCTCGCGGAGGCGCCCCCGCGCGTCGAGGAGGTCGACGCCGCGCGCGCCGACGCCCTCGACGCCGACGCCCTGCTCGCCGAGGCGTTCGGCTTCACCATCACGCACCGCGGGCGGGAGGCGGAGGTCGTGATGGCCGACGTCACCCTCTGCTGCAGCACGTGCTGCTCGTGCAGCAGCAAGCAGCAGCCTCGCTGACGCATCCGCCATGGACCCGTCGACGACCTACTCGGTGAGTCCCCGCTACGCCGTCGGGGAGGTGGAGGACACCCTCCACCTCCTCGGCGGTCGCGAGCTGGTCTCCCTGCAGCTGCCCTCGGGCGACGCCGTCTCCGCGGTGTCGCGGCTCCTCTCCCGTCCCTTCACGCGCGCGGACGTCGACCGCGCCTTCGGCCCGCACGCCCCCGTCGTGGCCGACCTCGTCGACGAGCTGGTCGTCCGCGACGTGGTCGTGGGCGCACCCACGCGGTCCTCCGGTGACGACGCCCCGGCGTCCGATCCCGTGGGCCGTCTCGACGACCCCGACCAGGCCGAGCTCGCGCACGTCCTCGACGAGGCGCGGCGCAACGGCGGCGACCGCACGGGGCTCGGCCGCCCGCGGGATCCGCGCAGCCCCGCGCGGGTCGCCCTGGTCGGCGACGCCATCCCGGCCCTCCTCGCCTCCCTCGCCGAGGCGCTGCACTCGGCGGAGCTCACCGACGAGGCCGACGCCGACCTGGTCATCGCGGCCGGCAGCCGCCGGGTCCTCCGGGAGGTGGGCGTCCGGATGCACGCCGCCGGGCGCGCGTGGCTTCCCATCCACCCCTTCGACGGCCGCTTCCAGCTCGTCGGACCCGTGGTCGTGCCGGACGAGGGGCCGTGCCTCGAGTGCGTCGCCCTGCGCTGGGCCTCGACCACGCCCTTCGCCGCGGACCACGCGGCGGCCGCCGACGCGGTCGCGCCCATCCCGCGGGATCCCGGGCTCGACGCCATCGCGGCCGGCTTCGCCGCGCGCTACGCGGCCCGCTGGGTCTTCGCGCGCGACTGGCTGGTCGCGAGCACCGTGCTCGTGGTCGAGCCGAAGGTCCTGTCGGCGGAGGCGCACCCGGTCTACCGGGTGGCCCGCTGCGGCACGTGCGGGCCGCGGCCGTACGCGGGGGTGGTGTCCCCGTGGCGCGCCTGAGGACGGCGGGCGCCGACGTGGTGAGCCCGTACACCGGGCTCGTCGCCTACTCGCACCCGATGGCGTTCACGCCGGACGCCATCCCCGACGCGCTGCACTCCGCGCGGACGGCCGACACGGGCTTCCTCACGGGCATCCCCTCCGAGGGCTTCAGCATGGGGCCCGGCGGCAGCGCCGCCGATGCGCGGAGGTCGTGCGTGGGCGAGGCCGTGGAGCGGCTCTCGCTGGCCGGCGCGCGCGGTGCGTTCCGCGCGCCGCTGGGGGCGGACGCGCGGCAGGTGGAGCCGGACGCCTTCCAGCGCTTCCACCCGGCGCAGCGCGAGGATCCGGCGTTCCCGTTCGAGCGCGCCGAGCGGGGCGACCTCCTCACCTGGCTGCCGGCGCGGTCGCTGCACGGCGGGAGCGAGGTGCACGTCCCCGCGCAGATGGTGGTCTTCGACGACCCGCACGCGTCCGAGGGGCACCGCGAGCGGCACCTGGAGCCGGCCACCTCGTCGGGCGTCGCGGCCGGGCCGACCTTCGGCTTCGCGGCGGGCCGGGCGATCCTCGAGCTCATCGAGCGCGACGCGTTCCAGCGGACGTGGCTCCGCGGATCCACGCCGCCGGCCTTCGACTGGCGCGTCAGCCCGCGCCTCGCCGACGCGACCCGGCGCGAGCTCGCGCGGCTGGAGGAGCTGTGCGGGCGGTTCGGCGCCGCCTTCTCGCTGCGCGTGCTCGACGCGGCGGCGGACGTGCCGGTGATCCTCGCGGTCCTGCGCAGCGACCGCATCGGCGTGGCGGTGGGGTGCGCGGCCGACTTCCGCCTCGACCGCGCCGTGCTCAACGCCGTGCGCGAGGCGGTGCACACGCACAACTGGTGCCTGCGGCTGCTGCCCCGGCCACCCGTCGCGCCGTCCGCGGTGATCGAGTTCGAGGACCACGTGCGGCTGCACTGCCCGCCCTCCGCCCGGTCGCTGTCCGCCGCGCTCGACGCGTCGGGCGCGCGCGTGGCGTCCGTGGGCGGGCCGTCGAGCTGGGGAGAGGTCGTGGAGGGGCTGCACCGGGAGGGGATCGAGGTGCTGCTGTCCGGGATCACCGCGCCGGAGGTGCGCGCCGCGGGCTACCACGTGGTGCGCGCGCTGAGCCCCGACCTCGTCGCGCTCGACGTGCGGCACGACGCCCGGTTCCTCGGCCATCCGCGGCTGTACCGGCGATGGCGGGACGGGCCTGCGGTCGACGGGCCGGCGCACCTCGTCGGCGTCCCGCACCCGTTCCCGTGAGGGCGGCCCGTCGCCCCGCATCCACGTCGACGCGCGCGTGCGCGCGGCATCGCGCCGGCACCACCAGGAGGATCCCATGAGCATCACCGACATCGGCACGGCGCCCGCACGCACGGCGGCGGGCGGCTCCGCCGGCGCAGGCGCCGACGACGGCGAGGACGCCGGCTCGGACGCGACGGCCCGTGCCGCCGACGCGGCCGCATCCGCTGCCGGCGCGGCCGGCAGCGTCGGCCCGATCTTCAGCGTCGGCGGCGCGATCCAGCGCGCGGCGGGCGACCTCGCCGAGGACTTCCACGAGGCGTCGAAGATCACCCGCATCACGCACCCGGGCTGGACGGACGTCCGGTACGCGCAGCAGCTCGCGCAGGAGGCGCAGGGCATCGACGCGGGACCGGGCGGCGCCACGAGCGCCCCGCGCCTGCTCCCGGCGCTCGCCCTCCCGCCCGCGCTGCCGCTCCCGCACGGGCTCGGCGCGACGATGGCGGCCCGGCGGTCGGCGGACGCGGCCGACCTCGCCCCACCCGTCGCGCTCGCGGAGCTCGCCACGGTGCTGCGCCTCGCCTACGGTCCGCGCGGCGACGGCGGCACCGGTCGCTTCGTGCCGTCGGCCGGCGGGCTCTATCCGCTCGACCTGCACGTGGTGGTGCGGGCGGCGGAGGGGATCGCGGCGGGGATCCACCAGCTCGACCCGCTCGAGGAGGCGCTCGTGGACGTGTCCGGCCTCGACCGGGACGGCCGGCTCGCCCGCTTCCGGCGGGCCGCGCCGACGGTCATGGCGCCCCTGGCGGAGGAGGCGGCCGTGACGATCGTGATCACCGGCAGCTTCGAGCGCTCCCGCACCAAGTACGGGCTGCGCGGCTACCGGCTCACGCTGCTCGAGGCAGGGCACGTCGCCCAGAACGCGCTGCTCGTCGCGACGGCGCTCGGGTTGCCGTCGATCGGCTGGGTCGGCTTCGTCGACCACGAGCTCGACGCCGTGCTCGGGCTCGACGGCGTGACGCAGTCGTCGCTCTACGCGATCTCGCTGGGCGGGCGCGCGGGTCCGGGCGGCGCTGCACCGGCGCCCGCGCCGACCCATCCCGCCGAGGAGGAGGCATCCCGTGGCTGACGCGGTGGAGCTCGACGGGATCACCCGCACCTTCGGCCGCACGCGCGCCCTCGACGACGCGTCGTTCGCGCTCGCCCCGGGGCTCGTGCACGCGCTGCTCGGGCCGAACGGATCCGGGAAGACCACGGCCATCGACGTGCTCACCGCCACGCGCCGGCCGGACGCGGGGCGGGCGCGCGTGCTCGGTCACGACGTCCGCCGCGGAGGCCCCACGGCCTCGCTCGTCGCGGTGATGCCGCAGGCGCTCGCGTTCCCCGAGTACCTGACGGTCCGCGAGGTGCTCGCGCTCGCGCTCGTGCCGCATGCGGCGGCCCTCACGCCGGCCGCCGCGATCGACCGCTTCGACCTCGACCGGCTCGCGTCGCGCCAGACCGGCGGGCTGAGCGGCGGCGAGCGGAGGCGCGTCGCGCTCGCCTGCGTGGTGGCCGCGGGCACGCCCGTCGTCGTGCTCGACGAGCCGTCGGCGGCGCTCGACATCCCGGGCCGGGCCGCCGTGCGAGACGCCATCGCCGCCGTCCGCGACTCCGGACGCACGGTGCTGCTGGCCTCGCACGACATGGAGGAGGTCGCGGCGCTCGCCGACACCGTCGTCTGCCTCGACCACGGCCGCGTGGTCGGGCACTGGACGGCCGCCGACTTCCGCGGGCTCGCGGGGATGCGCCGGGTCGGCTTCCAGGCGACGTCGGCCGAGGCACGCGGCCTGCGCACGTGCGGGGCGCAGCCCGAGTCGGGGGAGGAGCCCCGGGAGGGCGAGCGGATCCGCTGGGTCATCGACACGGACCGCTCCGACGTCGTCGCGGGGCTGGTGCTCGCCTCCCTCCCGCACCCCGACCTCACGGTGGGGGAGCCCGGTCTCGGCGAGATCGTCGAGCGGGTGCTGGCGGAGGACCCCGGCCGGCCGCGCGACCCCGGCCGGTCGCACGACGCCGGCCCGCCGCCCGACGCAGGCCTGCCGCGCGCGGCCGATCCCGCGGGATGCGCCCCATGACCGCCGCCGCAGCGGTCCCCGCCCGCCTCACGGCCGGGCGCCGGATCGCGATCTACCGCGCCCACGTCGTCAGCGAGCTCGCGCAGAACGCGCGCATGCCGGCGTTCGTGCTGCCGCTGCTCGCGTACCCGGTGCTCATCTACGTCGTCGTCGGCCTCCCGCAGGGCGGCGCGCCGAGCGCGCGGCTCAGCGTCCTGCTCGGCTACGTGCTGTTCTCGGTGCTCGGCACGGTGACGTTCCAGTTCGGCGTCGGCGTCGCGTCGGCGCGGGAGTCGCCGTGGGAGCGGTGGCTGTTCACGGCGCCGGTGCCCGCGTGGATCCGGCTGGCCGCGAAGCTCACGGTCGCCTGCGTCTTCGGGGTGCTGTTCGTGATCCCCGTGGCTGTCGTCGGGTTCACCGCCGGCGGCGTGCGGGTGGATGCGCCCACGCTCGCCGCCGTCGCGCTCGCCGTGCTGGCCGGCGCCGTCCCGATGGCGCTGCTCGGTCTCGCGATGGGCTACTGGTTCCCGGCCCGGGGCGCGCTCGGCCTCGCCAACCTCGTGTACCTGCCGCTCTCGTTCGCGGGCGGCCTCTTCACGGGCGGCGACACGAGCGGCACGCCGTGGGAGTCCCTCACGGTCCTGCTGCCGACGGGCGCGTGGAGCACGCTCACGAGCGCGGCCGCCCGGCAGGACACGGCGGTGATGGGCCTCCCGCTGGTCATCCTCGCGGCGTGGGCGCTGCTCCTCGGCGGCGTCACGCTCGCGGGGTACCAGCGCACGCAGTCGGCGAACTTTCGCTGACGCGGACCCGTGATGGCGCGCGGCACGGTGTGTAGCGTGGATGCCGCGCGCCGTCCTCCGGCCGCCACGCCGTCACCCGTCACCGTCGACGAGAGGGAACCATGCCCCAGATCACCAACCCCGTCGCCCTGTTCACCGGCCAGTGGGCCGACCTGCCGCTGGAGGAGGTGGCCCGGCTGGCGAGCGGCTGGGGGTTCGACGCCCTCGAGATCGCCTGCTCCGCGGAGCACCTCGACGTGTGGCGGGCCGCCGAGGACCCGGCGTACCTCCGCGGCCGCCTCGAGATCCTCGAGCGCCACGGCCTCCAGGTGCACGCGCTCTCGCAGCATCTCACCGGCCAGGCCGTGTGCGACGACCCCATCGACTTCCGCCACCAGGCGATCCTCCGCTCCAAGGTGTGGGGCGACGGCCAGGCCGAGGGCGTGCGCCAGCGCGCGGCGGAGGAGCTGAAGCTCACCGCGAAGGCGGCCGCGGGCCTCGGCGTCACGCGCGTGACGGGCTTCACCGGATCCCGCATCTGGCCGTACGTCGCCATGTTCCCGCCGGTCCCCGAGTCGGTCATCGACGCCGGCTACCAGGACTTCGCCGACCGCTGGAACCCGATCATCGACGTGTTCGACGACGAGGGCGTGCGGTACGCGCTCGAGGTGCACCCGAGCGAGATCGCCTACGACTACTGGACCACCCGCCGCACCCTGGAGGCCATCGGGCACCGCCCCGGCTTCGGCCTCAACTGGGACCCGAGCCACATGATGTGGCAGGACATCGACCCGGTGGGCTTCCTCCTCGACTTCGCCGACCGGATCTACCACGTGCACGCGAAGGACACGAAGGTCAGCACGTCCGACGGCCGCGGCGGCCGCCTGGGCTCGCACCTCGGCTGGGGCAACCCGCGCCGCGGCTGGGACTTCGTCTCGGTCGGCCACGGCGACGTGCCCTTCGAGCGCGCCTTCCGGGCCCTCCGGAGCATCGGCTACGACGGTCCCGTTTCGGTGGAGTGGGAGGATGCGGGCATGGACCGACTCCACGGCGCCCCGGACGCCCTCGCGCAGGTGCGCTCCCTCCTCTGGCCGACGCCCGACAGCCTCTTCGACTCCGCGTTCGCGAACAACCGCGACGACGCGCCCGCGACGGGTGCGACCGGCTCCACCGGCTCGACCGGCTCCACCGGATCGGCCGCGTGACGCTGCGCGACGGCCAGCTGGCCCGTCTCCTCGTCGTCGACGTGGAGACGGGCGCCGAGCGCATGGTCGCCGAGTCGGCCGTGCTGCACATCGAGGCGCCCAACTGGACGCCCGACGGCCGCTGGCTCGTCGTGAACGCGGAGGGCGGGCTGTGGCGGCTGCCGGCGCCCGACGCCGAGGACCCGGATCCGGACCTCCCCGAGCCCGCGGTCGACTTCCAGGCCGTCGACCTCGGCGGCGTCCCGCCCATCAACAACGACCACGTCATCTCGCCCGACGGCGAGCACGTCTACGTCTCCGGTCGCGACGGCCACCTGTACGACATCCCCTGGAACGGCGGCGCGGGCGGCGCGGGCCGGCGGATCACGGCCGATCGGGATCCCGCGCTCCGGTTCAAGAACTACCTGCACGGCGTCTCGCCCGACGGCACCGTGCTCAGCGTCATCGGCGGCCAGGTCGACGCGCGCGGCGAGTGGACCACGAACATCCACCTCGTGCCCGTCGACGGCGGCCCCACCACGCAGCTCACCGACGACGGCTTCCCCGACGACGGGGCCGAGTTCTCGCCCGACGGCGGCTGGCTCTACTACAACTCCGAGCGCGGATCCGACCTGCCGGGCCACGCGCAGCTCTTCACGATGCGCGTCGACGGCACCGACGTCCACCAGTTCACCTCCGACGAGCGCGTCAACTGGTTCCCGCACCCGTCACCCGACGGCGAGCACATCGTCTACGTGAGCTTCCCGCCCGGCACGCTCGGGCACCCGGCCGACCGGGACGTGATCCTCCGCGTCATCGACCGGCAGAGCCACCGTACCCGCGACCTCGCGGCGTTCCCCGGCGGCCAGGGCACCATCAACGTCACGAGCTGGGCGCCGGACTCGCGGCGGTTCGCGTACGTCGCGTACCCGTTCTCGGCACCGAGCCTCACCTGACGTCGGGTCGCGCCGCGAGCCGGGAAGCGTAGGCGCAGCCTTTTCCCCGGAAGGAGGACATCCGGCATGGGATCATAGGGGCCCGCGCCACCTCGCCGTCCCGATATCCCGTCGGCCTCACTCCCGGAGACCCCCGTGAACATCACCCCCACGACCTGGCTCATCACGATCGCGGTCACGATCGCCTTCTTCGTCTACGAGTTCTTCACCCACGTGCGGAAGCCGCACGAGCCCACCATCGGCGAGTCCGCCCGCTGGTCCGCCTTCTACATCGGCCTCGCGCTCGCCTTCGGCGTCGGCATCGGCCTCACCAGCGGCTGGGGCTACGGCGGCGAGTACTTCGCGGGGTACCTCACGGAGAAGGCCCTGTCGATCGACAACCTCTTCGTGTTCCTGCTGATCATGACCGGGTTCGCGGTGCCGCGGAAGTACCAGCAGAAGGTGCTGATGATCGGCATCGTCATCGCGCTGATCATGCGCGCGGGCTTCATCGCCCTCGGCGCCGCGCTCATCGAGAACTTCTCCTGGGTCTTCTACATCTTCGGCGCGCTGCTGTTCGTGCTCGCGTACCAGCAGCTGAAGGGCGACCACGGCGGCAACGCGGCGGACAACATGTTCGTGCGGATCGCCCGCCGGATCCTGCCCGTCCACGACGACTTCGTCGGCGACCGCTTCACCACCAAGATCGACGGCAAGCGCTTCGTCACGCCGCTCCTGCTCTGCGTCATCGCGATCGGCTTCGTCGACCTGGTGTTCGCGCTCGACTCGATCCCCGCCATCTACGGCCTCACGAACGAGGCGTACATCGTGTTCACCGCGAACGCCTTCGCGCTGATGGGCCTCCGCCAGCTGTACTTCCTCATCGGCGGCCTGCTCGAGCGCCTCGTGTACCTGTCGCAGGGCCTCGCGGTCATCCTCGCGTTCATCGGCGCGAAGCTCGTGCTGCACGCGATGCACGTCAACGAGCTGCCCTTCATCAACGGCGGCGAGCCGATGCTGTGGGCGCCCGAGATCCCGATCTGGTTCTCGCTCCTGTTCATCGGCGCGACCATCACGGTCGCCACCGTGGCGAGCCTCGCGAAGACCCGTGGCGACAAGGAGAAGAAGGACCGCGCGAAGGTGGACGGCGCGCCCGTCACCCGCGCGACGGACGAGGGGCACTAGCCCTCCCGCACGACCCGCGACGATCGACGGGCCCGGCGCAGGACGCGTCGGGTCCGTCGTCGTCCGCCGGGCGGTCAGCGCGACAGGAGGGTGGCCGGCTGCACCTCGGTGACCCGGCCGTGGGCGATGTGCAGCCGTCGCTCCGCCCGGCGCGCGACGGCGGAGTCGTGCGTGACGAGCACCAGCGTGAGCCCGCGCTCCCGCCACAGCCCCTCGAGGAGGGCCATGATCTCGTCACGCGTCTCCTCGTCGAGGTTGCCGGTGGGCTCGTCGGCGAGGAGCACGGTCGGCTCCTTCACGAGCGCGCGGGCGATCGCGACGCGCTGCTGCTGACCGCCGGACAGCTGCGACGGCAGGTGGTCGGCGCGCTCGCCGAGCCCGACGAGCTCCAGCGCCGCCGTCGCGCGAGACCGGCGCTCGGCGGTGGCGACGCGCAGCGGCTCGAGCGCGGTCTCGACGTTCTCCCGGGCGCTGAGCGTCGGGATCAGGTTGAAGCCCTGGAACACGAACCCGATCTGCGTGGCCCGCACCTCGGCGAGCCGGCGGTCGCCCGCGGTGGAGAGGTCGTCACCCCCGAGCGTGACGGTGCCGGAGGAGGGGCGGTCGAGCGCGCCGAGCATCTGCAGCAGCGTCGACTTGCCGCCGCCGGTGGGGCCCTGGATGGCGACGAGCTGCCCGTCGGGGATCTCGAGGGTCACGCCCTCGAGGGCGGTGATGGTGGTCGCGCCCTGGCGGTAGGTCTTGCGGACGTCGTGGAGCGTGTACATGGTGGTCCTTCCGTGTGCGGGTGGGGTGGGGTGGATCAGGCGACGGAGCGGAGCGCCTCGGCGGGACGGAGCCGCGACGCGCGCCACCCGCCGACCCCGCCGGCGAGGAGGCCGCCGAGGACGGACAGGCCGACGGCCACGAGGATCACGGAGGCCGTGACGGGCGCATGGAGCACGACGTCGGTCGTGGCGGCGGCGACCTGGGGGCCTCCGAAGCCGCCGCCCGCCGCACCGCCCGGCATCCCGCCGGGTCCCGTGGTGGCGGCCGCGGATCCCGCGGAGAGCGTCGGCGCCATGACGTCGACGACGAGCACCGCGCCGAGCCCGACGACCACGCCGAGCGCGCCGCCCATGAGCCCCTGCACGAGCGACTCGCCCGCGACCTGGCGCACGATGCGCCGGTCGCTCCAGCCGATGGCCTTGAGCGTCCCGAACTCGCGGGTGCGGCGGGAGACGCCGGAGACGGTCAGCAGGATCGCGATGGCGAACGCGGCCGCCAGCACCAGGAGCGACAGCCACGTGCCGAGGCTCGCGATGAGCGACGACGCGGTGGAGAGGGATCCGGACACGCTCGACGCGAGGTCCTCCTGCGTGCTCACGGTCGCGTCGGGCAGGACGCCCTCGATCGCGGTCTTCACCGCGGGGATGTCGGTGGAGGAGGCGGCCGTCACGGAGACGGTGGAGATCTGCCCGTCCAGCCCGGCGAGCGCCTGGGCGACGTCGAGCGGGATGTAGGCGTTCGACGCGGTCTCGGCGTCGGATCCGGTGGGCGCGACGATGCCGACGATCGCGAAGTCGGTCCCCGCGATGGCGAGCGTGCCGCCGACGGCCAGGTCGGTGCCGGTCGCGTAGGTCTCGTCGAGCACGACCACGTCGGATCCTGCGTCGTCGGCGGTGAGCGCGCGGCCGTCCACGAGGGTCGTGGCGGTGAGGGGGCCGACGGCGTCGGCGCTGGGATCCACGCCCGTCACCCCGAACGAGTCGACGGAGAAGGCGCTGCCGCCCGCGCCGTCCGCGCCGCCGGTGGGCGGGGTCGCGCCCGCGCCGGGAGCGGTGCCGTCCGCGGCGCCGTCGGTGCCGGTGCCGGTGCCGACCTGGCCGGGGATCCGCCCGCTGAACGACGTGTTGGTGAGCGTGAGGGTGCCGGCCGCCGCGGAGACGCCGTCGAGGCCGGCGACGGTGTCGACGGCGTCCGCGTCGAAGGTCGACGTGCCGCGTCCGGCGACGAGCCGCGCGGTGCTGACGTCGGTGGAGCCGTCGGACGTAGTGCCGTCCTCCGCGCCGAACTGGAAGTCCTGACCGGGGCCGCTGCCCTCGGTGGGCGGCTCGGCGGCCTGCGTGACGGTGACGTCGGTGCCGACCCCGTAGACGGAGGAGAGCACCTGCGACTGCGCGGCCCGGACCCCTCCCGACACGGCGTCGACGACGATGACGAGGGCGATGGCGAGCGCCATCCCGATCGCGATGATGGCTGACTGCTTCCGGCGCTGCGTGAGCTCGCGCCGGAGGTACGTTCCGAACATGGGTCCTCCTGGTGGGTGTCCTCGGACGCTAGGGAGGCCTGGCAAGCGGACGCCCAGCCGGGTCTGGGAGGCCGCCCGCGCTCGCCATGAGGACACCATGAGCCGAGCGCCGGCTCGCGCGCGGAGGTGGACGCTGTGCCCGCCCATGGCTGGTCCATAGCCGCCTCATAGGGAACTCCGCAGAATGGATCCCGTGACCACGACCCCGCCCTCCGGCTTCCAGCCCGCCGCCGCCCCGCAGCCCCGCCTCACCCGCGCTGACGGGTCGCCCATCCGGGTGCTCGTCGTCGACGACGAGGCGTCCCTCACCGACCTGCTGCAGATGGCGCTCCGGTACGAGGGCTGGCAGGTCCGCACCGCCGAGGACGGGTACCAGGCGCTCGCCGCCGCGCGCGAGTTCAAGCCGGACGCCGTGGTGCTCGACATCATGCTTCCGGACCTCGACGGCCTCCAGGTGCTGTCGCGGCTGCGGGCCGACGCCGAGGACATCCCCGTCCTCTTCCTCACCGCGAAGGACTCCCTCGACGACCGGCTCGCCGGCCTCACCGCCGGGGGCGACGACTACGTCACCAAGCCGTTCAGCCTGGAGGAGGTCGTCGCCCGGCTGCGCGGGCTCATCCGCCGGTCGACGCTCGTGGTCAGCGACAGCGTGGACCCGGTGCTCCGCGTGGGCGACCTCGCGCTCGACGAGGACAGCCACGAGGTCAGCCGCGCCGGCGACCCCATCGAGCTCACCGCCACCGAGTTCGAGCTGCTGCGCTACCTGATGCGGAACCCGCGCCGCGTGCTCAGCAAGCTGCAGATCCTCGACCGGGTGTGGAGCTACGACTTCGGCGGCAAGTCGAGCGTGGTCGAGATCTACATCTCCTACCTCCGCCGGAAGATCGACGCCGGCCGGAACCCCATGATCCACACGGTGCGCGGCAGCGGCTACATGCTGAAGGCCGCGGAGTGATCGACCGGCTGCGCACCCGGCTGGCCGCGGCGGCGGGCGGGATGACCCTGCGTCGCCGGCTCGTCCTCAGCGTCGTGGGGCTGCTGGCGCTCGCGAGCATCCTCATCGGCGCGGTCAGCATCCTCGCCCTGCAGGCGTCGCTCGTGCAGCAGGTCGACGAGCAGCTGCGCGCCACCGCGTCGCGCTCCCAGAGCTTCGTGGACCGGGATCCGGACGACTACGGGAGCTTCCCCGGCGCCCCTCCCGGCGGCCTCGGCGCGTTCGGGCAGCAGGTCGGCACGATCAGCGCGACCATCGTCGGCGGCGTGGTCACGGGCGGCTACATCGCCGACCGCGACGCGGCCGAGGGCGAGCCGGGCGGCGCGGGCGCGGTGGCGCTCACGGAGCGCCAGAGCCAGCTGCTGCAGAGCGTGCCCACCGACGAGGTGCCGCGGACGGTCGACCTCGGCGGCGCGCTCGGCCGGTACCGGCTCGTCGGCGACACCTCCTCGACGGGCGCGGCCCTCGTCACGGGCCTCCCGCTGAAGCCCGCCGACGACGTGGTCGAGCAGCTCGTCGTCGTGATCACGGTGGTCGCCGCGATCACGCTCGCGCTCGCGGCGTTCGTGGGCGCGCTCATCGTGCGGCGGGCGCTGCGTCCGCTCGACCGGGTCGTCGACACGGCGACCCACGTGGCCGCGCTGGAGCTCGACCGCGGCGACGTCGCGCTCGAGGCCCGCGTGCCCGCGTCCGACACGGACGAGCGCACCGAGGTCGGCCGGGTGGGCGCCGCGCTCAACGGCCTGCTCGGGCACGTCGCGGCGGCGCTGTCGTCGCGGCAGGCCAGCGAGGCGAAGGTGCGGCGCTTCGTGTCGGACGCGAGCCACGAGCTGCGCACGCCGCTCGCCTCCATCCGCGGCTACGCCGAGCTCACCCGGCGCGGGCCGCACCAGCTGCCCGAGGATGTCACGCACTCGCTGTCCCGCATCGAGTCCGAGTCGGTGCGGATGACGACCATCGTCGAGGACCTGCTGCTCCTCGCGCGCCTCGACGAGGGGCGGGAGCTCGAGTCGGACCCGGTCGACGTGACGCGGATCCTGCTCGACACGGTCGGCGACGCGAGCGCCGCCGGCCCCGACCACGACTGGGACCTCGACCTGCCCGAGGAGCCCGTGACCGTCCCCGGGGACGACGCCCGCCTCCGCCAGGTCGTCGTCAACCTCCTCGCGAACGCGCGGACGCACACGCCGGCGGGCACGCGCGTCGTGGCGTCGCTCGCGGTCGAGGGATCCGGACCGGACGCGCACGCCGTGATCCGCGTCACCGACGACGGCCCCGGCATCCCGCCCGTGCTGCAGGACACCCTGTTCGAGCGCTTCGTGCGCGGCGACGGATCCCGCGCCCGGTCGACGGGTGGCACGGGCCTCGGGCTCGCGATCGCGCAGGCCATCGTGTCGGCGCACCAGGGCGCCCTCTGGGTCGAGTCGGAGCCGGGCCGCACCGTCTTCGGGGTGCGGCTGCCGGTGGTGCGGCGGGTGGGGGAGATGCGGGCGGCATCGGGTGCGCCCGCCGCCTCCCTGCCGGCCGGAGGCTCGGACCGCTGGGCCGCGCCGACGGGCGCACCCCTCGCGGACCGTCCCGGCCCGCGGTCGGCGGGCTGACATGGATCCCGTCCGCCGCCTCATGTTCTGGCTGCGCGTGCCGTTCGTCGCGGACGCGGCGCTCGTGGTCATCGGGGTCGCGCTGCTCGTCGGCGGCGACGGGGTCGGGTGGTGGGTGCTCGCGTTCGCGGGGCTGCGCGCGGTCGTCGGCGTCGTGGCGATCGTGTGGATCGCGCCGCGGATGATCGCCCGGCTCGCCCCGGCGCCCGAGCCGCCCGCCCCCGAGCCGCCCGCCCCCGCTCCCGGAACCGCCCGTCGCTAGGCTGGACCCCTGATCCGGGCGCCCGAGCCGCGGGTCGAGAGGTCGTCATCGTGAGCGCAGAGCCAGTCGTCGTCGAGTCCGCGGAGCCCACGGGCGGCGTCACCGTGCGACGCGCGCGCACGGGGGACGTGCCGCGGATCCAGCAGCTCGTCGAGCCGCTCGTGATGGACGGGATCCTCCTCGGCAAGGACCTCGTCGTCCTCTACGAGAACGTGCAGGAGTTCCGGGTCGCGGTCGACGCGTCCGGCGAGGTCGTCGGCTGCGGCGCCCTGCACGTCATGTGGGAGGACCTCGGCGAGATCCGCACCCTCGCCGCCGCCCCGCACACACGCGGCACCGGCGTCGGCCACGCGCTGCTCGAGCGCCTCGAGGACGACGCCCGCGAGCTCGGCCTCAGCCGCCTGTTCTGCCTGACCTTCGAGGTCGGCTTCTTCACCCGCCACGGCTACCACGAGGTCGCGGAGTCGATCATCGCGCAGGAGATCTACTACGAGATGCTCCGCTCGCACGACGAGGGCATCGCCGAGTTCCTCGACCTCTCCCGGGTGAAGCCGAACACCCTCGGCAACACCCGGATGCTCAAGGCGCTCTGACCGGCGGGCGCGCCGACCCGACCCGGTGCGCGGGCGACCGTAGCCTGTCGTCATGTCCTCGACCTCGCCCGGAGGCCGCCCGTCCGCGGCTGTGTACCGCCGCCGCCGTCTGCTCGCGCTGCTCGTCCTGGTGGCCGTGATCGCCGTCGTCGTGATCATCGTCTCGAACCTCGGCCGCGGCACGGCCGACACCGCGGCTCCCGGCGCCACCCCGAGCGCGGAGGCCGCGGACGGCGGCTCGGACGCCGCCTCCGACGCGGCACCTGCTCCCACCCCGAGCGCGAGCGCCGGCACCGTGACGAACGCCGACGGATCCTGCGCCGCGGGCCAGCTGGCCGTCACGCCCATCACCGACGCCGCGTCCTACCAGGCGGGCGTGCTGCCCAAGCTGTCGTTCACCGTCACGAACACGGGCAGTGAGCCCTGCACCGCGAACCTCGGCACGACGACGCAGGTCTTCACGATCTCGAGCGGATCCGACGTCTACTGGAAGTCCACCGACTGCCAGACGGGCGCGGAGGACGCGCAGGTCGAGCTCGCGGCCCGCACGCCGCAGACCTCGTCGCCGTTCGAGTGGTCGCGCCAGCGCTCGTCCACCACCACGTGCCAGGAGCAGGATCGCCCGGCCGTCCCCGCCGGCGGCGCGACGTACACGCTGTCGGTCGAGGTGGCCGGCGTGGAGAGCGCGGAGCCGAAGTCGTTCCTGCTGTACTGACCGGCGCCGCCCGTGCGGCGCAGATGACCACGGTTCTCGATTGGATGCACGCATTGCCATTCATGCATATCTCTGTCATCCTGGTGCTCCACCCACGGAAGGACGCACCATGACCGACACCACCGAGACGCACGCCGAGCACTCCGTCGCCGAGCACCAGCACGGCGCCGACTGCGGTCACGAGACCGTCACGCACGAGGACCACGTGGACTTCGTCCACGACGGCCACAAGCACGCCGAGCACGGCGACCACTACGACGAGCACTGATCCGCCGCGCGGCATCGCGCGGTGATCGAGACGGGGACCGGCCGCGAGGCCCGGTCCCCGTCGTCGTAGGATCAGGCAGATGACCTACCCTCCCGCCGGCTTCGAGCAGGCAGCCGACCTCTTCAAGGTCCTGTCGTCGTCGTCCCGGCTGGGACTCCTGGGCCTCCTGGCGTCGCGGCAGATGACGGTGTCCGAGCTCGTGGACGAGTCCGGGATGTCGCAGCCGCTCGTCTCGCAGCACCTGCGCGTGCTGCGGGCCTCCGGCCTCGTCACGGTGCAGCGCACCGGGCGGGTCGCCCACTACGAGGTGACGGACACGCACGTGAGCCACGTGGTGGACGACGCCGTCGCGCACGTGCGCGAGCACGCGGCCGGCCCCGCCGACGCAGGCTGAGCGCGCCCGCCTCGCGGCCGCCGGATCAGAACGCCTCGTCGAGCTCCTTCTCCCGCTCGCTCTTCGCGAGGGAGAATGCGCGGCCGAGCGCGGAGAACAGCGGCCCCCACTCGGCGTCGACGATCTGCGTGAAGCCGAGCCGCCGGGCCTCCGCCGCGCGTTGCGGCGCCGACGTGACGCCGCGGATCTCGCCGGCCAGGCTGATCTCGCCGAACGCCGCGAGGTCGTGCGGCATGGCCTTGCCGTTGACGGCGGAGACGAGCGCGACGGCGATCGCGAGATCCGCCGCCGGCTCCGTGAGCCGCACGCCGCCGACGGTGGAGACGTAGACGTCGCGGTCCGAGAGCCGCACGTTGGCGCGCTTCTCGAGCACCGCGAGCAGCATGGCGACGCGCGACGCGTCGACCCCGTTGACCACCCGGCGCGGCTGCGGCGCCTTCGTGTCGACGACGAGCGCCTGCACCTCGACGGGGAGCGCGCGGCGGCCCTCCATCGCGACGGTGACGCACGTGCCCGAGACCGAGTGGACGCCGCGCGAGAGGAACATGCCGCTCGGATCCGGGACCTCGACGATGCCGTCGCCCGCCATCTCGAAGCAGCCGACCTCGTCGGTGGGGCCGAAGCGGTTCTTGAGCGCGCGGATGAAGCGGAGCGACGTCTGCCGGTCGCCCTCGAACTGGCAGACCACGTCGACCAGGTGCTCGAGGAGCCGCGGGCCGGCGATGGAGCCGTCCTTCGTGACGTGGCCGACGAGCAGGAGCGGCAGGTCGCGCTCCTTGCAGACGCGGATGAGCGTGACGGCGACCTCGCGCACCTGGCCGGGGTGGCCGGGCAGCCCGTCGGACGTGCTGCTGGAGACGGTCTGCACGGAGTCGACGATGAGGAGGTCGGGCGCCACCTGCTCGATGTGGCCGAGGATCGTGCCGAGGTCGGTCTCGGCCGCGATCATGAGCGACTCCTGCAGCCCGCCCGTGCGCTCGGCGCGCATGCGCACCTGCGCGACGGACTCCTCGGCGGTGACGTAGAGCACCTTCGCGCCCTTCGCGGCGGCGCGCGCCGCGACCTCGAGCAGCAGCGTGGACTTGCCCACGCCGGGCTCGCCGCTCATGAGGATGGCCGCACCCGGCACGATGCCGCCGCCGAGCACGCGGTCGAGCTCGCCGACGCCGCTCGGGCGGTGGCTGGCCGACGCGGTGCCGACGTGCATGATCGAGCGGGCCTGGCTGGACCCCGCGGGCGTCAGCGTGGTGACGCGGCCGGCCGCGGCGGGCGTCTGCGACACCTCCGCCACGGTGTTCCACTGCTGGCACTGGCCGCACTGCCCGACCCACTTCGGGGTCGTCCACCCGCACTCCGAGCAGCGGTACGAGGAGTGGATGCGGGCCATGCGGGGGACTCTACCGGCGGGCACCGACACGGCCGGACGCACCGGTCGGGTCGGGGCGGCCGTCGCGCTACGCGTCGCGGAGGCGGAACAGGAGGGCCGCGGCGGTGCCCGGGATCAGGATCCAGGCCGTGACGGCCGCGACCTCGAGGAGCGTCACCGGGGGCGGCGCGATGCTTCCGGTCGTGCCCGTCAGGATCCGGCCCGCCCGGGTGAGGAGCAGGTCGTGGACGGCAACCTCGCCGACGTCGGGCAGCAGGCCCACGAGGTTCGGCAGCACGAGCTGGATCGCGACGATGGCCGCGATCCCCGCGACGCTGCTGCGCATCAGCGTCGCGAGCGCGAGGCCGAGGAGGGCGACCATGGCGAGGTACGCGCCGGATCCGAGCAGCGGCCCGAGCACGCCCCACGACGCGAGGCGGCCGTCGTAGCCGAGGTCGGCGCGCGTGCCGGTGGTCAGCGCGTAGGCGGCGAGGCCTGGGGACCACCCCGAGCCCGAAGGCGACGAGGGCGACCGCCAGCGCCTTCGCGGCGAGCGCCTCCAGCCGGTTGGGCACCGCGGCCAGCGTGGAGGCGATCGTGCGGCTCGAGTACTCGGAGCCCATGACGAGGACGCCCATCACGCCGACGGCGATCTGCGTGAGCAGCAGGGGCGTCGTGAGGAGGGCGGCCGTGCCCGTGTCCATCGTCGCGGGCGGGGCGCCGGCGGGCAGCGGGTTCGCCACGAGCGACACCATCCCGCTCATGCCCACCCCGGCCAGCGCGACCAGGGCTGCGGTCCAGCGGGTCGAGCGGAGCGTCGCGAGCTTCCGCAGCTCCGCGGCGGTCGCACGCCGGAACGTGACCCGGGTCGGCCGGGGGAGGCGCCCGGTGCGCGGTCGGCGTGAGGATCGGGCGGCGTGGATCATGCCACCGACGCTATGGAGCGGACGCGCGGTGCCGAGTCGGGCGCCGGTGCCGCGCAGCCGGGCCGAGGGTGCCGTGCGGAGGGACGTCCGCGGCACCCGGGCACCGCGTCGCGTCAGCGCCCCGACACCGCCAGCGCGTGCACCGTCGCCGGGAGGAACGGCAGGAACGCGCTCGCCCAGACGCGGTAGCCGCGGTCGTTGGGGTGGAAGAGGTCGCCCGCGGCCTGCGTGAGCGCGAGGATCGGGGTCTGCCGGCGGGTCACGGCGTGCAGGGGCGCGACGCGCAGCCCGCGGTCGGCGGCGAGGCGGCGGACGATCTCGTTCGCGACCCGGACCTTGCGCTCGTTCGCGGGGAAGTGGAAGCACGGCAGGTCGGCGACGACGGTGGTCGGCGGGACGGCGTCGAGGATCCGGCCGAGGTCGCGCTCGAAGGCGACCGGCTCGAACGCGGCGATGTCGTTGGCGCCGATCGCGAGGGTCACCACGTCGGGCTGGAGCTTCGCGAGGCGGGGGAGCTGGTAGTCGATGAGGTCGGCGGCGCGGGCGCCCGAGACGCTGAGGTTGACGGTGCGGACCGTGCGGCCGCTGAGGGCGCGGATGCGGTCCGCCAGGATCCCGACGTAGCCGTTCACCGGCCGGCTCGCGCCGATGCCCTGCGCCGTCGAGTCGCCGAGGGCGACGTAGAGGAGGTCGCCGTCGACCTTCGCCTGCTCGCGCCACCAGGCCGAGTTGACGGGGAGCGTCTCGTTGAGGATCACCGCGCGCTCGCGGCGGCCGGCCTCGAAGCGGCGCGGCACCACGAGGGCGGCGGCGGTGAGGCCGCCGACCGCAGCGGCGGCGGAGGCGATGACGGCGGCGGGACGGGAGGAGCGGGTGGTTCTCGTGGGCACCTCGGGAGCCTACGCTCGTGGATCCGGGTGCCGGCTGGTCGCCCCGTCGCCGGATCAGGCGACGCGGAGGCCCCGTGCGAGGAGCGATGCGACCTGCCGTGCCTCGGATGACCGGCGGGGCCCGTCGGCCGCGGCTCCGATCCCGTGGAGCGCCATCATCACGGCCCCCGCGCTCACGTCGTCGCGGATGGTGCCGTCGGAGACCCCGCGTGCCGTCAGGTCGGTGAGGGTGCGTTCGAGCTCGCTCCCGCCCTCGGCTCGGGCCGCGGCGTCGACGATGCCCGCCAGCGTGCGTGCGAGCGGGGCGTGCTCGAGGACGTAGTCCACGAACGCGCGCAGGAACGCGTCCAGGGCCTCCGCGGGCGGGAGCGACGAGGCGCGGCCTCGCTCGCAGAGCGCGGCCACCTCGCCGCGGTAGACCGCCGCAGCCAGCGCCTCCCGGGTGGGGAAGTGGCGGTACAGGGTCCCGACGCCCACTCCCGCGCGCGCGGCGAAGTCGTCGAACCTCAGCTGCTCGTCGTGCTCGAACACCGAGCGTGCCGCGGCGATGATCGCCTCGCGGTTGCGGCGTGCGTCGGCTCGCAGCGGCTTGTCCTCGGCCATGCGCCCTCCCGTTGACATATGGAGATGACCTCCACATACTTATGGTGTGGAGATAGCCTCCACTTTAGCGGGAGGAGCACCATGAGGATCCTCATGTTCGGACGCGGGGTCATCGCGACCATCTACGGCCAGGTGCTCCAGGAGGGCGGGCACCAGGTCGAGTACCTCGTGCGCCCGGGCCGGGCCGCCGAGTACGGCGACGAGGTGCGGACGGACGTCATGGACGCGCGCCGCTCGCCCCTGGGCCGCCGGGTCCGCACGTCCGTCGCGACGCGGCTGCGGGAGTCCCTCGGACCCGCGGACGGGTTCGACCTCGTCGTGCTCAGCGTCGGACACCTCCGCCTCGAGGAGGCCGCCGCGTACCTCGCGCCGCGCATCGGCGAGGCGACCGTGCTGGTCTTCGGCAACGTCTGGGACGAGCCGCTCGCGGCGGTCGCGCCGCTTCCGGCCGATCAGGTGGTGTTCGGATTCCCCCAGGGCGGCGGGGGCTTCGGGCCGGACGGGGTCCTCCACGGCGCCCTCTTCCGATCCATCGTCCTCGATGCTTCCGGGCGAGCGACCGGTCGTCGTGGGCAGCTGGTGCGCGCGGCGTTCCGGCGAGCGGGGCTCGGCACCCGGGAGGAGGAGGACATGCGGGGATGGCTGCTGCTGCACTTCGCCATGGACGCCGGCATGTTCTCCCAGGCGCTGGCCGCGGGAGGTCTCGCGCGCATGGTCGGGGATCCGCGAGCGCTCCGGGAGGCCTTCCTGGCGAGCCGCGAGCTGCTCCCCGTCCTCGAGGCGCGCGACGTGGACCTCAGCCGGCACTCCGGCGCCGCGCTCCCCTGGCGACTGCCCGGGCTGACCGCCGGGATGCTGGCGGCCGCGACCGTCCTCGTGCCGATCGCGCGGGTCAGCCTCGCCGCGCACACCGATCCGGACGCCGTGGAGCACCGCGCTGTCCTCGAGGACGCGCTGCGCGCGGCCCGTGAGCTCGGCATCTCGACGCCGCGGCTCGCGCGAGCGGCCCGCTGACCCGTCCGTCGACGTGCGCCGCGCCGCGGCGCGCCGGTGATCATGCCGCCCGGTGCCGGGCGGACGGGATCGGCTACGCCTCCTCCGGCGCTCGCCCCGCGCCCGCGGGCACGAAGCGGTAGCCCATGCCCGGGTCCGTGAGCAGGTGCCGCGGGTGCGACGGATCCGGCTCGAGCTTCTTGCGCAGCTGCGCCACGTAGAGGCGGAGGTAGCCGCTGTCGTTCACGTGCGTGGGGCCCCAGATCTCGGTGAGGAGGGTCTGGCGGGACACGAGCCGGTCGGGGGCGCGCACGAGCAGCTCGAGCACCTGCCACTCGGTGGGCGTCAGGCGCACGCGCTGGTCGGCGCGGGTGACGACGCGGGCCGCGAGGTCGACCGTCACGTCGGCGAAGGAGACGACGGCCGAGCGGTCCTCGTCGGCGGCGGCCCGGCGGCCGAGGGCGCGGATCCGGGCCAGCAGCTCGTCGATGGAGAACGGCTTCGTGACGTAGTCGTCGGCGCCCGCGTCGAGCGCCTCGACCTTGTCGGCGGCGCCCGAGCGGCCCGAGACCACGAGGATCGGCGGCGGTCGACCAGAGCCGGAGCGCCTGGATCACCTCGACGCCGTCGAGCCGCGGCATGCCGAGGTCGATCATGTAGAGGTCGGGCTTCTCGGCGACGGCCAGGCGGATGGCGGTGGCGCCGTCGTCGGCCGTGATGATGTCGTAGCCGAGGCTCGTGAGGGTGATGCGGAGGGCGCGCAGGATCTGCTGGTCGTCGTCGGCGATGAGGATCCTCACGCGGTCACCTCCGGCGCGGACGCGGACGCGGGCGCGGCGGCGGATGCGGCGCCGCGCGCCGGAGCGGCGAGCGCGGATCCCGCCCGGCACGCCGGCAGCGCCACCACCATCGTGAGCCCGCCGCCCGGGGTGTCCTCGGCGGTGAGCGTGCCGCCCATCCCCTCGGTGAAGCCCTTCGAGAGCGCGAGGCCGAGGCCGAGGCCGGACGCGTTGTCGGTGTCGCCGAGGCGCTGGAACGGCACGAACATGTCGTCGCGGCGCTCGGGGGCGACGCCCGGGCCGTGGTCGACCACGCGGATCTCCACGGCCTCCGCGAACGCGCTCGTGCTGAGCCGCACCGGCACCCCCGCGGGCGCGTGGCGCACGGCGTTGCTGAGCAGGTTGACGACCACGCGCTGCAGGAGGCCCGGATCGGCGACCGCGCCCGGGAGGTCCGGCGCGAGGTCGAGCACGGCGTCGGCGGGTCCGAGGTCGAGCTCGTCGAGGGCCGCGAGCACGACGTCGTCGAGGTCGACGTCCATCAGCCGCACGCCGAGGACGCCCGCCTGCACGCGGCTGACGTCGAGGAGGTCGGTGACGAGGTCGGCGAGCGTGCCGAGGCTCTCCTCGGCGGTGGCGAGCAGCTCCTCGCGGTCGCCGTCGGCCCAGGTCATGCCGGGGGAGCGGAGCGCGGTGACGGCGGCGGTCGCGGCGCTGAGCGGCCGGCGGAGGTCGTGGCTCACGGCCGAGAGGAGGGCGGTGCGCACGCGGTCGGTCTGGGCGAGCGGGCCGACCTCGCGGGCGGTGTCGGAGAGGTCGCGGTGCTCGAGCGCGGCGTCGAGCTGGGCCGCGATGACCCGCAGCAGGCGGCGGCCGGACGCCTCGAGGTCGTCGCCGTAGAGGGTGAGGACGGCGCGGGATCCCACGGGCACGTCGGTGGAGCGGGCGCCGGTGACGACGCCGTCCCACGCGATGGTCGCCTCGCGGTCCGCGAGCTTCACGCCCTGCAGCCCGAACGCCTCGCGCGTGCGGCTCACGAGCGCGTGCACGGCGCCCTCGCCGCGGAGCACGGATCCGGACACCGTCGCCAGCAGCTCGGCCTCGGCGGCCGCGCGGCGGGCGAGGCGCGTGCGGCGCGCGGCCTGGTCGACGATCCAGCTGACGAGCAGCGCGATGACCACGTAGAGCACGAGCGCGAGCAGGTGCAGCGGCTCGTCGACGGTGATCGTGTGGATCGGGTCGATGAAGAAGTAGTCGAGCGTGAAGCCCGAGAGGACGGCCGCGAACAGGGCCGGCCAGATGCCGCCGACGAGCGCGACGAGCACCACGAGCAGCTGGTACGAGAGCACGTCGCTCGTGATGGAGTCCTCGGAGCGCGTGGCCGAGAGCAGCCAGGTGAGCAGCGGGCCGCCGACGAGCGCGAGCACCGCGCCGAGGATCCGGCGCTTCACGGTGAGCGCGCCGCCGCGGATGCGGGGCAGCTGGAAGCGCCCGCCCGCGGCGGCGTGCGTGACGATGTGCACGTCGATGTCGCCGGACTCGCGGATCACCGTCGCGCCGATGCCGGGCCCGGTGGTCGCGGCGGCCAGGCGGCTCCGACGGCTCACGCCGAGCACGAGCTGGGTGGCGTTGGAGGCGCGCGCGAAGTCGACGAGCGCGCGCGGGATGTCGTCGCCGACGACCTGGTGGTAGCTGCCGCCGAGCGCGTCGACGAGCGCGCGCTGCCGGGCGAGCGCCTCCGGGCTGCCGGAGCGGAGGCCGTCCTGGCTGGAGACGTGCACGGCCATCAGCTCGCCGCCGGCGGAGCGGGCCGCGATGCGGGCGCCGCGGCGGAGCAGGGTCTCGCCCTCGGATCCGCCGGTGAGCGCCACGACCACGCGCTCGCGGGCCTCCCAGCGGGCGTCGATCCCCTTCTCGTCGCGGTAGGCGGCGAGCGCGGTGTCGACCTCGTCGGCGAGCCAGAGGAGCGCCAGCTCGCGGAGGGCCGTGAGGTTGCCGAGGCGGAAGTAGTGGGAGAGGGCCGCGTCGATCCGCTCGGCCGGGTACACCCGACCGCCGGCGAGCCGGTCGCGCAGGGCCTCGGGCGCGAGGTCGATCACCTCGATCTGGTGCGCCTCGCGGAGCACGCGGTCGGGGATCGTCTCGCGCTGCGGCACGCCCGTGATCTTCTCCACCACGTCGTTGAGGGACGCGATGTGCTGGATGTTGACGGTGGAGATGACGTCGATGCCGGCGTCGCGGATGAGGTCCACGTCCTGCCAGCGCTTCTCCGAGCGGCCGCCCGGCGCGTTCGTGTGCGCGAGCTCGTCGACCAGCGCGATGGCCGGCCGGCGGGCGATGACGGCGTCGACGTCGAGGTCGGTCATCTCCACCCCGCGGTGCGACACCTCGCGCCGCGGCAGGATCTCGAGGCCCTCGAGCATGGCCGCGGTGGCGGCGCGGCCGTGGGTCTCCACGACCGCGACCACCACGTCGGCGCCCTCGTCGCCGAGCCGCCTGCCCTCCTCGAGCATCGCGTAGGTCTTGCCCACGCCCGGCGCCGCACCCAGCAGCACCCGCAGTCCACCGCGCTTCATGTCCTGTCCCCCTCGCCCGCGTGATGCGGGCGTCAGCCGCCGAGGCCGGCGAGCGCGATGTTCAGCTCGAGCACGTTGACGGTCGGCTCCCCGAGGTAGCCGAGGTCGCGCGCCTGGACGTGCTGCTCGACGAGGCCGGCGACCTCCTGCTCGGGGATGCCCCGCGCCGAGGCCACGCGGGCCACCTGGAGTCGAGCGTATTCCGCGCTGATGTGCGGATCGAGCCCGGAGGCCGACGCGGTCAGCGCGTCGGCCGGGATGGTGCTCGGATCCACGCCGTCGGACGCGGCGATGGCGGCCCGCCGCTCCTCGATGGCGGCGACGAGGTCCGCGTTCTCGGGGCCCAGGTTGCTGCCGCTGGAGGCGGCCGCGTCGTAGCCGTCGCCCGCGGCGGAGGGCCGGGACTGGAACCACTCGGGGAGGGCGGTACCGTCGGCGTCCGTGAAGGACTGGCCGATGAGCGAGGATCCGACCACCCGGCCGTCGGCGGAGACGGGCGAGCCGTCGGCCTGCGCGGAGAGCGCGAGCTGGCCGACGCCCGTGACGACGGCCGTGTAGCCGACGCCGAGGATCACGGTGAGGACGGCCATCGCGCGGACGGCCGTGCCGGCGGTGCGGAGGGACTGGCGGGGGGAGGGCATGGGGTTCCTTGTCTGGGTGCTGCGAGCGGGATGGGGCGGCGCGGGATCAGAAGCCGGGGATCAGGCTGACGACGAGGTCGACGAGCTTGATGCCGACGAACGGCGCGACCACGCCGCCGACCCCGTAGACGAGCAGGTTCCGGCTGAGCACCTTGGAGGCACTGAGCGGCCGGTACTTCACGCCGCGGAGGGCGAGCGGGATGAGCACCACGATGATCAGGGCGTTGAAGACGATCGCCGAGAGGATCGCGGAGGCCGGCGAGTGCAGCTGCATCACGTTGAGCACCGCGAGCTGCGGGAAGACGCCCGTGAACATCGCCGGGATGATCGCGAAGTACTTCGCGATGTCGTTGGCGATGGAGAACGTGGTGAGCGCGCCGCGGGTGATGAGCAGCTGCTTGCCGATGCGGACGATGTCGATGAGCTTCGTCGGGTCCGAGTCGAGGTCGACCATGTTGCCGGCCTCCTTCGCGGCCGAGGTGCCCGTGTTCATCGCGACGCCCACGTCGGCCTGCGCGAGCGCGGGCGCGTCGTTGGTGCCGTCGCCGGTCATGGCGACCAGGCGGCCGCCCTCCTGCTCCTTGCGGATGAGCGCGAGCTTGTCCTCGGGAGTCGCCTCGGCGAGGTGGTCGTCGACCCCGGCCTCGGCGGCGATGGCGCGGGCGGTGAGCGGGTTGTCGCCCGTGATCATCACCGTGCGGATCCCCATCGCCCGCAGCTCCGCGAACCGCTCCTTCAGGCCGTCCTTCACGACGTCCTTGAGGTGCACGACGCCGAGCACGCGGCCGACGCCGGCGGCGTCCTTGGTCGCGACGACGAGCGGGGTGCCGCCGCTGTTCGAGACCGACTCGACGGTCTCCATCAGCTCCGCGTGCAGCGACGACGGCAGCCGACGGCCGCCCTCCTCGAGCCACGCGATGACGGCGGACGAGGCGCCCTTGCGGACGACCGTGCCGTCGGGCAGGTCCACGCCCGACATGCGGGTCTGCGCGGTGAACGGCACGTCCACGCCGCGCGGCAGCGTCGACGTGTCGAGGCCCTGCGCGACCGCGAGGTCGACGACGCTCGATCCCTCCGGCGTCGGGTCCGCGAGCGACGACATGGCCGCCGCCCGGGCGAGCTCGTCGTCGCCCACGCCGTCGACGCGGATCAGCGCGCTCGCCCGGCGGTTGCCGTACGTGATGGTGCCCGTCTTGTCGAGGAGCAGCGTCGTCACGTCGCCGGCGGCCTCGACCGCGCGGCCCGACATCGCGAGCACGTTCCGCTGCACGAGCCGGTCCATGCCGGCGATGCCGATGGCGGACAGCAGCGCGCCGATGGTGGTGGGGATCAGGCAGACGAGCAGCGCGATGAGCACCGGCACGCTCACGGTCGCCGCCGAGTAGGAGGCGATGGGGTTGAGCGTGAGCGCCACGACCACGAACACGATCGTGAGGCTCGCCAGCAGGATGTTGAGCGCGATCTCGTTCGGCGTGCGCTGGCGCGAGGCGCCCTCGACGAGGCCGATCATGCGGTCGACGAAGGTCTCGCCGGGCTTCGAGGTGATGCGCACCACGATCCGGTCGCTCAGCACCCGCGTGCCGCCCGTGACCGCGCTGCGGTCGCCGCCCGACTCGCGGACCACCGGGGCGGACTCGCCCGTGATGGCCGACTCGTCGATGGAGGCGATGCCCCACACGACGTCGCCGTCGCCGGGGATCGACTCGCCCGCGACCACGACGACCATGTCGCCGAGGGTGAGGTCGGCGCTCGACACCTCGCGGAGCTCGGAGCGCTCGGCACCCGGGTCGGCGGACCGGTCGTAGGACGCGACCACGTGCGCCATGGTGCTCGTGCGGGTCTTCCGCAGGCTGTCGGCCTGCGCCTTGCCGCGGCCCTCGGCCACCGACTCCGCGAGGTTCGCGAAGAGGACCGTGAGCCAGAGCCACAGGGCGATCCCGGCCGTGAAGGTCGCGGGCACGGCGCTGCCGCCGGAGGATCCGGGGCCGCCCGTGAACGGCTCGGCGATCGCGAGCACGGTGGTGAACGCGGCGCCGACCTCGACGATCAGCATCACCGGGTTCCGCCGCATCAGGCGCGGGTCGAGCTTCCGGAACGCGCCGGGGAGCGCCTCGGCGAGCTGCCGGGCGTCGATGGCGCGGGCGCGCGACGCCTTCGGCTGGGCCGTGCCGGTCGAGCCGGTGGGACCGGTCGGGCCGGCCGCCGGCGCGGAGCCGGCCTCGGGGGTGGTGGTGATGGTCATGACTGCAGCCCTTCCGCCAGGGGACCCAGCGCGAGAACGGGGAAGTAGGTGAGAGCGGTCACGATGACCGTCACCCCGATGAGGAGGCCGACGAACTGCGGCCGGTGGGTGGGCAGGGTCCCCGCCGTGGAGGGGATGCGGTCCTGCGCCGCGAGGGATCCGGCGAGCGCCAGCACGAGCACGATCGGCAGGAACCTGCCGAGCAGCATCGCGACGCCGAGCGCCGTGTTGAACCAGGGCGTGTTTGCGGTGAGGCCGGCGAACGCGGATCCGTTGTTGTTGGAGGCCGAGGTGAACGCGTAGACCACCTCGGACAGGCCGTGGAGGCCCGGGTTCCAGATGCTGGTGCCCTCGACGTCCGCCCGGACCGCAGGGATCGCGAAGCTGAGCGCCGTGCCCGTGAGCACGAGGACCGGCGTGACGAGGATGTAGAGGCTCGCCAGCTTGATCTCGCGCGGCCCGATCTTCTTGCCGAGGTACTCGGGCGTCCGGCCGACGAGCAGCCCCGCGACGAACACCGCGATGACGGCGAGCACGAGCATCCCGTAGAGGCCGGATCCGACGCCGCCGGGGGCGACCTCGCCGAGCATCATGTTGAGCATCGGCATCATGCCGCCGAGCGCCGTGTACGAGTCGTGCATCGAGTTGACGGCACCCGTCGAGGTGAGCGTGGAGGTGGATCCGAACAGCGTCGAGAGCACGATGCCGAAGCGCTGCTCCTTGCCCTCCATCGCGCCGCCGGCGGCCATCGGGGCCGTGCCCGCACCCTGCAGCTCGAAGAGCGTGAGCGCGGTGAAGGACGCCAGGAAGATCGTCGCCATGACGGCCGCGATCGCGGTGCCCTGGCGGGTGTCGCCGACCATCTTGCCGAAGGTGCGGGGGAGCGAGAACGGGATCACGAGCATCAGGAGCACCTGGAACGCGCTCGTCCAGGCGGTCGGGTCCTCGAACGGGTGCGCGGAGTTCGCGTTGAAGAACCCGCCGCCGTTCGTGCCGAGCATCTTGATCGCCTCCTGCGAGGCCACCGGCCCGCCCGGGATGGTCTGCGTGCCGCCCGCGAGCGTCTGCACCTCCTGGAAGCCTGCGAGGTTCTGGATCACGCCGCCCGCGATGAGGACCACCGCGCTGACGAGCGAGAGCGGGAGGAGGAGGCGGAGCGATCCGCGGATCAGGTCGACCCAGAGGTTGCCGATGGTGCCGCTGCGCGTGCGGGCGAAGCCGCGGACGAGCGCGATGGCCACCGCGATGCCGACCGCCGCCGAGACGAAGTTCTGCACCGCGAGCCCGGCGAGCTGGACCGTGTAGCCCATGGTCGCCTCGGGCGAGTACGACTGCCAGTTCGTGTTGGTGACGAACGAGACGGCCGTGTTGAAGGAGAGGCCCTCGGGCACGGCAGGGAGGCCGAGCGCGTAGGGGAGGAACGCCTGGAGGCGCTGCATCGCGTAGACGACGAGGACGCCGACGAGCGAGAAGGCGAGCACCGCGCGCAGGTAGGCGGGCCAGGTCTGCTCGGAGCGGGGATCCACGCCGAGGACGCGGTAGATCCCGCGCTCCACGCGGGTGTCGTGGCGCGACTCGTACATGCGCGCCATGAGGTCGCCCAGCGGGCGGTGGACGAGGACGAGGACCAGGACGACGGTGGCGACCTGGAGGATGCCGGCGAGCGCCTCCATCAGAACCGCTCGGGGCGGATCAGCGCGTACACGAGGTACACGACGGACGCGATGCCGAGCACGGCGGCGGCGAGGCCGGCGGCGTCGGCGAACGAGCTGATCACAGCTTCTCCACCCCCCGGCCGACGAGGCCGACGAGGGCGAACAGGACGATGGCGCCTGCGATGTACACGAGGTCGAGCACGGGGATCCTCCGTTGAGGGGTGCCGCGCCCGGCTGGGGCGCGGGTGCCCGGCGGGGCACGAGGCACCACTAGACACCTCCCGTGCGGGCGTCCTCACGCATCCATACGGTTCCCTCACGGCCCGGCGGGGAACCTCACGACACTCCTACGCGGCGGCGTCGGCGCCGTCATGACGAGGGCCGGCGTGCCTCGTTCTGGGGCGCGCCCGGCGACCGGCGGTGAGGCTCGCGGCCCTAGCGTGGAGGGCATGGCGAACCGATCCCCCTGGCTCCAGCCCGGCCCCGCGAAGCGCTGCGCGCGGCTCGCGGTGGTGTGGGGCGTGCTCGCCCTGCTCGCGGCCGTGATCGCGGTCGTCCTCGTCGACATCCCGGTCGCAGGCCGGATCTGCGAGGCGCTCGCCGCGGTCGCCTTCGCGGTGCTCGCGATCGCCTACTACGCCAGCTACCGCGTGCACGCCCGCGAGGGCCTGCCGGGCTGATCCCGCCGGAAGCGGGGCCTCACGCGCTCCACTCCGCCACCACGTCCGACCCCACCTTCACGATGAGCACCGCCACCACCACGATGAAGGCGATGCGGATGAAGCGGCTGCCGCGGGCCACGGCCATGCGCGATCCCGCGTAGCCGCCGAGCATGTTCGCGACGCCCATGCCGAGCGCGAGCGCCCAGAGCACGTGGCCCTGCGGGATGAAGAAGGCGAGCGCGCCGAGGTTCGTGGCGACGTTCACGATCTTCGCCTTGGCGCTCGCGAGCACGAAGTCGTAGCCGAGCGCGGTGATGAGCGCGATGATCAGGAACGTGCCCGTGCCGGGTCCGATGAGCCCGTCGTAGAAGCCGATCACCACGCCGAGCAGCGCCGCGATCCCGTGGTGCGTCCGGCCCGTGTGGCGGAGCGCGGCCACGTCGCCGAGCCGCGGGCGGGCGATGGTGACGACGGCCACGATGATCAGCGCGACCACCACGAGCGGCTTGAAGACCGAGGCCGGCAGCAGCGCCGCGAGGCTCGCGCCGCCGTAGCTGCCGGCCAGCGCGACCGCGGCCATGGGCAGGGCGGTGCGGAGGTCCGGGTGCGTCCGCCGGTACCAGGTGACCGCGCTCGTCGTCGTGCCGAAGAGCGACGCCAGCTTGTTCGTCGCGAGCGCCTCCACCGGCGTGATCCCCGGCACGAGCAGCAGCGCCGGCAGCTGCAGCAGGCCGCCACCGCCCACGACCGCGTCGATCCAGCCGGCCGCGAGCGCCGCCAGGATCATGAGGAGCACGACCGCGAGGGTGATCTCGCCGAGCGAGCCGCCGATGTCCATCTGTCCTCCGTCGCCGGCCGCCGGTCGGCGCGCGCCCGACCAGCCTTCCACGCGGGAGGCGGTGCCCCGCGTCAGCTCGAGGCGCGGGAGCGGCTGCCGGCGGGCGCGCCGAGGGAGTCGAGGTGCCGGGCCAGGGCGTCGGTCGCCCAGCCGGTGGGATCCTCGGGCCCCTGGTAGACGAGGTGCAGCGCCAGCCCGTCGACGATCGCGTGCAGCCGCGGCGTCTCGGCGGCGACGTCGAGCCCTGAGCAGGTCGGATCCGTCGCCAGTGTCGCGAGGAGCGCGGCGCACCCGCGCCGCAGGTCGTCGGATGCGCGGTCGTAGACCGGTCGCAGCGCCGGGTCGGTGAGGGCGACGGTGCCGATCACGAGGAAGACCTCCATCTCGAGGCGCCGCTCGGCGTCGAGCGGCAGCAGGTGGCGGAGCCGCTCCTCCACCGACGCGCGCACGGTCGCACCCGGCGGCAGCGCGCGGATCCGCGCCTCGGCCCGCCGCGCCACGAGCTCCAGCGCGAAGACCCGCAGAGATGCCTGCGTCGGGAACGTGTAGCGGAGCGAGCTCGCCGCGAGCCCGGCCTCGGCGGCGACGTTCCGCACCGAGAGCGCCGTCACCCCGTCCCGCGCGAGCACCCGCCATGCGGCCTCGCCGACGGCGGTCTCGCGGGCGTCGTGATCCAGGCTCCTCGGCACCTCGCCATTTTCGCACGACTGTGCGAGAGTGATCCCGCACACTCGTACGAGAAAGGGCCGCCGTGATCCTGACCGTCATCATCGCCTGCGAGATCGGCTTCTGGGTCGCCATCGTCGCCGGCCTCGCGGTGCGCTACCTGCTCCGCCGCCCGCGCCTCGGGGCCGCGCTGCTCGTGTGCGCGCCGCTGCTCGATCTCGTGCTCCTCGCCGCCACGGCCGTGCACCTGCGCTCGGGCGCGGAGGCGTCGTGGGAGCACGCGCTCGCGGCCCTCTACGTCGGGTTCTCGGTCGCGTACGGGCACCGCCTGATCCACTGGGCCGACGTGCGCTTCGCCCACCGCTTCGCCGGCGGGCCCGCCCCCGTGAAGCCGTTCGGCGCCGCGTACACGCGCCTCTGCTGGGGCGGCGTCGCCCGCACGCTGCTCGCCTCCGCCATCGCGGCGGCCGTCATCGGCCTGCTGATCCTGGTGGTCGGCGACGCGGACCGGACCGCGCCGCTCACGGACACGTTCTCGCTCCTGGCGCTCATCTCGGCACTCGACCTGGTGTGGGCGATCTCCTACACGGTGTGGCCGCGCCGGGCGCCGGTCGCGCGCTCCGCCGCCTGACGGGAGCGGATCAGCCGGCGTCGGTGCCCGCGTCGGCGGACTCGAGCGCCACCAGGCGGCGGATCTCCTCCGCGTCCACGTTCACGCCGAAGAGCGAGCGGCCGGGCTCGAGCACGCGGCCGGCGCTCAGCGGGCCGATGTCGACGGGGTCGAAGCCGAACGCGTCCACGAGAGCCGCGACGGTCGCCCGGGCCGCGCCGTCGTCGCCCGCGACCGCGATGCCCTTGCGGCCGGGCGCACCGGTGGGCCGGGGCCCCTCGTCGAGGTCGTGGTACCCCATGTGGTTGAACGCCTTGACGACGGTGGAGTCGGGGAGGTGGTCCTGCACGAGCTCGCTGGTGGAGGAGGCGGGGTGCGCGAGGTCGTCGCGGTGGCCGTCCACCTCCCACCAGTAGTTCATGGCGTCGACGACGAGCTTCCCGCGGAGCTCGGCGACCGGCACGGAGGCCAGCTTGCCGAGGGGGAGGGCGAGGATCACGACGTCAGCGCGGGCCGCCGCGTCGGCCGAGGTGGTGGCGACGGCGCCGGGTGCGAGCACGTCGACGATGAGGGCGATGCGCGACGGATCGCCCGACCCCGAGATCAGCACGGGGTGCCCGGCCGCGACGGCGCGGCGCGCGAGCACGGTGCCGACCTTCCCGGCGCCGAGGATCCCGACGGTGACGGACCGCGCCGCCTCCGACCGGTCGGCGTCCGACTGATCGGCGTCGCGGGGGGCGGAGGGGGCGTCGGGGAGCGTCATGCATCCATTCTCCGCAGACTTCCCCGGGCGGCGCGAACCGGCGCCGGGCCCCCGCCTAGCGTGGGAGGCGGACCTGCGGCATCACGACGCAGGACGGCGCGGCACGCATCCGAACCCCGATCCGACGGGATCCCGGCTCCGGTACCCGCGCAGGAGCCCGGCCGCGGCCACGCGTCACCGGCCGGGCTCCGAGCTCTCCGGAGTCCGCCCGCACCGGCCGCCCGGATGCAACCCCCTCGCCGCGACGGCCGACGCCGGTAGGGTGGCGGAGCGGTCGGCACCCGGTCCCTGCGCCCCGCGTCCCTCTCTCTCGGCATCGGGCCTCGGGCCTCGGAGGCATTCGTGATCAGAGCCATCCCCCCTCGCGCGGTGGACCGTGCCTAGCCGCGCCCTCGTCGCCGACGCCGCGGAGGCGCTCGAGCACGCGACGGCGGTCGGATCCGACCTGTGCGGCCCCCTCGTCGCCGCGTTCGGCGTGAGCGGCGCGGCCGTCTCCACCCTGGGGGATCCGCTCGGCAACGAGACCGTCTGCGCGTCCGACGACCGGTCGGCCCGGCTCGACGAGATCCAGCTCGACCTGGGCGAGGGGCCGTGCTGGGAGGCGCTGACCACGCGCCGGCCCGTGCTCGAGCGCGACATGCGGGGATCCGGTGACACGTCCTGGCCGCTCGCGCGCCAGGCCATGCACGAGGGCGGCGCCGGCGCCGTCTTCGCCTTCCCGCTCGTCGTCGCCGGGCTCAGCCTCGGCGCGGTCGACCTCTACTCCCGCACCGCGCGCGACATCTCCGACCAGGAGGTGACGGACGCGACGACCCTGTCCCGGATCGTCGCCCGGCAGATCCTCCGCCGCGCCCTCCTCGCGGCCGACGCCCCGCAGGAGGAGGATGGAGCATGGGAGGGGCGGTTCTCGCGCCGCGAGGTGCACCAGGCCACCGGGATGGTCGTCGCGCAGATGGGCATCCCCCCGGCCGATGCGCTCCTCGTGCTCCGCGGCCACGCCTTCGCCACGGGCCGCCGGCTGCGGGACGTGGCCGAGGACGTCGTGGGCCGCACCCTCGACTTCACCCCGGACCGCTGACGCGGACCACCCGACGCCCCGACCACCGATCGACCCAGAGGAACCAGGACGATGACGGAGACCCGCGAAGAGCTGCTCGTCCACACCTTCGTGAGCCTCGCCGACTCGCTCGTGAGCGACTTCGACGTGCTGGAGCTCCTCCAGACGCTGGTCGACCACGCCACGCTGCTGTTCGACGCCAGCGCGGCGGGCATCATCATCGGTCCGGACGACCGGCACCTCGAGGTCGTCGCCTCGACGAGCGAGAAGAGCCGCCTGGTCGGCCTCATGCAGCTCGAGTCGGGCGAGGGCCCGTGCGTCGAGGCCGTGACGACCGGGCAGGTCGTGTCGGTGGCGAGCGTCGTCGAGATCGGCCACCGGTGGCCGCGCTTCGCCGCCCTCGCCGCCGGCGCCGGCTTCCTGTCGGTGCACGCGATCCCGCTGCGGCTGCGCGGCCAGGTCATCGGCTCCCTCAACCTGTTCCGCGAGCACGAGGGCGTGCTCAACGCGGCCGATGCGACCGCGGCGCAGGCGCTCGCCGACGTGGCGACCATCAGCGTGCTGCAGGAGCGGACGATCCGGGACAGCACGGTCGTGCACGACCAGCTCCGCCGGGCGCTCGACAGCCGCGTCATCATCGAGCAGGCCAAGGGCGTCATCGCCCACACGCACGGCGTCGACATGGACGAGGCGTTCCGGCTCATCCGCCGACGCGCCCGTGACACCGCCACGGCGATGCCGGTGGTGGCCGAGGGGATCGTGGCCGGGCGGATCGTGATCGGGCGCTCGACCGCGCGCTAGGCGACGCAGCCCGGGCGATGCGTCCCGGGCGACTCAGCCCGGCGGGTCAGGTCAGCGTGCCGTCGAGGATCCGGTCGAGTGTGCCCAGGTCCTCCCACACATGCGCGTGCAGCCCGGCGCGGCGGGCGGCCTCGACGTTGGCGGGCTTGTCGTCGACGAACAGGATCCGCTCGGCCGGCGCCCCGAGGCGCGCCGCGGCGATCGGCCACACGTCCGCGTCGGGCTTCGCCATGCCGAGCCGTGCGCTCGTCATGACGTGCTCGAAGCGGGCGCCCCAGCCGGAGCGGTCCTCGAGCACGTCGGCGAGCTCGTGCGGGGCGTTGGAGAGCACCGCGAGCCGGTAACCCGCGGCGATCGCCCGGTCGAGGGCGGCGAGGACCTCGTCGTCGGGCGAACCCCAGCGGCGCTGCTCGATGGCGACCAGCTCCGCGAGCCCGTCCTCCGCGGGGACGGCCGCGTCGACGTCCTCCGCCACGGCGGTCCAGAAGTCCCGGGCGCTCCCGCCGCGGTCGTACTCCTGCCGGTGCGCGTCGAAGGCCTCGCGCACGCGCGCCTCCGCGTCCTCGCCCATGACGCCCGCCGGATCCAGCGCCCGGGTGAGCGCGCCGATGTCGTCCGGCCGCGTGATGAGCACCCCGCCGATGTCGAAGAGGAGCCAGGGCAGGGCGGGGTCGCGGGTCTCGGGCATGGGTCTCCTGGTGCGGGTGGGCGTGGCGGGCGGGTCCCCTCGAGCATGCCCCCTCCGTGGGCGCCGCGCCGCGTCCCGTGCCGTCGGCGCCGTCGACCGGCCGCCCGCGGGTCGCGCCCGTGCGGATCCCGTGAGGGCCGGGCTCGCCGGCGCACGGCTTCCGTGAGGGCGGGCGACGCGGGCCGGGACCGGGGGTAGACCGGATGCCATGACCCTCACCGCGATCCTCCCGTCGCTCCGCCGCAGCATCCCGGATCCGCTCGCCGCCGCCCTCTGGCCCGCCGGCACCGCGGCCACCACCACCGACCTGCGGGTCGGCGACGTGTCCCTCGTGTCCCTCGCCGCGGAGCGCGGCACGCCCTGCACCACCACGGCGGCCGCGGTCGAGCGGGGCAGCTGCGGCCGGCCCTCGCGCTCGGCGTCGGCCTCGGCGGTCGTGCTGCGGATCCTCGCCGTCGCGCCCGCGACCGCCGACGCCCCGCGCGCCCTCCTCCTCGACGCCGACGTCGCGGGCCTCGCCTGCGCGTGGGAGGAGACGCGGCTGATCGGCCGGGCGTCGACCGCCGCGGCACGGCCCGCGGAGATCGGCGGCCACCTCGTGCGCCTGCCCGCCGACGTGGTGGCCGGCGACCTGATCGCGGTGCCCGTGCCGGCGGCCGTCGAGGTGCGGGGGATCCGCGTGGTCGAGGCGTCGGCGCCGGTCGTGGTCCCGCGCGCCGGTCGGATCGCCGCCGCCCCGTTGCACGTCGAGGCCCCGGTGCCCGTCCGCGCGCTGTCCTCCGCGCGCTGATCGGCGGCCGTCGGCCCGCCCGCCCCCGTGCGGCCGGGGCCCGGGCCTGTACTACACTCGTTCCCGGTGGCGTGTCCGAGCGGCCTAAGGAGCACGCCTCGAAAGCGTGTGTGGGGGAGACTCCACCGTGGGTTCAAATCCCACCGCCACCGCCAGCAGGATCCGGCACCGCGCCTCGCGCGCAGCCGGGATCCGCGCGAAGGGCCCCGGGAGACCGGGGCCCTTCGTCGTGCCCGGCGCACCTGCCCCTCCCGACCACCGGGGACGGCCCACGACTCCCGCACAGCGACGCGGAGGATCCTCGTGCACACGCATCCGGCGCCGACGCCCGCGCTCCCGTCGGGTCCGGCCATGACGGGCGCCGGGCTCCCCTCCGACCGAGGCCTCCCCTCCCGCGCATCGAGATCGGAGCACCGCCATGTCCCACGACGTCGAGCCCTCGCCGGGCGCCCTCGCGCCGCACGCCGGCCCGGTCGCCCCGCGCGGCGTCGCCCCGGGCGTCCTGCTCGCCGCCGCGTGGTCGTGGCGCCTGCTCGTCATCGGCGTCGCGGTCGCCGCCGCCGTCTGGCTCCTCCGTGCTCGCCGTCGGCGCGGGCTCGTACGTGGGCGGCGTGGCCGGCGCGCTGTTCGCGGTGCCGTTCGTCGCGACGCTCGACGTGATGGTGCGGCACATCGCGGGCGGCCGCGGGAGCCTCCGCACCCCCGCCGTAGGATCGGAGTGACGCACCTGCGGAGCCGACGGAGCCGCCCGCGCACGTCTCTACCGGGAGGAACCCCACCATGACCGAGGAGAACTACTCGAACCCGGACCGCAACCTCGGGATGGAGCTCGTGCGGGCCACCGAGGCCGCGGCCATCCGCTCCGCGCCCTTCATCGGCAAGGGCGACAAGAACGCCGCCGACGGCGCCGCGGTCGACGCGATGCGCAAGTTCCTCGGCACCGTCGCCTTCGACGGCCTCGTCGTCATCGGCGAGGGCGAGAAGGACGAGGCGCCGATGCTCTTCAACGGCGAGCACGTCGGCAACGGCTTCGGCCCCGCCTGCGACATCGCGGTGGACCCCATCGACGGCACCAGCCTCACCGCCGCCGGCCGCATGAACGCCCTCTCCGTCATCGCGGTGAGCGACCGCGGCAGCATGTTCGACCCGTCGGCCGTCTTCTACATGGACAAGCTCGTCACCGGCCCCGAGGGCCGCGGCGTCGTCGACCTCGACCGCCCCATCGGCGACAACATCCGCGCGCTCGCCGACGCCAAGGGCCTCGCCGTCGAGGACATGCAGGTCGCCGTGCTCGACCGGCCGCGCCACGCGGACCTCATCGCGCAGATCCGCGCGGCCGGCGCCTCCACCCGCCTCCTGCTCGACGGCGACGTGGCGGGCGGCATCAACGCGGCCCGCCCCGACTCGCGCATCGACATGTGCGTCGGCATCGGCGGCACCCCCGAGGGCATCATCACGGCGTGCGCCATCAAGGCGCTCGGCGGCGTGCTCCTGTCCCGCCTCGCGCCCAAGGACGACGCGGAGCGGCAGCGGGCCGTCGACGCGGGCCACGACCTCGACCGGATCCTCGACCAGGACGACCTCGTCACGGGCGACAACGCGTACTTCGTCGCCACGGGCGTCACCGACGGCGCGCTCGTCGCCGGCGTCACCCGCCACCGCGGCATGATCCGCACCTCGAGCATCGTGCTCCGCTCGCACTCGGGCACCATCCGCCGCGTGGAGGCCGACCACCTGGTCTCCAAGTGGTACAGCTCCGCGAGCTGACCCGGCCCGCGCCATGACCCGCACCCGCCGCAGCCTGCTGTCCCGCCTCGCCCCGCCGGTGATCCGGGTCATCGGCGGCAGGGCGAGTTCGCGTCGCCCGACCGCACCATGCGCCGCGCCGGCCGGCGGGTCCTCCGGCCGGGATCGTCCGCCCCGCCGCCGCTGCTCCGGGGCGTGCGCGTCACGGCGCGCGTGGAGCGCGGCTGGCGCGTCTACGAGGTCGCGCCGAGCGCTGCGGACGCGCCGACCACCCGCCGTCGCGCGCTCTACGCGCACGGCGGCGGATGGACGCACGAGATCTCGCCGTTCCACTGGTGGCTGGTCGCGGGGCTCGCCCGCCGCACGGGCACGCGCATCACGGTGCCCATCTACCCGCTGGTCCCGAGCGGCACGGCGGCCGACGTGGTCGCGCGCACGGCGGACCTCGCCGAGGCGCTCGTCGCGGAGGTCGGCGCAGGGGCCGTCACGCTGCTGGGCGACTCGGCGGGCGGCCAGATCGCGCTGTCGACGGCCATGGAGCTGCGGGACCGCGGCGTGCCCGCGCCGCGCGACGTCGTGCTGATCTCGCCCGCGCTCGACCTGTCGTTCACGGATCCGCTCATCGCGCGCATCCAGCCGACCGATCCGTGGCTCGCGGTGGACGGCCTCCGCGCCGCCGTGGAGTCATGGCGCGGCGACCTGCCCGTGGACGATCCGCGGGTGAGCCCGCTGCACGGGTCCCTCGCCGGGCTCGGCCGCATCACGGTCTTCACGGGCACCCACGACATCCTCTTCGCCGACGCGCGCGCCCTCGAGCGGCGGGCGGCGGCGGCCGGGCACCCGGTGCGGATCCACGTGGAGCCGAACCTGCTGCACGTGTACGCGCTCATGCCCATCCCCGAGGGCGCCCGCGCGCGCGCCGCCATCGTCGAGCTGCTGCTCGCCTGACGCGGCGCCCGCCTGACGCTGACGCGGCGCCGCCGCCCGCCTGTCCGGCGCGCCCCGCCCACGCCGCCCCGCCTCCGCTGGGGGAGGAGAAGCAGGCTACGGTCGAGGAGGCGGGCGATGGGGGCCCGCCGTGCTCTCGAGGGGATCCACATGACCAGGACACACAGGACGCTCGCGGTCATCGCGGCAGCCGCCACCGCCACCCTGCTGGCGGGATGCGGATCGGGCGGCTCGGGCGCGGCCGACGCCCCCTTCACGACGGAGGCGACCGGCACGCTGAGGGCCTGGGCCTTCGACGGCGCCGACGACGTGGGCGAGGCGCGCATGCAGCACGCGGCCGACGCGCTCTCCGACGTCACGATCGACCTCGACTCCACCGCGTTCGACGCGCAGAAGTTCACGACCCGCGTCGCCAGCGGCCAGACCCCCGACGTCGTGCAGATGGACCGCCAGTTCGTGGCGACCTACGCCGCGCAGGACCTGATCCTCCCGCTCGACGAGTGCTACGCGGTGAACGACGTGGACCCGGCGGAGCGCTTCTACGAGTCGGTCACGAACGACATCCGGTACGACGGCGCCATCTGGGCGGTGCCGCAGTTCTTCCAGCCGCCGGCGATCCTCCTCAACGAGCGCGTGCTGGGTGCGGCCGGCGTCACGGCCGACCAGTTCGACACGTCGAAGCCCGACCAGCTGCTGGACGCCGTGGGCAAGGTCTTCCGGGAGACCGGCGGCGACCCCGCGGTGCTCGGCCTCGACGCCGTGCCCACCAGCCAGGCCGCGCTCTGGATGCTCGGATTCGGCGGCCAGCTCGTCGACGACGAGGGGAAGCCCACCATCGACGACCCGTCCAACCTGCCCGGCCTCGAGTTCCTGAAGCGCCTGTCGGACGCGCAGGGCGGCTACGCGAAGGGCAAGAGCTTCAGCGACGCGTTCGACACGTTCGGCGACGGCAACCAGTTCGTGAAGGACCAGGTCGGCGCGCAGGTCGGTGCCCAGTGGTACCTCAACGTGCTGTCGCCGTACCGTGACGACATCGACATCTCGGCCGTGCCCTTCCGCGACAGCGAGGGCCAGCCCTTCTCCGTCGCCGGTGGATCCGCGTTCGTGATCCCCGCGGGCGCCGCGAACAAGGACGCCGCCTGCGCGTGGATGCTCGACCTCACCAGCCAGGAGGCGTGGGAGGCCGCGGGCGACGTGCGCGCCGCGACCGTGACCGAGAACGGCGGCATCAACACCGGCCTCTTCACGGGATCCCCGGCCGCCGACCAGGCCGTCCGCGACGCCCACGTGGTGCCGAGCGGCGACGACGGGATCGACCAGGCCATCGCCACGTTCTACGACGTGGTGGCCGAGGGCCGCTCGATCGGCGGATCCCCGGCGGGGCAGCAGATCCAGAGCGAGCTGCAGAACGCGGTGGCCTCCACGCTCCTCGGCGACAAGGAGCCCGCGAAGGCGCTGGCCGACGCGCAGACCGCCGCGATGCGCGCCTACGAGCAGGCCGCGCGCTGATCCGCGTCGCCGGCGCCGCCTGACCTGATCAGGTCCTGCGCAGCCGGGCCGTCGGAGGGGCGCTCGGGTACCGTGGTACCCGAGCGCCCCTCCGCGCTCCCGGACGACGGATCAGTACCCGGAACGCGACAAGACTGGCCAGTGGGAGCCGTCATGTCGTGGATCGTCCTCATCGTGTCCGGGGTGCTGGAGGCCGTCTGGGCCACGGCCCTCGGGAAGTCCGCCGGGTTCACCAAGCTCGGGCCGTCGATCGTCTTCGGCGTCGCCGTCGTGCTGAGCATGGTCGGCCTCGCCTACGCCATGCGGGAGATCAGCACGGGCACCGCCTACGCCGTGTGGGTCGGCATCGGCGCGTCGCTGACGGTCACCTACGCGATCGTGACCGGGGCCGAGCCCGCGAGCGTCGTGAAGATCCTGCTGCTGCTCGGGCTCGTCGGCTGCGTCATCGGCCTCAAGCTCGTCGACACCGGCCACTGAGCCGGGCGCGCCCGCCGGGCATGCCCACCGGACGGGTCAGGCGACGGGGCTGCGCCGGTCGGGCCGCACGGCCTCCGCGGCCACGTCGTGGATCCGCCGGCCGGTGCTGCGCGCCTCGCGGCGCAGGACCGCGAACGCCTCGTCCAGGCTGATCCCGAGGCGGTGCGCCATGGCGCCCTTCGCCTGCTCGATGACCACGCGGCTGTCGAGGGCGCCCTGGAGCTGCTCCGCCAGCGCCTGGCTGCGGTCGACGGCGTGCTGCTGCAGCACGCTCAGGGTCGCGGCGTCGGCGAGCGTCTGCACGAGGGCCGCGTCCCGGTCCGACAGCGCGCCGGGGGTCGGGGCGAACAGGCAGAGCGATCCGAGCGTGCGGCCGCGCAGGCGCATCGGCGTGGCGTGCACGGCGCGGAAGCCGCGGTCCTCGGCGATGCGGGCGAACGCGGGCCAGTCGGCGAGCGTCATGTCGAGGTCCGGCACCTCGACGGGCTCGCCGTCGCGGACGCAGTCCCAGCAGGGGCCCTCGCGGGTGCCGAGCTGGGCCTCCTCGACGTCCGCCGCGCGCTCGCTCGTGGAGGCGACGACGCGCAGCACCCCGTCGCGGTCGGCGAGCACGATGCCGCCCTCGGTCGCCGAGGTGTGGTCGACGCACGCGCCGACGAGGCCGTCGAGGACCTGCACGATGTCGGATGCGCCGAGGTTCTCGGCGAGGGAGGTGAAGAGGGTGCGGAGGCCGGATTCGTGCGCGTTCACCCTCCGACGATAGACGGTCGTCACGGCGTGAGCCGTGCCGGCGGCCGGGCGGGCCGCGTCAGCCCTTGCGGCCCTGCGTGGCGATGCCCTCCACGAAATAGCGCTGCCCGAACGCGAAGAGCAGGAGCATCGGCAGGGTCACGAGGAGCGCCGCGACCATCACGAGCTGGTAGTCGCCCTGCCCGCCGTTCGTGGGGCTGAACGCGGTCATCGCGTAGGAGAGGCCGAGCGGCACGGTGAAGCCCTCGACGCTGCCGGCGTTGAGGTAGATGAGCGACGCCTGCAGGTTGTTCCAGCTGGCCTGGAACTCGAAGATGAAGATGATGACGAACGACGGGATCGACAGCGGCAGCGCGATCCGCCGGAACAGCCCGAAGTAGCTGGCGCCGTCGAGCCGGGCCGCCTCGAACAGCTCCCGCGGCAGCCCGAGGAAGAACTGGCGCTGCAGGAAGATGTAGAAGGCCGAGCCGAACAGGTTCATGCCGAACAGCGGGACCCACGTGCCGATGAGCCCGAGGTTCTTCCAGATGAGGAACTGCGGCACCATCGTGACGGCGCCCGGCAGCATCATCGTCGCGAGCACCAGGCCGAAGAGGATCTTCCGCCCCGGGAACCGGAAGTACGCGAAGCCGAACGCCACGAGCGCGCTCGTGATCGACACGAGCGCCGCGGAGATGAGCGCGATGGCGAGGCTGTTGCCCATCCAGCCGAGGAGCGGCAGCTGCTCCCACACCTCGACGTAGTTCTGCGGCGTGAAGGTGCGCGGCCAGAGCGCGTTGTCGAACACCTCGCCGCGGGGCTTGAGGCTCGCGGCGAGCAGCCAGACGAACGGGTAGAGGAACAGGAGCGCGAAGCCGACGAGCACCGCGGCGATGAGGGCGCCCGCGATGCGGGAGCGGACCCGGCGGACCCGGTCGGGGTCGCGGCGCCCGGGACGCGGATCCCGCGTCGGCAGCGGCGTGAGGGCGGCGGCGAGGCGCGGGTCCCCGGTGGCGGCGGCCGGTGCCACGGGCGTGGCCGGCGTGCGGTCGGTGACGGCCATCAGCGGTCCCCCTCGTAGTAGACGAACCGGTTGCTCAGCTTCACCTGCACGAGCGTGATGAGGAGCACGATCACGAACAGCAGCCACGCCATCGCGGCGGCGAACCCGAAGTCGAAGGACCGGAACGCCTGCTGGAACAGGTAGACGCCGTAGAACAGCGACGAGTCCGGGGAGGCGTTCGTCTGGTCGCGCCAGAAGAGCAGGTACGCCTGGTCGAACACCTGCAGCGCGGCGATGGTCAGCACGACGATGTTGAAGAAGATCGCGCCCGAGATCATGGGCACGGTGATCGAGAAGAACTGCCGCACGGGTCCGGCGCCGTCGAGCGAGGAGACCTCGTACAGCTCGCGCGGCACGTCCTTGAGGGCGGCGAGGAAGATCACCATGGTGCCGCTCACGCCCCAGAGCGTCATGAGCACGATGGACGGCTTCACCCAGGCGGGGTCGATGAGCCACTGCGGGCCGTCGATGCCGATCGCCTCGAGCCCCTGGTTCACGGCGCCCGTGTTGCCGTTGAGGAGCAGGAGGAAGACGCTTGCGGTCGCGACCGTCGGGGTCATCTTGGGCAGGTAGTAGAGGGTGCGGAAGATCCCGGCGCCGCGGCCGAGGCGCGCCAGCAGGATCGCGAGCACGAGCGCGAGGCACACCTCGAACGGCACGGCGAGGATCGCGTAGAAGAGCGTGTTCCCGAGGGAGAGGGCGACGCGCGGATCCGTGAAGAGGCGCTCGTAGTTCTCGGTGCCGACCGGGGTCGCGATGTCGGTGGCGAGGTTGTAGTCGCTGAACGAGACCACGAGGCTGTAGACCATCGCGCCGAGCGTGAAGACGAGGAAGCCGATGATCCACGGGCTGATGAAGAGGTAGCCGGCCACGGCCTCGCGGCGGGCCATGCGGGAGCGGCGGGGACGGGGCGGCCGATCGGCGGCGGTGGGGCGCGGCGGGCGGCTCGTCGTCGTCATGGTGGTCCTCGTCGACTGGTGGGTCGAGGCGTCGTCGCCTCCACCGCCGACTGTACATGCGCTCCTCCTCCCGCCCGCAGCCCGCGGGAGCGCGTAAGGCCGGTGGTGTCGTCGGCACCGTGAGCGGCGGCGGCTCCGCTAGCGCCGGCGGCGACGGGCCCGCACGGCGAGGACCGCGACGACGCCGCCCGCGAGCGCCGCGGCGCCGAGGCCCAGCTCGAGCGCGAGGCGCGCGCCGTCGCCGCCCGTGCGCGGCAGGCCGGGGTGCGCGGGCGGCACGTCGCCGGGAGGCGTTCCCCCGGGAGGCACGTCGCCGGGAGGGGTGCCGCCGGGAGGCACGTCGCCGGGCGGGGTGCTGCCGGGCGGGGTGCCGCCGGGGACGCCGGACGTGGGGCTCGGGGTGGGGGTGGGCACGGATCCCGCGGGCGAGGTGGGCGTCGGCTCGGGGCCGGTGGTCGGCGTCGGCGTCGGGGTGGGGACGGGGCCGCCGCCGCCGGGCGAGGTGCCGCTGCCGCACGCGGAGGACACGAGGTCGTCGTCGTCGAGCGTGACGGACCCGTTCCGGGCGAGCACGCGGCCGTCGACCGTGGCGCCCGTGCCGACGGAGACCGAGGTGAGCGCGAGCACGGTGCCCGCGAACCCGGATCCCGTGCCGAGCGTCGCCGAGCTCGCGACCTGCCAGAAGACGTTGCACGCCTCCGCGCCGTTCACGAGGACCACGCGGCTGCCCGACCCCGTGGTGAGCGAGGAGGGCGCCTGGATGACGAAGACGGCCGACGGGTCGCCCTGCGCGTCGAGCGTGACGGTGCTGGTGAGGCCGAGGGGGCCGGCGGCGGTGTGGACCCCGGGCGTGAGGGTGGATCCGACGAGGTCGGCGGGCGCCGCGGCCGTGGTGGGGCGTCCGGCTGCGTCGTCGTACGCCGTGGTGAGGTCGGACTGGGCCTGCCCGGCGGCGGCGTCGGCCGCGTGCACGGCGCCGCCGACGATGCCGGGCGGGAAGCCCGTGACCGCGGCGGAGGGGCTGGTGCCGAGATCCGCCGAGAGGGTGCTGGGGCCGGTGTTGGTGACGCCCTGGCCGGCGAGCACCGAGTAGGACGCGGCGGTGCCGAGGCCGATCGTGGCGGTGGCGGCGGAGGCGCGGACCGGCGCGAGGAGCGCGGGGCCGATGCCCGCCGCGGCGACGGCGGCGACGGCCAGGGCGGCGGCGGCCAGGCCGCCCGCCGGCATCCGGCGGGACGAGGACGGGCGGGCATGGCGCAGCTGGGGCATGGACGGCTCTCATCGAGGAAGTGCAGGGGTGGATCGCGAACGTATCGAGCGGCGCGCATCGGCCGGGCGGCGACTGCACAGGCCGGTACGGTGTCGAGGTGATCGCCAACGCCGACGAGGTCCCCGCCCGCGACGAGCTGGTCGACCTCTACGGATCCGTCGGCTGGAGCGCGTACACGCGCGACCCGGAGCGGCTCGAGCGGGCGCTCGCCGGATCCGCCCTCGTCGCCACCGCGCGGGACGCCGACGGGCGCCTGGTCGGCCTGGTGCGCACCGTGGGCGACGGGGTGTCGATCTGCTACGTGCAGGACCTCCTCGTGCGGCCCGACCGGCAGCGCCGCGGGATCGGCCGCGCCCTCCTCGAGCACGTGCGCGCACGCCAGGCCGAGGGCGTGCTCCTCGTCCTCACGACCGACGCGGGCGGCACCGAGGACGGCGACCGCTCGCACCCCTTCTACCGGTCGCTCGGCTTCGCGCCGCACGCGGAGCAGGGGCTGGCGGCGTTCTCGCTGCGGGTCTGAGGATCCGCGCGCCGGTCAGCGCGGCAGGGTGCGGGCGCGCTGCGGATCCTCGATCAGGCGGATCGCGCCCGGGATGTCGAGGCGCCCCGGGAAGTTGACGTGCGTGAAGCGGCCCTCGGGGTCGTAGGACGCGGTGGGGGCCTCGATGCGGGAGCCGCGGACGGCGGCGATCAGCGCCTCGGCGCGCTCCGGCGAGATGGTCGTGGTGGGTCCGATCGCGAGCACGACGCGGAAGCGGCCGCCTCCGGCGAGGTCGAGGCGGAGGGAGAGCGGGTCGCGGGCCGGGCGCCTGCGGGGCTTGTCGTAGCGGGACTCCGGGGGGATGGGCGGCTGCTCCACGAGCGCACCGACGAGGTCGGTGAACGGGCGCTCCGTGCCGCGCAGCCGGAGGAGCCCGCGAGCGGCGTGGATGTCCAGCGCGGGTGAGGCGCGCGTGACCAGCAGGACCACCAGCGACTGGGCGATCACGAGACCGACCGCCGCCGTGGCGATGACCGTGAGGGCACCGCCGCCGAGCGCCTCCTCGAGGCGACGCCCGAGCGCGACGAACAGGTTGCCCCCGACGTACGCGACCACGAGGGTCCAGAAGCCGCCGATGATCAGGCGCTGGCTGTATGTGGGCGGCGGGATCCGGACCCAGCCGTCGTCCGCCACCGTCAGCTCCCGTCGGCGGGGCGGGTCGTCTCCGCGGGCTCCGCGGATCCGTCGCGCTCGGCCTCGGCGCGGGCCGCGTCGGCGGCCGCGCGCTGGTGGGCCGCCCGGCGCGCGTCGCGGCGGATGACGACGATCATGATGACGCCGCCGGCCAGGAAGAAGAGAGCGAGCCCGACCACCGGGATGTCCGCGCGGCCGAACAGCGCCGTCGGGTTCCGCACCGCGACCACCGCGAAGAAGGCGCCCATCGCCGTCACGAGCCCGGCGACGGTGTACTGCGCGCGCATCGAGACGCGGTTCCGGCTGGGCGTCCCCGCGGGGCGGACGTTCCGCGCGCCGGAGCCCTGCCCCCGCCGGCCCTGAGCGGCCATCGGCTCGGCGACTCCGCTGCCGTCCACGAGCGCCGCGGCGTCCTCGCGGGTGAGGTGGCCGGGGAACTCGACGTGCGCGAAGCGGCCGTGCGGGTCGTCCTTCGAGCGGGGCGGCGCGATGCGGGAACCGTCGACGAGGGCGAGGAGCGCGTCCCGCTGCGCGTCGTCGATGCGCACCCCCTCGCGCGTGGAGACGACGACGCTGCAGCTCTCGTCGCCGGTCGTCGTGAGGCGGAGCACCAGGGTGTCGTCGCCGTCCGCGCCTGCCAGCTCGATGCGGGCGCCCGTGACCTCGGCGAAGCCCCACTCCCTCCGGCCGATGCGGAGGAGGCTGCGCGCGACGTCGATCGCGGGCGGCTGCGTGCGCTCGACGACGACCAGGTAGGCGATGCCGACGCCGGCGACGGCCAGCAGGATCGGCAGGCCGAGGCGGATGAGCGGGGACGGGCCGACCGCCTCGTCCACGAGGCGCGCGAGCCCGCCGACGGGCGTCCACGCGAAGAGCGACACGAGGGCGAGGGACGCCGCGGTGATCAGCCAGCGGTGCCGGGCGGTCGGGGACGGGATGCGCACCCAGGCGCCGCTGCTCATGCCTCGACCCTAGGGCGGCGGACCGGCCCTCTCAGGCCGCGAGGCGGCGCACCGCGCCCCCAGTAGGAGGCGCGCGGCCGGCGGGATCAGGGAGCCGTCGGCTCGTCCCACCCCTCCTGCGGGGTGTCGCACGTGCCGCGGAACACGTACTGCGAGGGGCGCTTGCGCTCCCGGCTCGACCAGTCGATCGCGGGGCGGCGGGCCTCCGGCGGCAGGTAGCCGAGCCGGTAGACGGCCATGAGCTGGAGCTCCGGCGGCACGCGCAGCAGCTCCTCGACGCGGGTCCACTGCTCGCGGATCTCCATCGGGAAGGAGATGAACTGGATCCCCATGCCGATCGCCCCGGTCGTCAGCCACACGTTCTCCATCGCGGCGCCCATCGAGAACGTCGAGTAGAAGGCGGCGAGGGACTCGGGGCGCTCCTCGGCGCGGTCGAGCATGACGCCAATGAGCAGCGGGCTGCCCGCGACGAGCTTGCGGTTCTCGCGGCCGAGCGTCCTCGGCACCTGCAGCGAGTTCATCAGCCGCTGCCCGCGCGGCGTGAACGCCTGCTTGGTGAACGGGCGCAGCGGCGCGGGGAGCTTGTCGAAGAGCATCCCGTCGCGGCGGCGGTCCATCTCCTCCTGCGAGAAGCGGAAGTAGTGCTTGTAGCGCTCGAAGAAGGTGCCGTTCGACATCGTCTCGGTCATGCTCTCGCCGCTGATCTCCGCGATCCGCTCGATGGTGTCGCGCTCCTCGACGAGGACGAAGCGCCACGGCTGGCTGTTCAGCTGCGAGGGCGCGCGGCCGGCGACCTCCATCAGGAGGCGCTGGTGCTCCTCGCTCACGGGGTCGGGCAGGAAGGCGCCGTTGGTGGTCTTCCGGGCGCGCAGGACGTCGAGGAACTCCACGGTCATCTCCAGGCGGTGAGGGTGCCCCAGGCGAACCAGGGGGCGGCGGTCAGGGCGACGGCGGGGTGCCGGCGGGTGCGCGTGCCGGTCGGCGGGGAGCGCGGCGAGCGGGATCAGGGCGGGCGCGAGGCGGAGGGCGGCGCGGAGGGCGGCCCGGCGGGCGGGCGGGGTGCGGGCCCCGAGCGGCGTGCTCAGCGCGACCGCGGTCAGGGTGCTCGTGAGCACGTAGGCGCGGTGGTGGAGGCGGAGCTCCGGCCGGGGCGGGAGGATCCGGGCGGCGGCGCCGATCCCGATCGCGCAGTTCACGAGGTACGCGGCCGTGGCGGCGGCGAAGGCGAGGCGCACCGCGGGAGGAGCAGCCGGTCGGGGCGGGGTTCGAGTGGCGATCGTGGCTCCCGTGCTCCCGCTCCGTCCGATGCCCGGGCGGTCGCCGCGGGCCCCTCCGACGCTAGTCCGGCCGTCCCCGCGACGGCTCCGGCCCACAGGTGCCGGGAAGGTCCTGCGGGCGAGCGAGGGCGGACCGGCGACGGGGGTCCGGGAGGATGGTGTCCATGCAGACACCCCCGGCCGCGCCCGCGCGCCTGCTCCTCACCCGGCACGCGCAGACGTCCTGGAACCGGGAGTACCGGTACAACTCGCGCACGGACGTGGACGTCGGCGACGACGCCGCCGAGCAGCTGGCGCCCCTCGCGGCGCGGCTGCGCGGGGAGGGCGTGGAGCGGATCCTCGTGAGCACGCTCGTGCGCGCCCGCAGCACCGCGCGGATCCTGCAGGAGCAGGGTGTCGCGCCGGGCGTGGTGCCGGAGCCGCGGCCCGAGCTGGTGGAGCTGGACTTCGGCGGCTTCGAGGGGATCACGCGCGACGAGCTGCGCGGACCTGTGCACGGGGAGGCGTTCGCGGCCTGGCTCACGGGCGACGACGGCGAGCCCGCGGCGCCCGGCGGCGAGACGTGGGCGGAGGCGGCCGTGCGGGCGCGCGCGGTGCTCGACGACGTGGCGGCGGATCCGCGCACCACCCTCGTGGTCGCCCACGGCTACCTGCTGCGCGTGCTCTACCTCACGGCGCTCGGGCGCTCGCCGGCGCTCACGCGCTCGCTCGTGTGGGCGAACGGGCAGCTCATCGAGCTGGAGCGCGACGGATCCGGGTGGCGCGAGCGCGAGACCTCGGCGGATGCGACCGCGGCGGCCGCCGGCTAGGAGTCCGTGGCCGCGGGATCCGCGAGCGACGCCGGGTAGCGCAGCTCGAACACGACCTCGTCGAGCGCGCCCGTCCAGACCATGTCGGGGCCGCGGCGCGCGAGCGGGCCGTCGGTGAGGTCGATGGCGTCGGCGAGGCCGAGTCCCGCGATCCACGACTCGACGATCTCGCGGCGCATCTCGGGCGCGTAGGCGTCGGCGTCGCCCGCGAAGTGCACGCCCTCCCAGGGGCCCCCGAGCTGCCAGGCCAGCGGCGGGAGGCCGCGGAGGGCGCCCTCGGCGTTCCAGGCGAGCGCGATGGAGGTCTCGATCCCCTGGCGGGTGATGCGCCGCTCGGTGGGAGCGTGCTCGCGTGCGGTCGACACCGTGTTCTCCTCGGCCAGCCGACGGCCGCCCCTGCTCATCGAGCTCGTCGCTCGGCATCGAGGATATCCGGCGCGTCGCCCCGCCCGCCACTCGGCGGCGGCCCGCGGATGCGGGGCGGGCCCGCGCGGGGCGCGGCCCGGCGCATCACCCGCCCCCGCGTCCGCGTAGGCTCGGCCCGACGCGCATCTCGGGGGAGCATCGGCGTCGGGGGAGCAGGATGCGCACGCGGGACCACCAGGGGCACGGTCGGGCCGCCTCGCCGCGCCCGCGTCCGCGGATCCTCCGCGCGCTCGCCGTCGCGGGGCTCGCCGCCGCCGCGCTGGTCGCCGGCCCGATGCCGGCGACCGCCGCAGCCGCGCCCGCTACCGTCCCCGCCCGCGACCTCCCCGCCGTCCTCGTGCCCGACAGCGGCGCGTACCTCGGCGCCACCATCGACTGGAGCCGCGACAGCGCCGCCGCGCAGGCCGACCGGCTGGGGGCGCCCGCCGCCGTCTACGCGCACTCCGGATCCGTGCCGATGGCCGACGGCGAGATCACCTACCTCCGCCAGTTCGCGCAGCAGGCCGCCGCCGTCGGCGCGATCCCCGTCCTCACCCTCGAGCCGTCGGTGCCGCTCGCCGAGATCGACGACGACGCGGCCGCCGAGCTCGCGGCGGACGTGCGCACCGTCCTCGGATCCGCCGACGCGCCCGCCTACGTGCGCTTCGCCCCCGACATGAACACGCCATGGTCGGCGTGGGGCCTGCAGCCGGGCGCCTACCGCGCGGCCTTCGCGGCGGTGGCGGGCGCGGTGCACGCCGAGCTGCCCGGGTCCGCCGTGGTGTGGTCCCCGAGCTGGGGCGGCTCCTACCCGTTCGGCGCCGACCGGCCCGCGTCCGACGCGGACCTCCGCGCCCTCGACACCTCGGGCGACGGCGTCCTCGACCAGACCGACGACCCCTACGGCCCGTACCTGCCGGCCGCCGGGGACGTGGACGTGGTCGGGCTCTCCGTCTTCCACGACGACTCGCCGGAGGGCCGCGTGGTGATGACGCTCCCCGCCGACGGCGAGCTGGCGGCGCGGCTCGGGCCGACCGAGGTCCCCGCGGAGGGCGCTGCGCCCGACGACTTCGTCGCGCGCTTCTCCACCCCGGACGCCACGCCGCTCCTCCTCGAGACCGCCGCCCTGACGAGCCCCGCCGCGGAGGCGGGCGGGCCTGCGGCGCTCGACGTGCAGCGGGCGTGGTGGCGGCAGGTCATGGCGGCCGCCGGCGACGACGCCTACCCGACCCTCGCCGCGGTGCTCTGGACCGATGCGACGACCGCGCGGGACGGCGTGCCGATCCAGTGGGGCGTGAGCGAGGTCCCCGACGTCGCCGCGGCCTTCGCCGCCGACCTCGCGGGCAGCGCCCTCATCCCCGGTCCCGTCCTCGATCCCGTCGCCGCGTCCGCCGCCGCCTCGGGGCCGGGCGTCATCCCGCCGGGGTGGAGCGTCGCCGTCGCCGTGCTGGTGCTCCTCGTCGCGGCGGCCCTGTACGTCCTCGCGACGCGGCCCCGGATCCGCGCGCGCCTCGCGTACGCGGAGCCCGGCCGCCGCGACCTCCGCATCGACACGATGCGCGGCATCGCCATCGTGTTCGTCGTCGTCAACCACGTGGGCCTCGTCTCGGCCTTCCAGACCATCACGCAGGAGGGCGTGGGCGTCGTCTCCGGCGCCGAGCTGTTCGTGCTGCTGTCGGGGGTCGTGCTCGGCCTCGTGCACCGGCCCGCGATCGAGGCGGGCGGCATGCGGGAGGTCGCCGGGCGCACCACGCGCCGCGCGGTGAAGCTCTACGTGACCGCGCTCGTCGTGGTGCTCGTCGTCTTCCTCCTCAGCCGGATCCCCGGCGTCGACGGCACGGTCGTCACCACCTTCACCGACGAGGGCACGGGCGCGGCCGGCGCGGGCGCGTCCGGCACCGTCTACGACCTCTACGCGGGGAGCGAGCAGCTGTTCGCGTACCCCGTGTCCCTGCCCGCGGTGATCGACCTCCTGCTGCTGCGGGTCGGGCCGTGGCAGTTCAACATCATGGGCCTCTACGTGGTGCTCCTCGCGGTGTCGCCGCTGATCCTCCTGCTCCTCGCCCGCCGCCGGTGGCCGCTCGTGCTCGCGGGGAGCGTCGCGCTGCACATCGTGGGCGCCGTCGCCCCCACGCGCCTGCTGCCGTCCCAGTTCGAGGACTCGTTCCCGCTGCTGTCCTGGCAGCTGCTCTTCGTGGTCGGGATGGTCGCGGGGTACCACCGCCGGAGCATCCTCGCGTGGTGGTCGTCGCGCGCCGGCCGCGTGGTCCTGCCCGCGTGCGTGCTGCTCGCCGTGCTCCTCGGGCTGTTCGCGTGGAGCAACCCGTACCTCGCGGATCCGCTCGACGTGCGGCTCTCGCTCCTGCCGGACGCCACGTACCAGCAGGTCTACGACGCGTGGTTCCAGCGCACGCGGGTCGAGCCCGGGCGGCTCCTCGACGTGCTGCTGGTGGTGGTCGTGGGCTACGCGGCGCTCACCGCGTTCTGGCGGCCGATCCACCGGGCGCTCGGCTGGTTCCTCGTGCCGCTCGGGCAGGCGACGCTCTACGTCTTCATCATGCACGTGCTCCTGGCCCTGGTCGCCGCGAACATCCCGGGCCTCGCGTCCTCGGGGGTGGTGGTCGGCACGCTCGCCTACGTGGTGATCCTGGGGCTCCTCTGGCTGATGGTGCGCACCCGGTTCCTGTTCCGCCTCGTGCCGCGCTGACCGGCGGGGAGACGGGTCCTCGCGGCGCCCCACGGGATTCCCCAGCATGGGAGACTGAGCGCGAACGGGGTGCGGGACGACGGGCGGACGCGTGCGAGGGGCACGCGGGGACGCCCACCCGCCGACCGACCGGATCCGGTCGGCCCGACCGCGACAGGGGGAGAGCTGATGGCATTCACGACGACCACCGCGATCGTCGACGAGACGACGGTGGTGACGCCGGACGGGATGCTCAACATGGCATCCGCGCCCGAGCTGCGACGCGCGATCGAGGAGGCCGTGATCGACGGCCCCGCCCGCGTGGTGGTGGACCTCTCCTCCGTCCCCTTCATCGACTCGTCCGGCCTGGGCGCGCTCATCGGCTGCCTGAAGGTCGCCCGCGACCGCGGCGGCGACCTCCGCATCGCGGCGCCCGGCGCGCAGGTGTCGATGGTGCTCAAGCTCTCCAACCTCGACCGCGTCCTCCTCTCCTCCCCGACCCCCGAGGCGGCCTACCGTGACTGAGACCACGCGGACCATGACCCTCCAGGCGCCGCCGGACGACGTCGACGCCGTGCACGAGCTCGTCGCCCGGCTCTGGGACGACCGCCCCGACGTCAGCGACCTCGACCGCATGGCGTTCGAGACCGCCCTGGTGGAGCTCGCCTCCAACGTGATCGAGCACGCCGACAGCGGCGAGGGCGTCTCCTGCGTGGTCAGCGTCACGGTCGACGACGGCACCATGAGCGCCAGGCTCCGCGACGGCGCCGAGCCCGGTGACTTCCGCCTCGCCCCGCGCGAGATGCCGGGCGTCGACGCCGAGTCGGGCCGCGGGCTCGCCATGGTGCAGCTCCTCTGCGACGAGCTCACCTACGAGCGGGTGGGTGACGAGAACGTGTGGAGCGTGCGCCGGACCCGGATCGAGCCCGAGGCGAGCTGATGACCGCCTCCTCGTCGGTGCCCGCCTGGAGATCCCGCACCACCTGGCTGCTCGCCGCGGACGACGACGCCCCGGCGATCGACCTGGGCTCGGCCGGCAGCTCGACGACGATGGGCCCGTCCGCCCTGCTCAAGCAGGGGCCGATGGTGGTGCTGTACGCCGCGGCGCTCCTGATGGGGCTCGTGGTGCCGTCGCTGGCCGTCGCCGACCCGGGCGCGCTGCTCGCCTCCGCGGGCCTCCTCGCGGTGGCCACCCTGCTGGCGGCGCTCGTCACGGTCCGGCCGGACCTCGCCCGCCTCACGAACCTCGTGCCCGTGCTCGACTTCGCGGTCGTGGCCGTCCTGCGCCTCGCGACGGGCGAGAACGCGTCCATCTACGGGTCGCTCCTCGTGCTGCCCGTGGTGTGGCTCGGCGCGAACCGCGGGCGCTGGCACATCCTCACGGTCTTCGTCGGCGTCTACCTGACCCTCGCCCTGCCCGGGCTGCTGCACCTGCGGGGGCAGAACGAGAACGAGCTCTGGCGCGGGCTCTACAGCGCGCTCGCGTTCGCGTTCGCGGCCTTCGTGGTCAACGAGCTGTCGCGCCTCGCGCGGCGGAGCCTCGACGCCGCCCGGGACCGCGAGCGGGCGTCGGAGGAGGAGCTGGCGCGGGCGTCGGCGGTGCAGCAGGCGCTGCTGCCCAAGACGTCGGTGCCGCTGCCCGGCTACCAGGTGGCCGGGGCGTGCCTCCCCTCCAAGTCCGTCGGCGGCGACTTCTTCGACTGGTACCCGGTGAAGGAAGGGCTCGCCTTCACGCTGGGCGACGTGATGGGCAAGGGCGTCGGCGCCGGCATCATCGCGGCGACCGCGCGCGCCGTGGTCCGGAGCGCCAAGAACGTGCCGGATCCGGTGGCCGCCATCGAGCGCACCGCCGACTGCTTCACGGCGGAGCTCGGCGAGACGAGCACCTTCGCGACGGTCTTCCACGCGCGCGTCCGGGCCGAGGACGACACCGTCCTGTTCGCCGACGCGGGCCACGGCCTCTCGGCGCTGGTCCGGGCGGACGGATCCTGGGAGCGGCTGGCCTCGAACGACCTCCCCGTGGGCGTCCCCGGCGCCGCCGGCTGGACGACGCACGAGGTGCGGCTCGCGCCGGGCGACCTCATCGTCACCTTCAGCGACGGCGTGCTCGACCTCTACGACGGCACCCTCCGCGCGGTCGACCATGTGGTCGAGCTCGCGCGGGCGTCCTCGTCGGCCGAGGACCTCGTGGGGCGGATCACGGCGCTCGCCTCCGAGCAGGCGAACCCCGACGACGTGACCGTGCTGGTGCTGCGCCGCGAAGCCTGACGGCACGCCCGGCACGGGTCCGCGCGCAGGGCCGCCACCTAGACTCGGCCGCAGGCGCCGCGGTCCGGGGGATCGGCCGTCGACGGACTCAGGGGGATCGGATGGCCATGCAGGAACCCGTCGCGCGCTCGGGCGGATCGGATCCGGCGGGCCGGCCCACGGGCGTCCGCACCGGCGTGGACGAGCAGGCGCGGCTGCGTGCCGTGCAGTCCCTCCGGCTGGTGGGATCCACCGCGGAGGAGCGCTTCGACCGGGTGACCCGGCTGGCGCGCGAGCTGTTCGACGTGCCCGTCGCGGAGATCAATCTCCTCAGCGAGGCCGAGCAGTTCACCAAGTCGCCGCAGCCCGCGGGCGTCTCCCTGATCTCGGACCGCGCGCAGTCGTTCTGCGACATCACCATCCGCTCGCCGGAGATCCTCGTGGTGCCGGACGCGACGAAGGACGAGCGCTTCGCGCACCGGACCACCGTGACCGGCCCCCGCCACATCCGCTTCTACGCGGGACGCCCGCTCGTGTCCGGCGGCCAGGCGGTCGGCACGCTCTGCCTCGTGGACACGGAGCCGCGCGAGCTCCGGCCCGCGCAGGAGAAGCTCCTCGACGAGATGGGCGCCTGGGTCGAGCGCGAGCTCCGCGACAGCGCCGACGAGGAGGTCGCCGGGGAGGTGCAGCGGCGCCTGCTGCCCGTCGACCGGCCGCTGTGGCCGGACTACGACCTGGCGGGGATCAGCATCCCGTCCCGCGGCGTCGGCGGCGACTTCTACGCGTGGGGCGAGGACGTCGACGGCCTGCACGTGACCGTGGCCGACGTCATGGGCAAGGGCGCGGGCGCGGCGATCCTCGCGAGCGCCGTCCGCTCCGGGTTCCAGGCGCACCGCGGGCCCGACGTCGAGGGCACCGTCACCGCGGTGCAGGCGCAGCTCCAGCCCGACCTCGACGCGACCGAGACCTTCGCGACGTTCCTGCACTGCCGCATCGACGGATCCACGGGCCGCTTCGCGTACGCCGACGGCGGCCACGGCCTCACCGTGCTGCTCCGCGCCGACGGCACGCACGAGACGCTGCCGGCGCTCGGCCTGCCGCTCGGCGTCGTGCCGGACGCCACCTGGTCGGCGGGCCGCGGCGTGCTCCGCGCCGGGGACCGCCTCCTCGCCTTCACCGACGGCGCGCTCGACCTCTTCGACGGATCGCTCGACAGCGTGGCGCCGCTCGTGGAGCTCGTGCGCTCGGCGTCCGACGCCGCCGAGACGGTGCGCCGCATCGCCGACGCCACGGCGGACGCGGCGGCGCGCGGGCTGCTCAGCGACGACGTGTCGGCGGTGTGCGTGCGGCACGCGGACTGATCCGCGGCGCGACCGGCCGGAGGACCGCGGCGGCGGGGGCGACCGGAGTCGGGCTCAGCGTGCGGCGGGCTCCGCGGCGGGATCCACCGCGTCCGCGCCCGTCGTGCCGTCGTCGTCCGCCCGCGCGTACTCGGATCCCGAGCGCGTGCGGAGGAGCAGCCCGGCGTCCACGAGGTGGCGGCGCAGCAGCGCGTGGTCGTCGGCGTACGGCGCCAGCCGCTCCGTGAGGGCGCGCTCGTCGAGCACCTCGTCGGGCTCCAGGACGCGGGCGGCCACGTGCCGGAGCAGCGCGTCGAGGTCCGCGGGACCCGCGGGCCACTGCGCGATGCGGCCGTCGCGGAGGAACCGCTCGACGCCCTGGGCGGGCGGCGTCGCGGGCTGCTGGGCGAGGATCGCGCGGAACACGGCGTCGGGCGCGGTCGCCGTGCCGTCCGGGTCGAGCGCCACGAGGCCCGAACCCACGAGGGACGCGCGGGCCTTCCTCCGCTGCGCGGGCGTGAGCGGCGCGAGGGCGTCGTCGAGTCCGGATCCGAGCACCACGCGCGCGTAGGCCGCCCGCAGCTCGGCGTCGGCGAGCACGCCGGCGAGGCGGCGGGGGTCGATGCGGTCCATGGATCCAGCCTCGCATCCGCATGAGGGGGATGTCGCGCGCGCCGGATCGGAGCATGGTGGAGGTGCGTCCCGATCGGGGCGTTCCGCAGACGAAGAGGAGAACGGCATGGCAGATCTCGGAGACAAGGCCAAGGGACTCATCGACAGCGACAAGGGCGAGAAGGCGACGGACGGGGCCATCGACAAGGGCCAGGACGCCGCCAGCAAGGCGACCGGCGGCAAGTCCGACGGCGCCGCGGAGAAGGCCGGCGACGTCGCCGACCAGAAGCTCGGCCAGTAGTCCCGCACATCGAATCCGCACCGCCCGGTCCTCCGCTGGAGGGCCGGGCGGTGCTGCGTCCAGGCGTCCGCGCCCCCGTCGTCCCGCGTGCCTTCCGTGCCGCGGGGCCGCCCGGTACGGTCGGCGCATGACCGCCCTCCGCCTCGTCCTCCGTCTCCTCGGCCGTGCCCTGATGCGGATCCTGTACGTGCTCGGGAAGGGCCGCATGGGGGGCGAAGGGCAGAACCCGGCGAACGGCGACCCGATGGGGTTCCAGAAGCCCACCGAGTACCGCCCCTGATCCTCGCCCCCTCCCCGACGTCCCCGCGTGACATCCCTCCCGGGAGCTGTCAACCCCGTCCTCACCGATCCGGCGCGCGCATACCGTCGAGGGGATGGCGGGGACGCCCAGGAGGAGAGGGACGATGCTGCGGATCGAGGAGCGCCTGGAGGTCGTCGCGCTCTCGGCGACGGAGTGGCGGGTGTGCGACTCGCGCCTGCACGAGAACGACGCGCGGAGGCTCCGCGGCTACCTGCAGGCGCAGGGCGAGCGGGTCGAGCTGATGCGCATGCAGCCGGTCCCGGGGCTCTGCGACTGGTTCAGCTGCCTCGAGGACGCGCTGGCCGCGATCGAGGAGGAGCTCCCGGCGGAGGCCGGCGGGCGCGGCGGCGGGCGGCGCGGCGTGCGAGCCGGCGGGCGGGGCTGACCCCCGCGGAGCACGTGCGACGGCCCCCGTCCTCACCAGGAGGACGGGGGCCGTCGAGGTCGTGCGGGACGCGGATCAGCTCGCGTCGGAGACGGCGGAGTTGATCGCCGTGGGGGCGTCGTACTCCTTGTCCTCGATCTTCTTGAGGGCGTCGAGCGCGTCGGAGTCGGCGCCCGACTCCTCCGCCTTCTTCACGATCGCGTCCTTGGACGCGGGGTAGTCGAGGCCGCTGAGGTGCTTCTGGAGCTCGATGGGGTTGATGGCCATGGTGATGTCCTCTCGTCGGTGATCAGGAGCGGTCGGCGCGGTCACCCGCGCCTCCCTCGGATCGAGTCGACTCCTCGGCGGGCGCGTCGTCTAGGGGCGCTTCCTGGGGATCCGGCGACTCGTCGGCGAAGACCACGTCGAAGGCGTCCACCTCGCGGACGGGGATGGTGGTCGGCGCCTCCAGGTGCACGGCGCCGCTCGGCACGATCCCGGCGCCGCCGGAGCGCTCCATCACCCGCCACTGCGCGGCCACGTCCTCGCCGGAGTGGTGCTCGGGCAGGCGCTCCCAGAAGTCGAAGCCGCCCGTCTCCACGAGCGCGTCGCGGCGGTAGAGCACGCAGCCGCCGACCCACGCGATCCGGTACGCGAGCCACGTGTCGACCTCGAGGTCGAGGTCCGCGGCGATGTGCGCGAGGTTCGCGGCGTTGTGCAGCGGCCACCGGTCGAAGCCCGGCGTGTCGCGGCGGACGCGCTCCGGCTGCACGGCGTCGCCCCACGGCGTGAAGGCCGTGGCCTCGTGGGCGCGGCGGTCGTCGAGGTAGCTGAGGCCCTGCACGGCGGCGCCGACGAAGCCGATGCCGAGCGTCCGGAGCGCGTCGTGCATGCGGCGGAGCATGCCGGGCTCCAGCCACACGTCGTCGTCGAGGAAGAGCACGGCGTCGGCGGTCGCGCGCGCGAGGAGCGACGCGCGGTGCTCGGCGATCCCGCGGCGCGGCAGGTGCGACACCACCTCGACCTCGCGGCCCTGCGCCCGGAGCACGCGCACCATGCCCTGCACGCTCGGCTCGGCGTCGGCGCGGAAGCCGTCGGACTGGTCGCTCACGATCACGCGGAACGGCGGATCGTCCTGGCCGGCGAGGCCGGAGAGCGTGACCGCGAGCTCGGCCGTGCGGCCGGCGCTCGGGATCAGCACGTCGATCGCGGGCGCGTCCGGCGCCCGGCCCGCGCCCCACTCGCCGGACCAGCGGCGGCTCCGGCCCGCGGTCACCGGGGGGCTCCCGGCGCGGGCTCCGGATCCGTCTCGGACGCGGGGGCGGCGGCCTCGGGGCCGGCGGGGCCGGCGGGGCCGACGGGGCCGCCGGCGGGCGCGGACTTCGCCGTGCCCGCGGGGCGGGTGAAGCCGGGATCGGGGGCGGAGGCGCGGATCCGGTCGACCATCGAGCTCGTGGACTGCGACGGCACGTAGCCGAGGATGCTGACCTCGCCGCCGTACGCGCGCACCACGTCGGTCTCGTCGAGCATCTCGGGCGTGTAGTCGCCGCCCTTCGCGTAGACGTCGGGCTGCACCGCCTCGAGCAGCGGGATGGGGGTGTCGGTGTCGAAGACGGTGATCACGTCGACGCAGGACAGCTCGGCGAGCACGCCCGCGCGGTCCTCCGCGGTGTTCACCGGCCGGTCGGATCCCTTCAGCCGCCGCACCGAGTCGTCGCTGTTGAGCGCCACCACGAGCACGTCGCCGAGGCGCTTGGCCTGGCGGAGGTAGGTGGTGTGGCCGCGGTGCAGCACGTCGAAGCAGCCGTTGGTGAAGACGATCCGGCGGCCGGCGGCGCGCTCGGCGGCCACGAGGTCGACGAGCTCGGCCTGCGAGACCGTGCGCGAGCGCGTCTCGCCGAGGTGGTCGGCGAGGGTCGCGGCCGAGCACACGGACGTGCCGGGGAGGCGCACGACCACGTCGGCCGCGGCCTGCGCGAAGTCGGCGCTCACCGTGAGCGGGAGGCCCACGGCGCGGGCGAGCGTGAGGGCGGCGACGAACGTGTCGCCCGCGCCGGACGCCTGCTTCTCGGGCACGGGGTGCGCGCGCGTGCGGTACGGCTCGCCGGCGCCGAGCACCACGGTGCCGTCGCGGTCCAGCGTGACGACGGCGGTCGCGGATCCGGCCGCGGCGAGGATCGCGTCCCCGAGCGCGGCGACCACGGCGGCGCGGTCCTCGTCGCGCGCGAGCGCCCGGTCGACCAGGCGGCCGGCCTCGCCCGCGTTGGGGGTGATGAGGTCGGGGCGGAGCGGCGCCCAGATGGCGGGGTCGTGCGCGTCGACCACCGTGAGGGCGGGGCGGCGCTCGCGGGCGGCGAGCGACTCGAGCACCACGCCGTGCAGCGTGCCGGTGCCGTAGTCGGAGACGATCTCGGCGTCCACGCCCGCGGTGGCCTCGAGGGCCGCGCGGGCGAGGGCGCGCGCGTCGTCGCGGTGGACGGATCCGCGGTGCACGTCGTCGACCCGCACGATCACCTGGTCGTCGCCCACGATGCGCGTCTTGGTGGTGGTGCGCAGGCGCGGCGAGTGCACGAGCCCCGTCACGTCGACGCCTGCGGCCACGAGCAGGTCGCGCACGCGGTCGCCCGCGGCGTCCTGGCCGACGAGGCCGACCATCCGCACGGTGCCGCCGAGGCTCGCGAGGTTCACGGCCGTGTTCGCGGCGCCGCCGAGGGACTGGATCCGCTCGGTCACGTCGACCACGGGCGCCGGCGCCTCGCGGGTCATGCGGTCGCTGTGGCCGCGCCACCACTCGTCGAGGATGACGTCGCCGATGACCGTGACGGTCGGCCGGCGCTCGGCCAGGAGGCCGATGATCCCGCGCAGCTCGCTCGTCATCGGGCGTCGCCCGCGTCCGTGCTCACGGAGCCGGACGCGTCCTCGGCGGGGGTGACCGCCCCCGCGTCGAGCACGGGCAGCCCGAGGTGCACGACCGTCGTGGTGCTCATCTCGTCGAGGAGCTCGGGGCCGTAGCCGAAGCCGGATCCGCTGCGGCCGCGGGGCTGCGCGGCGCCGCCGGGTGCGCCGCCGAAGACGCCGTTGACCTTGATCGTGCCGACGGGCAGCTCGGCGGCCGCGCGCTGCGCGTGCTCCATCGACGCGGTGAGCACGCTCGCGGCGAGGCCGTAGCGGTCGGCGGACGCGCGCTCGAGGGCCTCGTCGAAGTCCTCGACGACGCGCACGGCGGCGACCGGGCCGAACGTCTCGTGCGTCATGACGACCATGTCGTCGGTGCAGTCGACGAGCACGGTGGCCGGGTAGCGGGAGCCGGGGCCGTCGGGCACGTGCCCGCCGACGAGCGCACGGGCGCCGTCGGTGAGGGCCTCCTGCACCTGCTCGTGCACGGCCGAGCGCATGCGCTCGTCGACCAGCGGGCCGAGGTCGCCGGAGGAGTTCCAGCGCTCGGCCTCCGCGACGAGCGCGGCGGTGAAGCGGTCGGCGATGTCGCGGTGGACGTAGATCCGCTCGACCGAGGTGCAGATCTGGCCGGCGTTCGCGAAGGAGCCGAGGGCGGCCTGCGCGGCGGCCCACTCGGGGTCGACGCCCGCGTCGACGAGGAGCGGGTCGTTGCCGCCGTTCTCGCGGATGACGTGGGTGGGCGTCCCGGCGGCGCGGCGCGCGATGGCCTCGCCCGCGGCGGTGGATCCGACGTGCGCGACCACGCGCGTGTCCTCGTGCGCGACCAGCTGGTCGCCGACGTCGCCGCCGCCGACCACGGAGACGAGCACGCCCTCGGGGAGCGCCTCGGCGAGGATCCGGCCGAGCAGCTCCCCGAGGTGCGGGCAGCGCTCGCTCGGCTTGTGGATCACCGTGTTGCCCATGACGAGCGCCGCGCCGATGATGCCGGCCGCGACCGCCACCGGGTCGTTCCACGGCGTGAGCGCGACCGTGACGCCGCGCGGGCGCGGCACCGAGAAGTCGACGTTCGGGAGCGTGCCGAGGAGGGCCTTCCCACGGTGGACGGGTCCGAGCTCGGAGTACTGCAGGAGCGTGTCGACGCCCGCGCCGACGCCGCCGAGCGCGTCGCCGATGGGCTTGCCGGTCTCGCGGACGTTGAGCTCCGCGAGCTCCTCCGCGTGCTCCGCGAGCGCGTGGGCGGCGCGGCGCACGGCCTGGCCGCGCTGGGCGGGCGGCGTCGCGGCCCAGGCGGTGGACGCAGCGACCGAGCGGCGCACCGCGGCGTCGACCTCCTCGGGGCTCGACGCGTCGATGGCGCCGACCGGGGAGCCGTCGCGCGGATCCGTGATCCGCAGCGTGCCGGGACCGGCCTCGACCTCCTCGGGGTCGATCAGGTCATCGATGTCGAGTGCGGTGTCCGTGGTCATCGGTCTCCTCGTGCGGGTCGGCGGCCCGTGCGGCGGGGCGCGGGCCGGGCGGCGCTCGCGCGCCCACCCGGCCCGTACCCACTTCCCCGCCCGCTCACACGGGGCGCGGCCACCGCCCTCGGCCGGACCGTGGACCGACGCGTCCGCGACCGCCCTCAGGGTCCTCGCTCCTCCGCCGACGCGCGCGCTCAGCTCTCCCGGATCCAGATGCGCATCTCGCCCTCGCCGCGGTTGGCCCACGAGAAGTAGGGGACGAGGCGGAGCGTGGCGCCGTGCTCCCGGGGGATGTCGATGCGGTACAGGCCCTCGCCTCCGAGGGTGCTGCGCCGACCGTCCGCCACGACCACGCCCATGCCGTCCGCCGACTCGGTCCCGAGGTCGGCGTCCCTCGGGAGGGTCAGCATGTGCAGGTCGGCGCCGTTGTCCACCTCCTCGAGCGCGTGGATGAGCGGCCCCCGCGCGACGGCGACCCGGCCCGCGTGGTCGACGAGGCGCGGGTCGGCCCGGAGACGACGCGGTGCCGTGTCGAGCTGGAGGACGAGCTCGTCGCCGGCTCGCCACCGCCGATCGACCGTCGCGTACCCGTCGTCCCCGAGCACGCCGGCGTCATCCAGGTCCAGCGCCTCTCCGTTGAGCTGCAGCGTCGCGGTCCGCGACCACGCCGGGATGCGCACCGTCAGCGCGAGCTCCTGCTCGGGAGCCTCCGTGACGCGCAGGACGACACGGCCGGATGCCAGGACGTCGGCCTCGACCTCGATGACCGCGGTCTCGTCGCCCGCGGCGACGCGCACCGTCCCCGAGACGGGCACGTGGACGACGAGCTCCGCGTCCCCGGTCGCGTAGGCGTAGGAGCCGAGGGAGGTGAGGAGGCGGGCCAGGTTGGGCGGGCAGCAGGCCACGTCGAACCAGGCGTGGCGTCCGACGCCGCCGCGGCTGGCCATCGGGTTGTCGTAGAAGAAGCACTGGCCGTCGTGCGAGAGGCCGGACAGGACCCCGTTGTACAGGGCGAGCTCGAGCACGTCGCCGTACCGGCGGTGGCGGTCGATGCGCAGCATGCGCTGCGCCCACATCATGAGCCCGATGGCCGCGCACGTCTCCGCGTAGGCGGTCTCGTCCGGGAGGTCGAAGTCGCGGGTGAACCCCTCGTTGACGGCCGAGCTGCCGATGCCGCCGGTGACGTACATCCGCCGGGTGGTGAGGTGCTCCCAGAGTCCGCGGCACGCCTCGAGGAGCGATCCGTCCTCCTGCTCGCGGGCGAGGTCCGCCATGGCCGAGTAGAGGTACATCGCCCGGACGGAGTGGCCGACCGCCTCGTGCTGGTCGCGCACCGGCGCGTGGGCCTGCAGGTACTCGCGGGTCCGGCCGGGGTGCGCGTCGCCGCTGAACTGGCCGCCGAAGTACCCGGGGGTGCCGCGGCGCTCGGCCTCGAGGTCGAAGAAGTACGGCTCGGTGCCGCGCTCCTCGACGAAGTAGGACGCGAGCTCGAGGTAGCGGCGCTCCCCGGTGGCCGCGGCGAGCTTCACCAGGGCGAGCTCGATCTCCTCGTGGCCGTCGTAGCCGCGGATCTGCCCGTCGCCCCGCCCGAAGACCGTGCCGATGAGGTCCGCGTAGCGGCGCATGACGTCGAGGAGGCTGGTCTTGCCGGTGGCCGCGTGGTGCGCGACGGCCGCCTCGATGAGGTGCCCCGCGCAGTACAGCTCGTGCGCGTCGCGGAGATCCGTGAAGCGGTCCTCCGGGGCGATGACCGTGAAGTAGGTGTTGAGGTACCCGTCCTCGCCCTGGGCGGAGGCGAGGAGGGCGATCACGTCGTCGAGGCGTGCGTCGAGCTCCGGGTCGGGGTGGGCGACGAGGCTGTAGCTGGCAGCCTCGATCCACTTGGCGATGTCGCTGTCCCAGAAGATGTGCGGCACCGGATCCGAGTCCTTCCGCTGATGGCGGAGGGACTCCAGGTGCCCGATGGTCTCGAGCTGGTGGTACTGGAAGGGGATGGTCTCCGTGCGGACGGTCTCGATGCGGGGGCTCCAGAAGGAGTCGGCGATGTCGACGTCGGCGAGGGCGATGGGCGTCGTCGCCCGGACGGAGGGGAGGATGCGGGGCATGGTGGTTCCTTGTCGATGTGGGTGGGGAGCGGCCGGAGGGGACGTCGTCATCCCTTGAGGGCGCCCGAGGTGGATCCGCGGACGTAGTGGCGCTGCCGTCTCACCCGGGCGGCGGAACACTGGGAAGAAAGTAGAGCCGAGCTAAGGTCGGGGTCCATGACCACGGGCGAAAACGTACGAAAGTCCGCGAGATCATGTCGCGAGTGACCATCACGGACGTCGCCGCGCGGGCGCAGGTGTCCATCTCGACCGTGTCGAAGGCCCTCTCGGGCAACCACGAGATCAGCGAGGAGACCCGCATCCGCGTGCGCCGTGCGGCGGCGGATCTCGGCTACCGGCCGCGGGGGAGCGCGCGCCCGGCCCGGGCCGGGTCGACGCGGGCGGTGGGGCTGCTGACCCAGGACAGCGTGGGGCGGCTCAGCCTCCCCGTGCTCCTGGGCGCCGAGAACGCCGTCGGCACCGAGCGGATGTCCGTCCTGCTGTGCGACAGCCGGGGCGACGCCGTGCGCGGGGCCTACCAGCTCAACACCCTGCTCGAGCACGGCATCGACGGCCTCATCGTGCTCGCGGACGACACCAACGACCAGCCGTCGCTCGGGCGCCTGGGCGTGCCGGTGGTGTACGCGTACGGCGCATCCACCGACGCCTCGGACTTCTCGGTCGTCCCCGACGAGCAGGGCGGTGCGCGGGACGCGGTCCGGCATCTCGTGAGCCGGGGCAGGACCCGCATCGCCCACCTCACCGGGCCCGTCCACTACGCCGCGACGGTGCGACGCGAGCAGGCGTGGCGCGCCAGCCTGCAGGAGGCGGGGCTGCGTCCTCCCGCGGAGCCGATCCGAGGCGAGTGGCTCGAGTCCACGGGCCACTCCGCGGTGGACGAGCTCCTCGACCGCGGCATCGACTTCGACGCCGTCTTCTGCGGCAGCGACATGCTGGCCCGCGGCGTGGTCGACCAGCTCCGCGACCGGGGCCGGCGGATCCCGGAGGACGTCGCGGTCGTGGGCTTCGACAACTGGGGCCTGATGGCCGGGGGCAGCCGCCCGCCGCTCACGACCGTGGACATGCGCCTGGAGCGGCTCGGGCGCAGTGCGGTCTCGGCGCTCTTCGACGCGATCGCCGGGCATGCGCGCAGCGGCGTCGAGCGTCTCCCCACGGAGCTGGTGCTGCGCGCATCGTCGTGAGGCGCTGCCGTCCCTCGTCGTGCGCGGACGGACCCGGTCCCCGTCCTCGGGGACCCGGAGCCTCGCAGGTGCCTCAGGGGCGTCCGCTCACGAGCTCCCCCGCAGCCTCGAGCGCTTCGCCGGCCCCGGGCCGCTCCTGTCGCAGCAGCGCCTCGGAGAGGCCGGCGAGCGGCGGCCCCCGGCAGGTCGCGCGGCCCTGGCCGCGCGACCCGCCCTCCCTACGGCTCCCGGTGCCCGAGCTCCGGCTGCGCGAGGAACGCGACGACCGGATCCGCCGCCGCGCCCGTCTCGAACACGACGAGGTCGTTGCGGCCCGCGCGGAGCTGCGCGCCCGGCACGTAGAGCGTGTGCTGCGGCCCGCGGGTCCAGTAGCGGCCGAGCGCGAAGCCGTTGACGAAGGTGACGCCCTTGCCCCACGAGCGCGTGTCGAGGAAGAGGTCGGCGGGCGCCTCCACGTCGAAGGACGCGTGGGCGAGCACGGGTCCGTCGAGGAAGGCGACGGGCCCATCAGCGGGTGCCGCGGCGGCGCGGGTCGTCGCCTCGGCGGCCAGCGCGTCGAGGTCGAGCGGACGGCTCTCCCAGCCGGTGAGCTCCACCCCGTCGAGCGTCGCCGGGCCGATGAGGCCCTTGGCCTCGCCGATCCGCACGCCGTAGTTGACGCGTCCCTGGTCCTCCACGAGCACCTCGAGGATCCGGCCGGGCGGCACGGCGATCGCGGTCTCGTGCTGGTCGCGCTGGATCACGCCGACGCGCACCCCGTCGACCGACACGACGGCGCGGTCGCGCACCTCGCCGAACGCCAGCACGCGCGTGCGGTCCGACGCGGGCAGCTCCACCCGGTGCAGCGCGAACCCGCGGAACACGCCGAGCCCGTCCATCGACGGCACGGCGTCGGTGGCGCGGGATGCACCCGCCGCGCCGTCCGCGACGAGCGCGGCCAGCGGCACGACCTGGTCGAACGCCACCTCGAAGGCGGGCGCGTCCCCGCGCTGCGCGGGCACCTCGTCGGGCACGGACCGGTAGCGGGAGATCACCTCGCGGAACGCGAGGTACTTCTCCGTCGGGGATCCCGTCTCGTCCAGCGGGGCGTCGTAGTCGTACGAGGTGACGTGCGACTGGTACGTGCCCTTGTGGTTCGCGCCGTTCGTGAAGCCGAAGTTGGTGCCGCCGTGGAACATGTAGATGTTCACGGACGCGCCCGCGGCGAGCAGGGCATCGAGCTCGGCGGCGGCGTCGGCCGCGGACGTCGTGTGGTGGTGCTCGCCCCAGTGGTCGAACCAGCCGTCCCAGAACTCGCTGCACATGAGCGGCCCGGTCGGCTGGTGGCGGCGCAGGGTCGCGAGGCGCTCGGTGGCGCGCGAGCCGAAGGACCCGGTGCGGTGCAGCTCGTCGAGGCTGCCGCGGGAGAGCATCTCGTCGGTCGGCTGGTCGACGGTCGTCAGCGGCACGATGATCCCGGACTCCCGCGTGAGGTCCACGAGGTGGCGGAGGTACTCCGCGTCGTCGCCGTACGCGCCGTACTCGTTCTCGATCTGCACGAGGATCACGGGCCCGCCGTTGTCGATCTGCCGCGGCGCGACGATCTCGTACACGCGGCGGAGGAACTCGTCGACCGCGGCGAGGTACAGCGGCTCGCTGCGGCGGACGCCGACGGCCGGGTCCTCGAACAGCCAGCCGGGGAGGCCGCCGCCGTCCCACTCGGCGCAGATGTAGGGGCCGGGGCGCACGATCGCGTGCATGCCCTCGGCGTGGACCAGGTCGAGGAAGCGGCCGAGGTCGAGCCCGGCGCTCGTGTCGAACGCGCCGCGCTCGGGGGAGTGCGCGTTCCAGGCGACGTAGGTCTCGATGGTGTCGAGGCCCATGAGGCGGGCCTTGCGGATCCGGTCGGCCCACTGGTCGGGGTGCACGCGGAAGTAGTGGAGGGCGCCCGCGATGACGCGGTGGGGGCGGCCGTCGAGCTCGAAGTCGTCGGCGCCGATGCGGAAGCGGGTGCTGGTGGCGGGGAGGCCGGGCATGGTCATGTCCTCGGGGGTCGCGGGGTGGCATGGGAGAGGGGAGGTGCGACTCGCGTCGCACCTCCCCTCGTCGATCACATCGTGCGGGCTACTTCACCTCGACGGAGAAGCCCTGCTGCTGGCCGTACTCGGCAGCCGCCTTGCCCCACGCCTCGAGGACGGGGTCGAGCGAGGTGCCGTTGGAGTACGCGGCCGAGGCCGAGTCGCTGAAGATGCTGTTCGTGTAGACCTGGAAGGGCAGGTACTGCCAGTCCGGGACGACGTTCTTCGAGGCCTCGCTGAGCACCTCGTTGATCTTCTGGCCGCCGAAGTACTCGGGGGTCTCACCGAGGAACTCGTCGCTGTTCAGGTCCTCCGTGGTGGACGGGAAGCCGCCCGCGTCGAAGGAGATCTGGCGACCCTCGGCGTCGGCCGTCGTGAACTTGGCGAACTCCGCCGCGACGAGCTTGTTCTCGGACTGCTGCATGACGGCGATGGAGGATCCGCCGCTCTCCGCGGTCGCGGTGTCGCCGGCCGTGTACTGCGGCATGGGGGCGACGCGCCACTGGCCGGAGCCCTCGGCCGCCTGCGCGATGAGGTTGCCGGGCATCCAGGCGCCGGTGATCAGCGTGGCGATGGATCCGTCGCCGAGGCCGCGGAACCACTCGTCGGTCCAGCCGGGGGTCTGGGCCAGCGAGCCGCCCTCGACGAGCTGGTTCCACATGGCGGTGTACTTCTTGGCGCCCTCGTCCTGCATGTCGATGGTGACCTTGTCGCCGTCGACCTTGTAGGGCTGGCCGCCGGCCTGCCAGATCATGCTCGTGGTGAAGCCGGCGTCGCCGGAGTCGCTGGTGATGTACTGGTTCGGGTCGGCGGCGTGCATCGTCTCCGCGGCGGCCACGTACTCGTCCCAGGTGGTGGGGACCGCGATGCCGTACTTGTCGAAGACGTCCTGGCGGTAGAACATCGCCATGGGGCCGGAGTCCTGCGGCAGCGCGTAGAGGGCGTCGCCCTCGGTGACGGCGTTCCAGGTGGACGCCGTGAACTGGTCCTCGAGGTCCGAGTAGCCGTAGCCGGAGAGGTCGGCGAGGGACTTGCCGAGCGCGAACTGCGGGATCGCGAAGTACTCGACCTGCGCCACGTCGGGAGCGCCCTTGCCCGCCTTGATGGCGTTCTGGAGCTTCGTGTACTGGTCGGCGCCGGTGCCGACGTTCTGCACGTCGACCGTGATCTTCGGGTGCTTGGCCTCGAAGGCCTCCGCGATCGGCTCGATGGCCGGGGCCCAGCCCCAGACGGTGAGGGTCGACTCGGTGTCGAGGGCGGTGGTCAGCTCGTCCGCGGTGGCGGTGTCGGCGCTGGCGCCGCCGCCGGATCCGGAGGAGCAGGCCGCGAGGGAGCCCGCGAGGACGAGGCCGAGGCCGAGCGCGACGACGCGCTTCGCCCTGCGGGGGAACGAGAGGGACATGGTGGTGCCTTTCACTTCTTCGTGGTGGTGAGGGGAGGTGCTGCGGTGGAGGACGTGCCGAGCGGGGACTACGCCTTGACGCCGCCGGCCGAGAGGCCGGACTGCCAGTAGCGCTGGAGGAAGAGGAACGCGATCACGATCGGGATGATCGCGAGGAACGAGCCCGTGATGACGAGGTTGTAGATCGGCTGGCCGCCCACGGTGGTGGACTGCGCGTTCCACTGGTTGAGGCCCACGGTGAGGGGGTACCAGGTGGAGTCGCTCAGCATGATCAGGGGCAGGAAGTAGTTGTTCCAGGTGGCGACGATCGAGAACAGCAGCACCGTGATGAGGCCGGGGCTGAGGAGCCGCAGGCTGATCGTGAAGAAGGTGCGGATCTCGCTGGAGCCGTCGATCCGGGCCGCCTCGAGGATCTCCTCGGGCACCGAGTCGACCGCGTAGGTCCAGATGAGGTACAGCCCGAAGGGGCTGATGAGCGACGGCAGGATGATCGCCCACGGGGTGTTCGTGAGGCCCATCTGGCTGAAGAGGAGGAAGGTCGGCACCGCGAGGGCCGTGCCCGGGATCGCGACGGCGCCGAGCACCACCGCGAACACGATCTTCTTGCCCGGGAAGTCGAACTTCGCCAGGCCGTAGCCCGCGAGGGTGGCGAGCAGCGTAGCGCCGCCCGCTCCGACCACCACGTAGATCAGCGTGTTGCCGAGCCAGCGCACGAACTCGCCGTCGCCGTAGGTCAGCACGCCCTGGATGTTGTCCCACAGCGCGAAGTCGCCCGCGAACCAGAGGCCGAACGAGCTGAACAGCGCGTCCTGAGTCTTGGTCGAGTTGACCAGGAGCCAGAACAGGGGGAGCACGGAGTAGATGAGCAGCAGCGCCATGACGAGCGTGAGCACGATGCTGCGACGCTCGCGCGGGGCGCCGGCGCTCTTGCGGCGCTTCGGCGTCTTGTCGGCCGGTGCGTCGCGGGTGGGCGTGCCGGCGTCGGGCGCGGCGAGGGGGGTTCCGGTGAGGGTCGACACGGTCAGCTGTCCTTCCGGGTGCCGACGAGCTGCACCACGTAGGCGACCACCATCGTCAGGACGCCCATGATGATCGCGATGGCGGCGGAGTAGTTGAACTGCTGTCCCGCGAAGGACAGGTTGTACGCGTACATGTTCGGGGTGAAGTACGAGCTGATCGCGTTCGGCGCCAGCGTCTGCAGGATGTTCGGCTCGTTGAAGAGCTGGAAGCTGCCGATGATGGAGAAGATCACGCCGATGACGAGCGCACCGCGGATGGCGGGGAGCTTGATGCCGGTGACGATGCGGAAGGGGCCCGCGCCGTCGAGCTCGGCGGCCTCGTAGAGGTCGGGCGAGATGACCCGGAGGGCCGCGTAGAACAGCAGCATGTTGTAGCCGACGAACTCCCACGTGACGATGTTGCCGATCGACGCGAGGATCCAGCTCTGCGAGAGGAGGTCCGGGAGGTCCCAGCCGGTGGCCTGCTCGACGTTGCCGACGAGGCCGAAGCGGTTGCCGTAGATGAAGCCCCACATGAGGGCCGCGACGACCGCGGGCACGGCGTAGGGCAGGAAGATCGAGATGCGGAAGAACGCCGTGAAGTGCAGGCGGGCCGAGTCGAGCGCCAGCGCCGCGAAGAGGGCGATGGCGAGCATGATCGGCACCTGCACGACGAGGAACAGGGCGACGCGGCCGAGCGCGTCCCAGAAGTTCGGGTCGCCCAGCGCCTGCGTGTAGTTCGCGATGCCGACGAACGAGTTGCCGCCGATCATCCGCTCCTGGAACAGGCTGAGGTAGATCGAGTAGCCGACCGGCGCGATGAGGACCACCAGGAAGACCACGAGGAACGGGGCGACGAAGCCCAGTCCGGTCCAGCGCCGCTTGTCGCGGCGCATCGGGCTCCCGCCGGGGCGGGCCGCCCCGGCATCGGGCTTCGGCCGGGTGGCCGGAGTCGACATCGTCGTCATGTGCTTCCACTTCGTCGGGGGATGTCGGCGCGGCCACCTCGTCGGGACGATTGGGTGTTTGCGCAAACATCTGTGATGCTCGCAACCATGACATCTCCACCGCCGGTCGTCAAGTCGAGTGGCCGGCGCACGCTCGGCGGCCGCACCGTGTCCATGGCGGACGTCGCCGCGCACGCCGGGGTGTCGGCGCAGACGGTCTCCCGGGTGTCCAACGGCGCCCAGAACGTGGAGGCCACCACCCGGCAGCGTGTGATGGACGCGATGGCCGAGCTCGGCTACCGGCCGAACAGCGCCGCCCGGGCTCTCAAGACCGGGCGCTTCCGCAGCATCGGCATCATCATGTTCACGCTCTCCACCCTCGGCAACATGAAGACGCTCGACGCGATCGTGACGGCCGCGTCCGGCGCCGGGTACACGATCACGCTCATGCCGGTGCCGCATCCCACCGAGGGCGAGGTTGCCGGCGCGTTCAGCCGGCTGCAGGAGGAGGCGGTCGACGGGGTCGTCATCATCATCGAGGCGCACATGCTCGACCGGGCCGACGTGATCATCCCCGCCGGGCTGCCCGTCGTGATCATCGACTCCGACGCGGGCGACCCGTTCGTGGTCGTCGACACCGACCAGGAGCAGGGCACGCGCCTCGCCACGCAGCACCTGCTGGACCTCGGGCACACCGCGATCGTGCACGTCGCGGGGCCCTCCACCTCGTACTCGGCGGCCCGACGCGCGGCCGAGTGGCGGCAGACCATGCTCGACGCGGGGCTCGCCCCCGAGGATCCGGCGCAGGGCGACTGGACCACGCGGTCCGGCTACCGGATCGGCCGGGAGCTCGGCCAGCGCGCCGACATCACCGGCATCGTCGCCGCGAACGACCAGATGGCCCTGGGGATCATGCACGCGCTGCACGAGCTCGGCCGCGACGTGCCGGGCGACATCAGCGTGGTCGGCTTCGACGACACCGAGGAGTCGAGCTCCTTCTGGCCGCCGCTCACGACCGTGCACCAGGACTTCACCGAGATCGGCCGCCGCTCCATGCAGGTGCTGCTGGAGATGCTCGAGGGGCGCGAGCCGTCGCACGACCGCATCGTGCCCACGCGCCTCGTGGTGCGCGAGAGCGCGGGGGCGCCGCGGGCCTGACGCGCGCCGGCGCCGCCCGCGTTTCGACCGGGCCGCCGCGGGGAACGGGGAGGGGGACCCGCCCGCCCGACCAGGAGGCCATCCCCGTGCCCGTCGTCGCCCCGCTCCACGAGACCTTCCCCGACGTCCGCTCCATCGCCGTGCTGCGCGGCGGCGGGCTCGGCGACCTGATCTTCGCGCTGCCGGCGATCGCGGCGCTGCGGGCCGCGTACCCGGGCGCGCGGATCACCCTGCTCGGCACGCCGCTGCACCGCGCGCTCCTCGCGGGTCGGCCGGGCGCGCCCGAGGACGTCGAGGTGCTGCCGGTCGCGCACGGCGTGCGGGACGTGCCGGGCACGGATCCCGACCCCGAGGAGATCGAGGCGTTCGCGGCGCGGATGCGGGAGCGCCGCTTCGACCTCGCCGTGCAGGTGCACGGCGGCGGCCGGAACTCCAACCCGTTCCTGCTGCGCCTCGGCGCGCGGCACACCGTGGGCACCGCGACGGACGACGCCGAGCGGCTCGACCGCGTCATCCCGTACGTCTACTACCAGCACGAGGTGATGCGCGGGCTCGAGGTCGCGGGGCTCGCGGGCGCGCCGATCGCGGACCTGGAGCCGGTGGTGGAGGTCACCGACGCCGAGCGGGACGCCGCCGCGGCGCACGTGACGGGCGCGCCCGGCGGGCTCGTCGTGATCCACCCGGGCGCCACGGACAGCCGCCGCCGCTGGCCCGTCGAGTCGTTCGCGGAGGTCGCGCGCCGGGCCGCCGCGGACGACGCCCAGGTGGTCGTCGTGGGCGACGCGACGGACGCGGCCGACGCCGACCGCATCGTGTCGCTCGCGCGCGACGGGCTCCCGGCGGAGCAGGCGTCGCGCGTGACGTCGCTCGCCGACGCCCTCGCGCTCGGCGAGCTCGCGGGCCTCCTCACGCACGCGGACGTCGTGCTCGGCAACGACAGCGGCCCCCGCCACCTGGCGCAGGCGGTCGGCGCGCGCACGGTGGGCGTGTTCTGGTTCGGCAACGTGATCAACGCGGCGCCCGTCGGCCGCACGCGCCACCGGATCCACATGGGCTGGACCACGACCTGCCCCGTCTGCGGCGTCGACGTGACCCAGGTCGGCTGGACCGCCGAGCGCTGCGAGCACGACCCGTCGTTCGTCGCCACGGTGCGGGTGGACGACGTGCACGCGGACGTGGAGCAGCTGCGGCGGGCGTCGCTCGGGGAGCGCGTGACGGCGTAGTCGTCAGCGGCCCGCCGGGTCGAGCGCCTCCGTCGCGTGCGGGGTCGTCGCGATCGCGGCGTTCCGCAGCGACTCCGTGCCCGCGTCGAGGTAGCCGTACGTCGTCTCGTGGGCCGCGTACTCGGCCGCGCGCTCGGCCCTGTCGCGGATGGCGGACCAGGCGGGCGAGTCGGGGTCGTCGTTCCAGGGCGAGTGCAGCACGGGCGCGTGGCCGGTGACCGGCAGGAGCCCGCGTGCGGGGTCGCCGTCGACCGAGATGACGGTGGCGCCGAACCCGGGCGCGCGCGGATCCTGCCGGGAGAGCCGGCCCCACACGGCCTCGTCGTCGTCCACCGCCTCGCCCGCGTACACGTGGCGGGCGTGGAGGTCGCGGGCGTCGTCGATGGAGTCCTCCACGCCCGCCGATCCGAGCATGACGAACGAGTAGACGCCGAGGTCGCGGGCGGCGAGCGCGTCGGCGGCCATGGTGGATCCGTACGAGTGGGCGATGACGCTCACCGACGCGAGGTCGCCGCCGGCCCGCGCCGCGTGCAGGCCCGCGATCTCGCCGGCGAGGAGGGGCGCGCCGCGCTCCGCGTGGTCGCCGAGGGTCGCGGCGACGCCGGGCGGCGGCGTGCGGTAGCCGATCCACGCGACCACGGCGTGCGCGGCCGGGGCGCCCACGGCGGCCTGCGCGTCGAAGACGTTCTGCGCGGTCTCCGTCCAGAGCTGCATGTCGTCGGTGTACGTGCCCATGCCCGGCACGGTGAAGGTCACCTGGCGCGCGGTGTCGAGGTCGCCCACGGCGATGGCGGCGAGCGGCGGATCCCGGAGGGTGAGCGACACGAGCGTCCGCGGGGGCGCGGTCCCGCCGCCCACGGGGGCCGTCGGGTGCAGCGCGTCGTGGATGGCGGTGAGCGCGGCGAGGCGGTTCCGCGCGTCGACGTCGTCGGCCCGGGCGGCGACGGCGGCCCGCTCCGTGCGCATCTCGGCGCGCAGCTGGCGCCGGTTGGCGGCGTCGCGCGACGCGTAGTCGACCCCGTCCAGGTCGCCGATGAGCTCCGGGGAGCTCCGGATCAGGGCGCGCTGCTGCCTCCGGTCCTTCGCCGCCCACCACCGGACGACGCGCTCCGGCGAAGCGTCCATCACCTGCAGCTCGAGCGCGGGGTGCGCGGCGATCATGCGCTGGGCCTCTGACGCGGAGAGCGCGGCGTACCGGTCGAGCTGAGCGAAGCCGGCCTCGACGCCGGATCCGGGCGGGGCGGGGAGGATCACGAGGCCCACGAGCACGGCGGCGAGGGCCAGCGCGGTCTCGCGTCGCCGGTGGGCTCGGGTCACCACCGCCTCCTCGTGCCGCGCACCTCCGTCGGGTCGGGGGCGGCGCTGATCCGAGGGTAGGGGCGGGCTCCCGCGCGCCCGCCGTGCGCGGGCTGGGTGCCGCCCGGGTGCCGGGCATGCGGATCCGATGACGGTCGGGACCTGCCCGCGACGGTCGCGGGCGACGGATCAGCGGCGGCGGAGGGCCAGCGCGTCGCGGAGGGAGGCGGCGGAGGCGGCCGTGCTGTCGATCCGCCAGTCCTGCTCCTTCTGGAAGTCGAACCAGACGAACCCGATGACGTCGGGCTGCGCGTGCAGGTAGGCGACGAGGTCGCGCGTCCATGCGGCCTTCGAGCCGCCGACCTCGCTCGAGGCCACCTCGGCGACGAGGAGCGGCTTCCCGGGCGCGAGGGCGCGGAGCCGGTCGAGGCCGGGGCCGAAGAGCGCGGCCGGCTCGGTCCAGCGCTGGCCGGGGGCGGCGGATCCCCAGTTGTAGCCGTCGAGCGCGACGACGTCGACGTACTCGGCGCCGGGGTAGAGCGAGGCGAGGTCGGTGGATCCCGGGTAGGGCACGTTCGGGCTCCACACCCACCGCACGTTGGTCGCCCCCTGCGCGACGACGAGGTCGTGCACGTGCTTCCAGGCGGCGGCGGCGGATCCGGGCGCGTTGCCGTTGACGCCGTCGGACCACGGGTACCAGTTCCCGTTCATCTCGTGGGCGAAGCGGAGCTGGACGGGCCCGCCGTAGCGCGCGAGGTCGGCGCCCCAGGAGCGGATGTAGGCGTCGTGGTCGCCCGCGAGGATGCGCGCGTTCGCGTAGGCGGGCTGGGTCGCTCCCGCCCCGCCCTTCCAGGGCTCCCACGTGACGAGGGCCTCGGCGCCGCGCGCGGCGACGCTGGCGATGCCCGCGATCGGCGCCGGGTGCGTGAAGTCGACGTGGTTCATCACGATGGACGGGCTCTCGCCGAGGAGCGCGGACGCCTCGTCGAGCTCGGCGTCCGCGGCCAGGCCGCCCGGGGTGGAGAGGCCGAGGCGGAGGCGCGCCGAGCTGATCCCGGGGCCGGACGCCGGCAGCGCGACGGGGGCCGCGGTCGGGGCGGGGGCGGGCGCCGGGGCAGGCGCGGGAACCGGGGTGCGGGATCCGGTGCCGGGGGCCGGCGACGGCGCGGGGGAGGGCTTCGGGGTCGGCGACGGCGACGGCGACGGCTTCGGCGTGGGCGACGGGGTCGGCGCGGCCTTCGTGACGGTGAACGCGGCGGTCGCCCTCTTCGCGCCCGAGGTCGCGGTGATGCGGATGGTCGAGAGGGAGCCCTTCGGGATCACGATCCGCGAGGTGAACGCCCCGGTCGCGGTGGTCGTGAAGCGGGCGGACGCGCTGCCCGCGGTGAGGGTGCCGGCCTTGCGGACGGCGAACCCGGATCCGGTCACGGCGACGGCGGTGCCGACGGTGCCCGAGGGGACCGACAGGACGATGGCGGGGACCGGGGCGGGGAGGGCCGTCGTGCGCGCGGTCGCGGCGATGGCGGGGGCGGCCAGCACGACGGCGGAGGCCACGACCGCGGGGACGATGACGGTCGCGACCACGCGGGTGGCCACGGGCGCGATGACGTTCGCGACCACGACCGGGGCGCGTCGGCTGGGCATGGCGGCTCCACGTCCTCTCGAGGGTTCCATGCGAATGTATTCGAGAAGGGCACGGAGCGATAGGGGCGGGCGCGGGACGGATGCGCGGGCAGCCGACCGTCCCGCCTCCCGGCCATCGCCGTCGCCGTCGGGCCCGCCTGACCCGCTCATCGACGGCGCAGCGCGAGGGCGTCGCGGAGCGCGTCGGCCGAGGAGGCGGAGCTGGCGATGCGCCAGTCGGCCTCCTTGTCCATGTCGAACCAGACCAGCGCGGTCACGTCGGGCTGCGCCTGCAGGTAGGCGACGAGGTCCCGGTTCCACGCGGCCTTGGATCCGCCGACCTCGGAGGACGCGGTCTCGGCGATCACCACGGGCTTGCCGGGCGCGACGCCGCGCAGGCGCGCGAGGCCCGGGGCGAACAGGTCGGCCGGGGCCGTCCACCCGTGCCCGGTGACGCCGGTGCCCCAGTTGTAGCCGTCGAGCCCGACGACGTCGACGTAGGCGTCGCCCGGGTAGAGGCCCGCGAGGTCGGTGGATCCGGGGTACGGCACGTTCGGCGTCCACACCCAGCGCACGTTGGTCGCGCCCTGCCCCACGACCACGTCGTGGACGTGCCGCCAGGCCGCGGCGTACGAGCCCGGCGCGTTGCCGTTCGCGCCCTCGGCCCACGGGTACCAGTTCCCGTTCATCTCGTGCGCGTAGCGGAGGAGGACGGGGCCGCCCCAACTCGCGAGGGCCGTGCCCCAGTCGCGCAGGTGCGCGTCGTGGTCGCCCGCGGCGATGCGCGCATTCGTGAAGGCGGGCTGGCCGACGCCCGCGCCGGCCCGCCACGGCTCCCAGGTGAGGAGCGACTCGGCGCCGCGCGCGGCGACGGCGTCGAGGGCCGCGAGCGGCGGGGCCTGCGTGAAGTCGGCGTAGGAGAGCACGATGCTGGGGCTCTCGCCGACCTGCGCGGCGACCCGGTCGAGCTCGGCGCCCGCCGTGGGGCCGCCCGGGGTCGCGACGCCGAAGCGGAGGCGGGCGTCGGAGGTCGGGGGTGTGCCGGTGGTGTCGGTCGTGCCGGCGGGCTCGGCCGCGCTCGCCGGTGCGGCGGCGCCGAGGAGACCGGCGGTGAGGGCGAGTCCCAGGAGGAGGGTCGTCGCGGAGCGGAGGGGATGGGGGTCGTGCTGCATGTGATCCAGTTCCTGCGGATGCCCGCTGGTCCGAGGCTAGGCGCTGGGCCGGTCCCGGGACGGCGGAAGTCCGCTCAGGCCCGGACGGTCAGGGGATGGTCGGGTCGGTCGGCGACATCGGGACGTGCGCCGGGCGCTCATCGCCGGGGTCCCGCGCGAAGGCGATCGCCTCCTCGATGAACCCGACCACGATGTCGAGCTCGGCCGCGTCGCGCGGCCCGTAGACGAGGAACTCGGTGCCGAAGTCCTCGTACTGGTGGGGCGTCGCCCAGCCGAGCGCGGTCAGCTCGGCGCCGCGCGCGACGGGCAGGCACAGGTGCACGGACGTGTCGTCGACGCCGTGGAGGTGCACGGGCTCGACGCGGCCCTCGGGTGCGAGCGAGGTCCACGGCACGATCGGCGTCTCGAGATCCCGCAGGAACAGGCCGCGGGAGGAGGCGGGCGACACCTGGCTGTGGCTCTCGTAGACGCCCGGCAGCGCGAACGCCCGCGCGACGAGGCGGCCCCACAGCTCGGGCGTCGCGCGGTCGGTGAGCTGCCGCTGCGGACCCTCGTCGGAGAGGGTGGGGCGGGGGCCGGGGCGGGGTGTGGAGCTCACCCGTCGAACGTATCGGCGTGACGCCCTCGGCCCACGACGACACGAGCCCGGCACCCGCGCGATGCGGGGCCGGGCTCGTGTCATGCGCGTGGCGCGGATCAGCCGCGGATCAGGGCCAGCTGTCCTCGAGCTCGTGGGTGATGACGAGCTCGCGGATCTCGCAGCCGCGGGGCTGGCCGAGGATGAACATGACCGAGTCGGCGACGGCGGCGGGGTCGTTGAGGTTCGCGTCGGAGCCGGGCTTGTACTTCGGGTCGCGGTCGTCGAAGAAGTGGGTCTTCATGCCGGAGGGGATCAGCGTGGTCACGCCGACCTCGCCCTTCGTCTCGGCGGCCAGCGCGCGGGTGAAGCCGAGGACGCCGAACTTGGAGGCGCAGTAGGCGGTGGCGTCGGAGATGGCCTTGATCGCGAGCGACGACGCGACGGTGACGACGCGGCCGTGCGACTCGGTGAGGAACGGCAGCGCCGCGCGGACGACGGCGACGGTGCCCATCAGGTTCACGCCGATGACCTTCTCCCACTCGGTGGGGGCGACGTCGACGAGGCGGCCGCAGCGGTCGATGCCGGCCGCGGTGACGACGGCGTCGAGGCCGCCGTGCTTCTGCGCGATCTCCGTCACGAGCGCCTCGGTGGCGCGGGTGTCGGAGACGTCGATGCGGTGCGCCTCCATGCCGGTGACGCTCGAGGTGTCGAGGTCGAGCACGATGGGCTCGCCGCCGGCCGCGAGGACCGCCTGCGCGACGGCCGCGCCGAGGCCCGACGCGCCGCCGGTGATGAGGACGCGGCCGGTGCTGGGGCGTCCGGTCGCCGCGGGGGCGGGGGCGGTCTGGGGGGAGTCGGTCATGGGTGTTCCTCTCGTGGTGCGGATCCCGCGCCGGTCGAGCGGCGCGGGCGGTGCGGATCGTGGGGTCGTGGGGCTGCTCAGCCGACGCGGGCGAGCGCGCCCGCGAGCTTCGTGGTCGACCGGCCGGGGTGGTACGGGACGGTCACGGCCTGGCCGCCCCACTCGGCGATGACCGCCGACTCGGGGAGGTCCTCGGCGCGGTAGTCGCCGCCCTTGACCCACAGGTCGGGCTTGATGGAGCGGAGCGCCTCCTCGGGGGTGTCCTCGGAGAAGAGCACCACCGCGTCGACGACGCCGAGCGACAGGAGGAGGTCCACGCGGTCCTCCTCGGTCATGATCGGCCGCTCGGGTCCCTTGAGGCGACGCACCGAGTCGTCCGAGTTGAGGAGGACGACCAGGCAGTCGCCGAGCGCGCGCGCGGCCGCGAGGGTGCGTGCGTGGCCGGCGTGGACGAGGTCGAAGCAGCCGCCCGTCGCGACGACGGTGCCGCCGGCCGCGCGGGTCGCGCGGACCACCTGGAGGGCGCTCGCCGCGTGGCCGCCGATGGGTCGGGCCGCGGGCGGGCCGACGAGGGTGGCGACGCCGCCCGCGTCCACGTACTCGGCGGCGGAGGCGACGGCGTCGCGCACGGCGTCCTCGACGGTGGATCCGCCGGCCAGGGCCGCGAGGGCGGTGGCGGCGAGGCGGTCGCCGGCGCCGCACGGGTCGCCCGTGGCGACGAGCGGAGCGGGGACGACGACGGGCATGGACGTGGATCCGTCGGCGCCCGCCGACACGAGGAGCGCGCCGCGCTCGCTCATGGTGACGGCGACCGTCCGCACGCCCCAGCGCTCGCGGAGGAGGCGGGCGGCGTCGGCGGCCGCGGAGACGTCGCGCCCGGCGAGCCCGGAGAACGCGCGCGCCTCGGCGAGGTTCGGGGTGGCGAGGGCGGTGTTCGGGACGGGCGGCTCGCCCGCGGGGTGCGGATCCCACACCAGGGGCACGACGGCGGCGCGCGCGTCGAGCGCCTGGCGGAGGCGGGGATCGCGGGTCACGCCGCGGCCGTAGTCGGCGACGACGACGGCGTCCGCCGTGGCGATCGCGTCGAGCATCGCGTCGGTCGCGGCCGGGGTGGGCGGCGGCGCGCAGCCCTCGTCGATGCGGGCGATGGCGTGGCCGTCGGCGCGGACGCGGGTCTCTTCACGGGCGTGGGCGCGCCGGACGGGCCGGCGACCACGTCGATCCGGTCGAGGCACGCGCGCAGCGTCTCCGAGTGGCGGTCGTCGGAGAGCACGGTGACGAGGCGCACGTCGTGGCCGTCGCGCGCGAGCATGGTCGCGACGAGGCCGGCCCCGCCCGCGCGGGGCGTCGACTCCTCGACCTCGATGACGGGCACGGGCGCGTCGGGGCTGAGGCGGTGGGCGGCGCCGGTCATGTCGACGTCGAGGAGGACGTCGCCGACCACGACGATCCTCATGCCGGCACCTCCGCGGTGGCGGGGGCGGTGGATGCGCCGGCCGCTGCGGACCCCGGCGACGCGGGCGCGGCGTCCGCGGTGGCGGACGCGACGGCCGCGGCCCGGTCGTTCGCCTTCAGGCGGCTCTCGAACGAGCGGCAGATCGCGTGCACGGCGACGAGCTGCGCCTCCTGCACGTTCGCCGACGGACCGTCGAGCGCGATGTGGTCGTCGCACGCCTCCACGAGCGGGTTGGGGCCGGGGCCCGTCATCGCCCACGTGGTGGCGCCGGCGGCGCGCGCGGCGGCCGCGGCCTTGAGGAGGTTGACGCTCCGGCCGCTGGTGGAGAGGAGCACGACGATGTCGCCGGAGCGCGCGTGCGCGTGCACCTGGCGGGCGAAGACCTCGTCGAAGCCGTAGTCGTTGCCGATCGCGGTGACCGCGGACGACTCGGAGTGCAGCGCGATCGCGGAGAACGGGCGGCGGTCGCCGTCGAACCGGCCCACCAGCTCGCTCGTGAGGTGCTGGGCCTCGGCCGCGGATCCGCCGTTGCCGGCCGCCAGCAGGCGCGCGCCGTGGCTCATCCGATCGGCCATCTCGCTGCCCCACGCGGTGAGGCGCGGCGCGTGCGTGCGGAGGGCGTCGAGGACCGGGCCGAGCGCGTCGAGGTGCGCGTCGACCACGGTCGGGTCGGCGGGGAGGTCGTCGAGGGCGGCGTCCTGGATGGCGGACCGGTAGGCGTCCGCGGTGCGGGCGGCGACGGTCGACCACGAGTAGCCGTGCTCCATGCGGTCGCGGCCGGCGCGGCCGAGGCGGCGGCGGCGGGCGGGATCCGCGTGCAGCGCCTCGAGGGCGTCCGCGATGGCGGCGGGGTCGCGCGGCGGTACGAGGATCCCCGTCACGCCGTCGACCACGCTGTCGGTGAGCCCGCCCACGGCGGACGCCACCACGGGCACGCCCGAGGCCATCGCCTCGAGCGGCACGATGCCGAACGGCTCGTACCAGGGCGCGCACACGACGACGTCGGCGGTGCGCATCACGGCGGGCATGTCGGCCTGGGAGACGCGGCCGTGCAGGCGCACGCGGTCGGCGACCCCGGCGGCGCGGGCCGCCTCCATCAGGCGGCGGGCCTCGGTGTCCTCGCCGGCGCTCGCGGCGTCGCCGGATCCGCCGACGATCACCAGCTCGATCTCCCGGCGGCCGCGGCGGTCGAGGATCCCGAGGGCCTCGATGGCGAGGTCGACGCCCTTGCGGGGCACCAGGCGGCCGATGACCATGACGCGCATCGGGCCGGAGGCGGCGCCGTCGTCGTCGGGGGAGCGCGGCGTACCGCCGACCAGCGGCGCCCTGCCGTCCAGGGGCGTGAAGTGCTCGACGTCGACGCCGCACGGGATCACCGTGATGCGGGCCGCGTCGACGCCCGCGCGCACGAGCTCCGCGGCCTCGTCGGAGCAGGTGGCGATGACCGCGTCGGCGCGGCGGCCGACGCCGGGCTCGAGGGCGGCGCGCTCGGCGGGGCTCGTGTCCTCGGCGCCGAGGTGGCGGCGCTTGACGGATCCGAGGGCGTGGAAGGTGTGCAGCACGGGCGGGGCCGCGGCGGCGCCGACCGGGGAGGAGGCGAGGCGCGCGGCGGCGTCGAGGGCGGCGATGCCGGACATCCAGAAGTGGCTGTGCACGACGTCGGGCCGGTTCGTGCGCCAGTCGGCGAGGAGGCCGTCGGCGAGCTCGCCCATGTGCGGCAGGAGGTCGTCCTTCGAGACGGCGCGCGCCGGTCCGGCGTCGAGGTGCACGACCTCCACGCCCGGCGCGAAGGCCACGCGGGCGGGCAGGCCGGGGTCGTCGCGGCGCGTGTAGACGGTGACGGTGTGGCCCTCGTCCGCGAGCGCCGCGGACAGCGCCGCGACGTGCACGTTCTGGCCGCCGGCGTCGACCCCGCCGATGGTCGCCAGGGGGCTGGCGTGCTCGGAGATCATCGCGATCCTCATCGTGTCGTCCTCTCGTCGAGCGGGTGGTGCGTGGGGAGCGTGGGGGCGGGGGAGAGCGGGGGCCCGGACCGGCCGGCCCCGCGACGGGCGCGACGGCCGGCCGCGGCGTCGACCGCGTCCTGCAGGACGGCGTCCATGTCGTGCAGGAACCGGCCGAGGGAGTACCGGGCGAGCGCGGCCTCGCGGGCGACGCGGCCGCGGCGGGTCGCCTCGTCGGGGTCCTCGGCGAGCAGCCGCGCGACGCGCACGAGGTCGGCCGGGTCGGCGGAGATCGCGCCGGCGTCCGGCGGCACCGCGCGCGACGCCTCGGTCGCGTCGAGCACCAGCACGGGCATGGCCATGTGCATCGCCTCGAGGAGCGACAGGCCGAGCGAGGTCCACCGGTGCGGGTGGACGTAGGCCCGCAGCCGCGCGAGCTCCGGGTGCATGCGCGCCGTCGGCAGGTCGCCGCGCGGCACGAGGCGGCCGCCGAGCTCGGGGAAGGCGCCCGGCAGCAGGTCGGTGCCCATGCCGAACACCTCGACGGGCGCGACGTCCGCGAACGCGGGCAGGAGGTCGGTGCCGGTGATGCGGCCGCGGCGCACGGGCTCGTTGATCACCGCGCCGAAGGAGGCGACCTCGCCCGTGTACAGCGCACCGGGGTCGGGCACGCCGTGCTCCACGACCGTCGTGGGCGCGGATCCGGTGTCCCACATGAGCGCGTTGAAGCGCGTGACGTGGATCACGGGGATGTCGGTGCGGTCCGCGAGCGGGTGCACGGTCTCGGTCGGAGCGCCGCGCGGCGTGTTGTGCTCGAGGAACACGGCGGCCACGTCGGTGCCCAGCCGGCGGCCGAGGAGGCGCTCGGCCTCGTCGATCTCCGCCACGCGCTGGAGGAGCACCAGGTCGACGCCCGTCTCGTGCAGGAGCGCGGGATCCACCTCGCGCGCGGTAGCGGGCCAGTCGCGTCCGCCGCGGCCGAGCCCCCAGGCGTCGCGGGCGGGCGTGGTGGGGAACAGGACCTCGTGCGGCCCGAGGACGAACGAGTCGGTCCAGCCGCCGTGGACGTGCCACATCAGGATCCTCATGCGGGCACCTCCGCGGTCGGGCGCGAGGCCGTGCCGCCGGTGCCGCCCGTGGTGGCGAGCAGGCGCTCGACCGCGTCGGCGACCTCCGCGGGGGAGACGCCGGCGAGGCACGGGTGGCCGGGGACGGGGCAGTCGCGCGCGCGGCTGAGCTTGCAGGGCGCGTCCTGGTCGCCGAGGAGGATCACGGGCACGCGGTACGGCGCCCAGCGGATCGGCGGGACGACGGGCGAGAACAGGCTGACGACCGGGAGGCCGGTCGCGGCGGCGAGGTGCGCGGGTCCGGTGTTGCCGCTCACGAGCACGGCCGCGCGGCGCATGAGCGCGCCGAGGCCGGCGAGGTCGGTGCGGCCGCCGAGGTCGAGGGCGGCGGATCCGGCGACGTGCGCCGTGAGGTCCCGCTCGTCGGGTCCGCCGGTGACGACCACGGGGATCCCCCGCGCGACGAGGAGCGCCACGGCGTCACGGTGCTGGTCGGCCGGGTAGGAGCGCGCGCCGACCGCGGCGCCCGGGTGCACGAGCGCGAAGGGGCCGTCGGGGAGGAGCGCGGCGACGTCGTCGGGGAGGGCGGCCTCCGTGACGGCGAGGCGGCCGTCGTCGTCGGCGGGGAGCGCGTGGCCGGCCGCCGCGGCGATGGCGAGGGCGCGCTCGGGCTCCGGCTGGTCCTCGTCGAGGTCCTCGCCGGGCTTCAGGCGCACGTCGAGCAGGGAGCCGGCGTAGTCGACGCTCGCCCCCGTGATCCGCCGCACGCCCGCGAGCCGCAGCAGCAGCGCGAGCGGGAGGGGCGACTGGTGGAAGGAGGTGAGGATCACGGCCTCGTCGGGCGCGACCTCGGCGAGGATCGCGTGCAGGGCGTCGACGGACGCGGCGTCGGCCGCGGGCGCGGGGGAGGAGATCCACGGCGCGTCCCACACGTGGACCGCGTGGACGCCCGGCAGCAGGCGGCCGGCGGACGCGCCGCGCGGGCCGCAGAGCAGGTGCACCTCGACGCGCGGGTCGGCGGCGACGGCGCGCACCGCGGGTCCGGAGATCAGCACGTCGCCGACCGAGTCGAGCCGGACGACGAGCACGCGGCGGGGCGCCTCGTCGGGGAGGAGCAGGTGCACGGCGTCGAGGATCGTCGGGGCGACGAGCTCCGCCTCGGCCACCTCCTCCTCGCGCGTGACGGGCGTGGGCACGAGCACGCCGCGCGCGCCGGCGTTCCGGGCGGCGCCCATGTCGGCCGCGATGTCACCGACGACCGCGACGGCCGACGGATCGATTCCCCACGTCCGGCAGGCCTCGAGGACCATGCCGGGGGCGGGCTTCCGGCAGTCGCAGCCGTCGTCGGATCCGTGCGGGCACAGCAGCACGAGGTCGAACGCGCCGAGCAGCTCCTGCACGCGCGCGTTCACGGCGTCGGCCTGCGCGCGGGTGATGAGGCCGCGCGCGATGCCGGACTGGTTGGTGACCATGCCGATGCGGAGGCCCGCGGCGCGCACGGCGTCCACGGCCGCGCGGGCGCCGGGCATGAGCTCGACGAGGGCGGGATCTCCGTTGTACGGGACGTCGACGACGAGCGTCCCGTCCCGGTCGAACAGGACGGCCTGGAGGTCGTTCCCGGGCGAGCGCATGACGGCCACGTACCCGACTGCTCCTCCTCCCAAACGCGCCCGCGAGCACTTCTCCTCCTCCCGTCACACTTCTCCGCGGGTCGGAGAGCAGCGCCCCCGCGCGGGGAGCAGCAGCGCCCTCGGACGGGGGCGCGGGAACGGGGGCGCGGGACGGGCGGGGCGGCGTCAGCGCGCGGCGACCTCCGTGATCCACCGCGACCGCGCCAGCAGCATCGGCATGAGCGGCGCGATCAGCAGCGCGCCCAGCCCGCCGACGGCCATGTCGCCGATGGTGTCGGCGTACCCGGTGAGGATCTCCGGGTCGAGCCACGCCTGCCCCGCCCACTCGCCGAGCTCCCACAGCGCCGAGAGCGCGAGGCCCACCGTGAGGCTCAGGAACCCGAGCGGCAGCGGCCGGCGGTCGACGACGACGCCGGCGCGGTCGGCCAGCAGGATCACGAGCGCGGCGAGGGCCGCCGTCGTGACGAGGTGCGCGGGGATGTCCCACCACGGCAGCATCTCGTAGAGGTCGAGCCGGTTGCTCGCGGCGGAGACGAGCGTCGTGATCCCGACGGCGAGATCCAGCCCCGGCCGGGCCCCGAGGGACCGCGGCGCCACGAGCCCGAGGAGCGCGAGCGCGAACATCGCGGAGGTGACGCCCGTCCACGTGAACACGGAGAAGAGGAACGTGAGCAGCCCGATCACGCGCACGACGTCGGCGAGGACCGCCGTGATCCCGCGCGGCGGCTGCAGGAAGGTGAGCCCGGCCAGGCCGGCGAAGGCCGCGACGTCCTCGGGCGGGGCCGGCGTGTCCGGCGGACTCGCGGCGGCGGGATCCGTCAGCACCGCACCACCGCCTGCAGCGCCTCGTGGTCGCTCGGCGCGCGCCCCGCGACGCGCGTGGTGTTGATGCCGACGCGCGCGACCTCGACGTCGGGCGTGACGAGCATCCAGTCGATGCGGCGGGTCGTGCGCTTCGGGGCCTTGTAGTTCGACCACGTGCCCCACTCGGGCGTGAGGCGCTCGCGGGCACCGTCCCACGCGTCGACGAGCGCGCCGGACTCCACGAGCAGCCGGTGCGGCTCGGTGTCGACGCCCGCGTTGGTGTCGCCCGCCACGATCGTGGGCACCTGCACCTCGGCGACGATCTCGAGCATCATCCGCGCGCTCGCCTCGCGCGAGCGGCGGGACAGGTGGTCGAAGTGCGTGTTCACATGCCGCAGCGGGAGGCCCGTGGCGAGGTCGGTGAAGTCGGCGACCACGGCGATCCGCGGCACCATGTTGCCCCAGCTGCGGGATCCGGCGACCGCGGGCGTGTCCGACAGCGCGACCTGCCGCCAGCTCGTCAGCTCGAGGCGGCGCGTGTCGTAGAAGGTGGGGCAGCCCTCGCCGTGCCCGTCCGGGTTGCGGCCGTGGCCGATCCGCCGGTAGTGGGGGCCGAGCGCCTGCGACACGGCACGCCCCTGCGTGGGCATCGCCTCCTGCGTGCCGAGGAGCGCGGGCTGCTCGCGCTGCAGGAGCGCGGCGAGGAGCGGGCGCCGGTTCGACCAGCGGTCCGGGCTGCCGGGGCGGTAGTGCGCGAACAGGCGGCGGATGTTGTACGTCATCACGTGCAGGTCGGGGGCGTCGACCGGGCCGACGAGCACCCGCCCGTCCTGCAGGGTGCCGTCGGCGCTGAGGGTCATGCGTCCATCGTCCCCCAGCGGGGCCGCGGTGGGCGCCGATGGGAGGGGAACCGTCACGTGCTGCGGACCCGCCACCGGCTGAGGAGGGGCGGCACCCACGGCCGCCGCCCCTCCGCCGCCCGTCGGCCGCTACTCGTACCGCAGCGACGTCACCGGATCCGCGCGCGCCGCCCGGGCCGCGGGCAGCGTGCCGGCGAGGAACGCGATCGCCATCACGACGAGCACGATGGTCGCGATCGAGGCCGGGTCGAACGCGATGAGCGTCAGCCCGGGCAGCCCCGAGAGCAGGCTGCCGGCGAGGGCGGCGCTGATCCCCGTGCCCGCGGCCACCGCGATCACGACCCCGACCGCGCTGCCGAGGAACCCGATGAACGCGGCCTCGATGCTGAACAGCGCGAACACCTTGCCGCTGCTCTGCCCCATGGCCTTCATCAGCCCGATCTCGCGGGTGCGCTCCTGCACCGACATGAACAGCGTGTTCACGATGCCGAACGACGCCGCCAGCAGCGCGATGATCGCGAACCCGTTGAGCACCAGCACGATGCCGTCGATCACGGTCTGGAACGTGCCGAGCTGGTCGGCGACGGTCGTGCCCGTGTAGCCCGCATCGGCGAGGCGCGCGACCAGCGCGTCCACGTCGGCATCGGTGGCCGCGGCGTCGAACCGCACCGTCGCCTGCGCGTACCGGTCGGGCTCGTCCGCGGGGAGGCCGGTGTCCTGCGCGGCGGAGACCGCGTCCGTGAGGGCCGCGTTGGTCGTGATGCTCGCGCCCGTCGTCGAGGCGATGCTCTCCTCCGCGACTCCCACCACCGTCGCGTCGACCAGGTGCTGGGCACGTGCCGCGTCGGTGACCGCGAGCGTCACGGTCGACCCGACGGCGGCCTCGTCGTCCGCGAAGCCGAGCGGCTCCACGAACGAGGTGGGCAGCACGGCCTGCAGCTCGGTGGATCCGCCGTCGGGCGCGGCGCCTGCCGTGAGCGTCATGGTCTGGCCGGGCGCGAGGCCCGTGGCGCCGACGACGTAGGGCGCGCTGTGGCCCGCCTGCACGTAGTCCGGCGAGAGGGAGACGGTCGGCTGCACGTCGAGCACGCCGCCCACGCCCTGGAGGGCGGTGATGTCGTCGGGCGTGAGCGCGACCACGGTCTGGCCGGGAGGGCCGGTCCGGGTGCTCGCCACCGTGTCGGGGTCGTACTCGCGCGGGCCGGTCGCGCCGGGCCCGGTGGCGGCGGGGTCGTCGCTCGCGCGGGTCACGGTGAGGGTGTCGGAGGACCCGACCGCGCCCACCGTGTCGTCGATGTAGCGGTCGATGCCGGTGCCGATCCCGTTGGTGAGGGTGAGGGTGAAGGCGCCCACGAAGATCGAGAGGACCGTGAGCACGAGCCGCGTCCTCGAGCGGAACGTGTTGGCGACGGCGGACCGGATGAGGTCGAGGGGCCTCATGCCGCCACCGCCTCGGTCGCGGCGGCGGCACGTGCGGCCGGGAGCCGCGGCCCGTCGTCGCCCGAGTCCTCGACCAGCAGGCCGTCGCGGATGAGGATCCGCCGGTCGCAGCGCGCGGCCAGGTCCTCGTCGTGCGTGACGATGATGAGCGTGATCCCGCGCTCGCGGTTGAGCGCGAACAGGATGTCCTCCACCACCTGGCCCGTCGCGGAGTCGAGGTTGCCGGTGGGCTCGTCGGCGAAGATGATCCGCGGGTCGTTCACGAGCGCCCGCGCGATCACGGTGCGCTGCTTCTGCCCGCCCGACAGGTCGCCCGCGCGGTTGCGGGCCTTGTCGTCGAGCTCGAGCTGGGCGAGCGCCGCCATGCCGCGCCGCCGCCGCTCCGTGCGCGGGGTGCCCGCGATGGCCATCGGCAGCATCACGTTCTCGAGCACGGACTGGCTCGCGGTGAGGAAGAACTGCTGGAACACGAAGCCGAAGGTGCGGTTGCGCGTGCGGTCGAGCCGGCGGCCGCGGAGCTCGGACGTGTCGACGCCCTCCAGCTCGACGGATCCGGAGGTGGGCGCGTCCAGGAGCGCCAGCGTGTGCATCAGGGTCGACTTGCCGGATCCGCTCTTGCCCACGATCGCGAGGCTCTCGCCCTGCCGGATGTCGAGGCTCACGCCCTTCAGCGCGTCGAAGCGGTTCTGGCCGCGGCCGTACGACTTGCGCACGTCCCGTACCCGGATGATGGGGGTGTCCATGGTCCTCCTCGGTGGTCGGGCGCCGGTCGTCCGGGCCCTGGGTCGAGCCTCGCCGGGGCGCCCGCGGCGCGCGTCGCCCGAGCGCGTCCGGCCGGTACCGCGGTCGCGGTACCGGCTCTGGTCCGGCGGGGCGACGCGCGGGGAGCACGCGTCCGGGATCATGAGGGCATGCCCCGTCCCGCGCCGCGTCCGCCCGTCGCGGTCCCGAGCCCGCGCATGCGGCCGCTCGTCGGCGGCGACCCGCTCACCGGGGGTCCCATGTCGAGGCGCCGCCGCCCACCCGTCTGGATCGGCGACCTGCTCGCGTCGATCCTCGTCGTGGTCCTCGCGTTCGCGCGCTTCCCCGGCGGCGAGTACCGCGCCGACGACCCGCTCACGTTCGCGCTGGCGCTCGCCCCCGTCGCCGTGCTGCCCTTCCGGCGCCGCCGGCCGATCCCCGTGCTCGTCGCGTGCCTCGCGCTGTTCGGCGCCGCCGCGTTCGCCGGGCTGCTCGCGCCCGGGATCGTGCTGTCCGTGGCGATCGCCATGTTCGTGGTGGCGAACCGCCTCGACCGGCGCGCTGCCGTCACCGCCGCCGCCTGCTCGGTGGTGGCCGTCGTCGGGCTCAGCCTGCTCGCGGCGGTGGGGTCCGTGTTCGACCCCCGGACCTTCCAGTTCGCCGTCATGACGGCGTTCGCCGCCGCCGCCGGTGACGCCACCCGGTCGCGCCGGGAGTTCATCGCGGCCGTGACGGAGCGGGCCGAGCGCGCCGAGCAGACGCGCGAGTCCGAGGCCCGCCGCCGGGTCACGGAGGAGCGGCTGCGCATCGCCCGCGACCTGCACGACGCGGTCGCGCATCAGATCGCGGTCATCAGCCTCAACGCCGGCGTCGCGTCCTCGGCCGTCGACACCCGGCCCGAGAAGGCGAAGGAGGCGCTCGTCACGATCCGCAGCGCGTCGCGCGCCGTGCTGCGCGAGATCGGCGACCTGCTCGAGATGCTCCGCCACGGCGAGGACGCGGGCGAGGGGGCCGGATCCGCCGCGCAGCCCGGGCTCGACCGCCTGGAGGCGCTCGTCGAGCAGTTCGCGACCACGGGCCTCGAGGTGTCCGTGCGGATCGAGGGCGACCGCGGCGCGCTCCGCGGCGCCCCCGACCTCGTGGCCTACCGCGTGGTGCAGGAGGCGCTGACCAACGCGCACAAGCACGGATCCGCCGGGCGCGCGCACGTGCTCGTGGAGGTGGGCGACCGGGAGGCGCGCATCGTGGTCACCAACCCGGTGCCCGCGCCCGCGGGTGGTGCCGGTGGCGACGCCGTGCGCGTCGACGGCCACGGGCTGCTCGGCCTGCGCGAGCGCGTCGACGCGGTCCGCGGGAGCATCGAGGCCGGATCCGCACCCGGGGGCTGGCGCCTCGCCGCCACCCTGCCGCTCACGAGGGAGGGCCGCGCATGATCACCGTGCTCGTCGTCGACGACCAGCCGCTCATCCGGCAGGCGGTGTCCGACATCCTCGACGTGGATCCGCGCACGAGCGTCGTCGGCACGGCCGTCGACGGGCGCGACGCCGCGGAGGCCGCGCGCCGGCTCCGTCCCGACATCGTGCTCATGGACATCCGCATGCCCGAGCTCGACGGCATCGGGGCCACGGCGGAGATCTGCGCGGACCCGGCGCTCGCCGAGACGCGGGTCCTCATCCTCACGACGTTCGAGGAGGACGAGTACCTGGTGGCCGCCCTCCGCGCGGGCGCGAGCGGGTTCATCGGCAAGGGCGCGGAGCCCGAGGACATCGTGCGCGCGGTCGTCGCCGTGCACGCGGGCGACGCCCTGCTCTCGCCCACCGCGACCCGCGGCCTCATCACCCGCTACGTGCTGCCGGGCGGCGCCGGGTCGCCGTCACCCGCCATGTCGCGGCGCCAGGCGGAGCTGGAGCACCTCACCGAGCGCGAGCGCGAGGTGCTGCTGCTCGTGGCGCAGGGCCTCGCGAACCCGGAGATCGGCGAGCGGCTCTTCATCTCGCCGCACACCGTGAAGACGCACGTGAACCGGGTGATGGGCAAGATCGGCGCGCACGACCGGGCGCAGCTCGTGATCCTCGCGTACGAGACGGGGATGCTGCGGCCCGGCGAGGGGTAGCGGGACGCGGCCCTCGAGACCGCTGTCCCCGACCCCGCGGCCCTCAGTGCCCGTGCCGGTGGTGGCTGTCCGGGTAGTGCTCGTGCGTGTGGGTGATCGGCTCGTGCGTGTGCAGGTGGCGGGTGGCGCGTCCCGGGAGCCACGGGCTCCGCGTGGTCGTGCTGGTGGTGCGCGTCGTGGGTGTGCCAGTGGTCGTGGGTCACGGCGTCGTGCGTGTGCTCGTGCTCGTGCCGCTCCGTCAGGTGCAGCCAGACGCCGACGGCCATGAGGATCCCGGAGAGCACCAGCGGCCAGGTCACGGGCTCGCCGAGCACCAGCGCGAGGATCGCGCCGAAGAACGGGGCGACCGAGTAGTACGCGCCGGCGCGGGCCGTGCCCACGTGCCGGAGGGCGACGATGAAGAGGACGAGGCTCACGCCGTAGGCGAGGAAGCCGACCGCCATCGCCGCGGCGACGTTCCCGAGCGCGGGCAGCTGCGCCCCGAGGAGGAACGCGAGCACGAGGTTCACGGGACCGGCGACGCCGCCCTTGACCGCGGCCAGCCAGGTGGCGTCGGCGAGCGCGACCTTCCGGGTGAGGTTGTTGTCGATGCCCCAGGAGAGGCAGGCGCCGAGGATCGCGAGGGCCGGCCAGGCGCTGCCGAGCTCGACGCCCTGCGGGACGGTGAGGACGACCGCGCCCGCGACGATCGCGACCATGCCGAGCGCGATCCGACGGTCGAAGTTCTCCTTGAACACGAACCAGGCCAGCAGCGCCGTCGCGACGCCCTCCGCGTTCAGCAGGAGCGAGGCGCCGGACGCGGGCATGCCCCCGAGGCCGACCAGCAGGAGGAGGGGGCCGAGGATCCCGCCGAACATGATCGCCCCGGCGAGCGGCAGGCGCTCGTCGCGGGCGAGGTGCACGCGCGGGGACCGGCGGACGAGGCGGATCAGCCCGAGCCCGATGCCGGACCCGGTGTAGAGGAGGCCGGCGAGCATCCACGGGCTCACGGAGTCGAGCAGGAGCTTCGCGGCGGGGGTGCCCGCCCCGAACAGGACCGCCGAGAGCAGGGCCGCCTGGACCCCGCGGCTAGCGAGCGCCGTCCGCACGCGCGGCCTCCTCGTGGTGGTGGGCGGGGGATCCGCCGAGCTGGTGCTCCGCCTGGAAGATCGCGTCGGTCACGAGCTGGCGCGCGTGCTCGTCGACGAGCCGGTAGAAGACGCGCGTGCCCTCCTGCCTCGTCGCGACCACACGCGAGAGCCGCAGCTTCGCGAGGTGCTGCGACACGGCGGCGGGGGACTTGCCGACGCGCTCGGCCAGGTCGTTGACGGGGAGCTCGCCGTCGCGGAGGGCGAGGACGATCCGCACCCGCGTCGCGTCGGCCAGCATCGCGAACACCTCGACCGCGAGCTCGACGTGCTGGCTGTCGGGATGGCGGCCGCACCTGTTATCTGCATCCATGCGCAGATCCTTTCACATGCGGCGGCGGTGATGCGCCGCAGCCGACCGGTGCGCGCCCGGACGCTCATCCGCCGCCCGCGCGATCGCTCCGTCAGCCGAGCGCGCCGAGCGCCTCCGCGGCGGCCTTCGCGGCGCCGGAGACGAGGGCGTCGTCCGCCTCCGCGTCCTGCCGGTCCTTCGACGAGTGCACCGCGATCACGAGGGGCGCGGCGTCCGGCCGCCACACCACCGCGATGTCGCCGCGGCTCGCGTAGGCGCCGGAGCCGGACTTGTCGCCGACCGTCCACTCCGCCGGCAGCTCGGCGCGCACGAGCGTGGCACCCGTCTGCGTCGCCCGCAGCCAGTCGGTGAAGAGCGCCCGCTCGTCGGCGTCGAGCGGATCCGCCATGGCGTTCGGGCCGCCGAGCGCGTAGGCACGGAGGTACGCGGCGGCGGCGCGCGGGGTCGTGGTGTCGCGGTCGTCGCCCGGCGTCGCCTCGTTGAGGTCCGGCTCGGTGCGGGAGACGACCGTCGTGTCGTCGCCGAGGGCGGTGAGCGCCGCATCCAGCTCGGCCGGACCGCCGAGCGCCTCGAGGAGGAGGTTCGCGGCGGTGTTGTCGCTGCGGGTCATGGCGGCGTCGGCGAGCTCCCGGAGGGTCATCGTGCCGCCGACGCGCGTCGCGGTGACGGGCGCGTAGGCGAGGATGTCGGCCGCCTCGACCGGCACGGCGCGCTCCAGCCCGGCGATGCCGACCCGGTCGAGGAGCGCGGCCGCGAGCGGCGCCTTGATCGTGGATGCGTACGCGAACCGCTCGTCCGCGCGCCAGGAGACCTCGGCGCCCGTGCCCGTGTCGACCGCGTGCACGCCCAGGCGCGCGCCGAAGCGCTCCTCGAGGGCGGCGAAGGCGGCGTCGGCGGCGGCCCGGTCGACCGCGGGGGCCGCGGTTGCGGGCGGCGCGGAAACGGCTGATGGGGTCGTGCTCGGGGACTCGGCGGCGGGGGCCGCGCAGGCGGCGAGGAGAGCGGCGGCGAGCGTCGCGGTGACGGCGAAGGCGAGGGCGAGGCGTGCGCGGCGGGCGGGAGCGGGACGGGCGGGGTGGATCACGGGGGAGCTCCTCGGGAGGCGGCGGGCGGAAGGCGGGCGCCGGGCGGCGGGCGGTGGTCGGCCGCGGATCCAGCCTCCCGTGGACGCGCCGCCCCGTCGTCCCCCGCGCGGTCGACCCGCATCCGCCGCCGGGATCACGCCGAGGATTCAGCGGTTGCGGAAGCGCGTCTCCTAGGCTCGCGGGTCGGGGTGCCCGTCGATCGCGCGCGCGCCCCGATGCCCGTCCGCACGACCCGACGCCCGACCCCCCGACAGAACGAGAGGCCGCATGAGCGCCATCCACGCCGTCATGACCGGTGAGATCCACCCGAGCGAGGGGTACGACGGCTTCATCGGCTGGGTCCTCTCGCTCATCGAGACGCTGGGGGAGGTGGGCGTCGGCCTCGCGGTCCTCATCGAGACGTTCGTGCCGCCGATCCCCTCCGAGGCGATCCTCCCCGTCGCCGGCTTCCTCGCCTACGAGGGCCGCATGAACGCCTGGGGCGCCTGGGCCGCGGCCACGATCGGCGCGCTCGCGGGAGCGCTCATCTGGTACGCGATCGGCGCCGCGCTCGGCCGCGACCGCACCCGCCGCCTCGTCGGCCGGATCCCGCTGCTCGACCACGCCGACTTCGACAAGGCCGAGGCCTTCTTCGTCCGCTGGGGCGGCACCGCGGTGCTCCTCGGCCGTTGCGTGCCGCTCGTCCGCTCGTTCATCTCCATCCCGGCGGGCATCGAGCGCATGGCCATCTGGCGCTTCTCCCTCTACACGGTGATCGGATCCGGCGCCTGGAACGCCATCTGGGTGGGCCTCGGCTTCGCGTTCGGCCCGGCGATCCGCCCGGTGCTGGAGGAGTGGAGCGGCCTGATCTCCTACGCGGCGATCGGCGTCATCGCGCTGCTCGTGCTGTGGTTCGTCGTGACGCGGCTGATCCGGCGGGCGCGGGCGGCCTGAGGGCGCGTCGGGCGCGTGCTCCCGCGCCCGGCCGCCGGCCGCCGCGCCTCCCCTCTGCCAGGCTGGATCCCATGCAGACCCGAGGCGACAGCGCCGCCCTCCCCGACGACGCCCGCCCCGCTCCCGAGAGCGCCGACGGCGCCGCGGGCCCCGACAGCCCCGCGGGCCCCGACAGCCCCGCCGAGATCCTCGTCCTCCGCGCCATCAAGCTCGGCGACATCCTCGTGGCCGTCCCCGCGCTCCGCGCCATCCGCCGCGCGCACCCGGGGTCGCGGATCCTCCTCGCCACCACCGGCTGGCTCGCGCCCGTGGTGAAGCTGCTCGGCATGGTGGACGAGCACCTCCCGCAGCAGGGCTTCGACCACCCCATCGCGCGCGCGCCCGGCACGGTCGACCTCGCGATCAACCTGCACGGCGCCGGCATCGAGAGCCGCACCCTGCTCCACGAGCTGCGCGCGCACCGCACCCTCGGCCATGCGGCGCCGCAGTTCGACGGCATGCCCGCCGCCGACGGCCCCGAGTGGGAGGACGGCGTGCTGGAGCGCTACCGCTGGGCGCGGCTCGTGTCCTGGCACGGCATGCCCGCCGATCCGGACGACGTCGGCATCGAGGTCCCCGCCGAGCCGCCCGTCGTCGAGCACGCCGTCGTGATCCACGTGGGCGCCCGCCTACGGATCCCGCCAGTGGCCCGTCGACCGCTTCGCCGAGGTCGCCCGCGAGCTGCAGGCGGAGGGCCGCACGGTCGTCTTCACCGGGTCCGACAAGGAGCGCGAGCGCGCCCTCGAGGTCGCCGCGCTCGCCGGCATGCCCACCTCGACCGTGCTCGCGGGTGAGCTGGCCCTCGACGCCTTCGCGGGCGTCATCGCGGCCGCCGACCTCGTCATCTCCGCCGACACGGGCGCCGCCCACCTCGCGAGCGCCTACGGCATCCCCTCGGTCGTGATCTTCGGCCCGGCCCCGCCCGAGGAGTGGGGCCCGCCCGCCTCAGGCCCGCACATCGTGCTGACCGACGCGTCGCAGCGCCTCGGTGACACGTTCTCCGCGATCCCGGACCCGGCGCTCCTCGCGATCACGCCGGCCCACGTCCTCGAGGCGGCCCGCTCCCTCGACGGCCACCGCGTGATCCGCCCCCTCACGGGCGAGCCGCGCGACTGATCCGGCGCGAACCTCGCCCACGAGCGTCGCCGCCGCCTCATCCGGAGCCGCTCAGCGGTAGTCCGCGTGCACCGTGCGGGCCGCCCCGTCGAGCCGCACCGTCCCGCCGTGGGGGAGGATCCACTGCGGACGCGTGTGCCCGAACGGCACGCCCACGCACACCACGGCGCGCGGGTTGTAGCGGGCGACCTGCTCGATGACGGTGTCGCGCTGCTCGGCGCGGAGCCGCGCGCGCTCCTCGGGCGACGGCACGGGTGCGCCCAGGACGACGGTCGGCGGCCGGGCGACGAGCACGCCTTGGACGGCGCCGAGGATCCCGCGCTCGCCGAGCGCGCGCACCCACCGCTTCACGCTGTCGGCGGACGGCACCTCCTCGCTCGTCTCGAGCAGCAGGATCCCGCCCTCGAGCCTCGCCGCGTCGGGCATGCGCCCGGCCATCGCGATCTGCTCGATCACCTCGATGCAGCCACCCCAGGTCGACCCCTGCACAGCTGCCGCCGGTCCCGCCCACGTCCACGGCTCGGTCGTCTCGCGCTCGCCGAAGTCGGTGAGCGCGCGAGGATCCGTCCAGTCGACCCCGTGGTCCTCCGACTCGCCCGGCTCCCTGATCTCCAGCTCCCCGCCCTCGATCAGCGCGGCACGCAGCGAGCGGAGGTGCACGTCGTCGATGCCGGGGCCGGCGCCGAGGTGCACCTGGGTGGATCCGCCGTAGAAGCTCGGGATGCCGAGCCCCGCGAGCAGGTTGTGCAGGTTCGTGTTGTCGCTGTAGCCGAGGAACGGCTTGGGGTTGAGCGCGAGCTCCTCGATGTCGATGTGCGGGATCACCGTCACCTGGTCGTCCCCGCCCACCGTGGAGATGACCGCGCGGATGGAGTCGTCGGCGAACGCCGCCGTGATGTCCGCGGCGCGGTCCTCCGCGCTCGCGCCGAGCCGGCGCGTGGTCGGGTACTCGACGGGGATCAGCCCGGTCGCCTCCTGCAGTCGCCGCATCGCCTGCTCGTGCACCTCCGGCGCCATCCCGGGTGCGGCGAACGCGGGCGACAGCACCGCCACCCGGTCTCCCGCCTTCGCCTTGGGCACGGACTTGCGGAAGCGGGAGGAGGTGGAGGGGATCATGCGGGTCATGCTCGCAGAGCGACCTCCGCGGTAGGCGGGCATCCCCACAGCGCGGACGAGCGGATCGTGCGCCTGCGGTCTCGGGGCGCCGCCCCTACGGCCCGCCCAGCCAGTGGTCGATCCGGTGGTGGTCCGGGCTGAAGCCGTGGCCCACGCCCCAGATGACCGCCTGGGTGCGGCTCTGCACCTGGATCTTCCGGTAGATGGAGCGGATGTAGCTCTTCACCGTGTTGGGGGAGAGGTAGGTGAGGGCGGCGACCTCCTGGTTGCTCTTGCCCTGCGTGATGAGCGCGAGGATCTCCGACTCGCGGTCCGTGATCCCTTCGCGCTTGCCCGGCCAGTCGAGCGACGGCGCGCTCGCGGCCCGGAGCGGCGCCTCGTTGAACAGCTCCTCCCCGGCCTGGATCCGCTCGAGCGCCTCCACCAGCTCGCGGGCCGGCAGCGCCTTGGAGAGGTAGCCGTGCACGCCCTGGCGGCGGGCGTCGGCGATCAGCTCGGGCTGGAAGTTCCAGGTGTAGACGACCACGTGGGTCGCGCGCGGGTTCCGCACGAGCTCCGCGATCTCGTGGTGGTCCGACTCCGGCTGCGCGAACGAGTCGTAGAGCACGATGTCGATCTCGTCGGAGAGGGCGGCGTTCGCGTCGATCTCGGCGACGACCACGCGGTCGCGGTAGTCGTCGAACATGTGGGCGAGGCCCTTCAGCACCACGTCGTAGTCGTCGACGAGCGCGATCGTGACGGGGCGGGTGCGGGTGGCGGCGGGCATGGCTCCAGGATCCCACCCCCAGGGGTGTGCTGACACACCCCGGAGGGTGGTTGGTTGGAGTCATCGGCCCGAACGGGCATCCACCGCGCGTCTTCCCTGACGTGCCCGCACAGAGGAGAACACCATGCTCGGACTCATCATCAGCCTCATCGTCGTCGGCCTGATCGCCGGCTTCATCGCCCGCGCGGTCGTGCCCGGCCGCCAGAACCTCGGCATCCTCAAGACGATCCTGCTCGGCATCGTCGGCTCGTTCGTCGGCGGCTTCCTCGGCTTCCTCATCTTCCAGCGCGACGCCATGGACGGCTTCTTCCAGCCCGCCGGCATCATCGGGTCGATCATCGGCGCGATCATCGTCCTGCTCATCTACGTGAAGGTCGGCGGCAGCCGCAAGTCCGTGCGCCGCTGAACACGACCGGGCGAGCCCTGGACGCGCTGGCGCGGTCCGGACGACCGCCGGTAGTGGAGCAGTGAGGAGGGGCGGGTGGCCGAGGAGGCCGCCCGCCCCTTCCGCATGCCCGGATCAGACGGCCGGGCCCGCGGGGTCGGCCCCGTCGCCGGACGGCCCCATCAGCCGCGCCCGCGGATCCACCAGCACCGACCTCGCCGCCGCGCCGAAGCCGCGCATCGCCTGGCCCCAGAACGCGCGCGGCACGACCCCGCAGGCGCGCAGGGCCGCGCGGTGGTCGACGACGATCACCGTGGCCGCGCCCGCCGCGACGACCGTCCAGGCCGCGCCGACGAGCGCGCGCAGCGGAGCGGGCATGTCCCGGAAGCCCGTGCGCAGCCGGTCGATCTGGAAGCGGACGTGGTTCCGCTCGTCGTCCGCGATGCGCTGGCCGAGGGCCCGGAGCGCGGGGTCCGGCGCGTGGTCGGCCAGCGCCGTGAAGTAGCCGGTCGCGACCGTCTCCGCGATGAGGAACAGGCTGATCTCCGTCCGCAGCCCGATGAGGTGCCGCAGCCGGGTGAACGCGGCGTCCGTCCAGTGCGCGGGGAGCGCGGGCGCGTCCAGGTGGTCGAGCGCGCGGAGGAAGAGGGCCGCGTGCTTCTGCTCCTCCTGCACGAGGAGCGCGAGCGCGTGCGTGTACGCGGGGTCGCCCGCGGCGGTCGCCATGCGGAGCAGGTGCGTGCCGTCGCCGCTCTCGCCGAGCGCGAAGCGCTGGAACGAGCGGACGAACGCGCGCCGGGTGCGGGCGTCGAGCGGCGAGGGCGCGCCCGCGGGGATCAGCTCCTCGGGGGCGAGGTGCCGATCGGCGTTCGCGTGGAAGTGGGCGATCCAGTCGACGGCGGTCGCCATGCGCGGCGTCCCGGGGGTGCTCGGGTGATCCTGATGCGGGTCGGTGTGCGTGATCGAGGTCATGCGCCCACGCTAGGAACGGCCCGCCTCCCGCCTCGCCCGGCGGGAGGCGGATCCCGCGGCGCCGCTCGCCGCATGCGCCAGCCGCAGGATCACCCGGGAGATGCAGCGTCATCCGGCCCGGGATGCACCGCGACGGGGATCAGGCGAACACCCGCTGCACCACCTCGTGCTCCTCCTCGAGGCCGTCCCACTCGTCGGATCCGTCAGGCCGGCTCGACTCGTTGACCATCGCGAGCGCGCCCGTGAAGCCCGCGTCCTGCAGCACGCGGAGGGAGCGGGCGTAGTCGACGTCGTCGAGGCGGCCGTCCTCGTGGCGGTGCGCCTTGGCGTGGCAGGTGACCGCGTGCCCGGCGATGCGGGCGAGCTGCTCGTGCTTGTCGGGCATGGTCCAGTTGCCGAGGTCGATGAGGACGCGCACGTCCCCGGCGTCGGCCAGGAGGGCGAGCACGGAGTCCGCGTCGGGCATCATCTCGCGCCAGTTCTCGACGACGACCTGGATCCCGGGGTGCCCGTCCGCGAGCCGCGACAGCCGCCGCGCGCTCGACGCGAGCAGCTCCCGGGTGGGCGCGCTCCGGCCGGCGCCGACGCGCGCGTAGTGCGCGCCGAGGGTGAGGGCGTCGTCGAGCAGGCCGGAGATCCACTCCTCGTGCAGGTCGGCGTCGGTGGGGTGCACGAGGTCGCCGTCGTCGACGAGGAACGCGTCGAGCACGATGCCGGACGACTCGAGCGACGCCCGCAGGTCCTCAAGGTAGGAGGCCTCCCGCGTGGGCAGCTGGAAGTGGGCGAGCTGCACGGCGCGGTAGCCGCGGCGTGCGAGCTCGGCGGGGAGGTCGAGGAGGTCGAGCGCTCCGGCGGCCCGGCCGCCGGGGACGACGGGTCCGGATCCGTCCGGGCCGGCGACGCGCGGATGCCCGAGCGTCCCGTCGAGGGACCAGGCGTGGACGGCCTTGTCGGTCGGGCCCGTCACCGGAGGGCTCCTGGTGCGTGGACGATGGCGGTCATGCGGCCTCCCGGGTCGCCCGCGTCGGCGCGGGGCATGCGTACGATCGTAAGCGCGGGCATGCGCCACGTCACGGCCGATCTCGGGCGCGACGCGGTCGGCCGAGGCCCGCTCCCCCCGACCACCGCCCGATGAGGAGCGCCATGGACATCGTCGTCTGGAACGAGAACGTGCACGAGACCCGAGGGGACGCGACCGTGCTGTCGCACTACCCGGACGGGATCCACCAGGTCGTCGCCGACGGCCTCCGCGAGCTCCTCGGGGCCGACGCGCAGGTGAGCACCGCCACGCTGCAGGATCCCGAGCACGGCCTCACCGAGGAGCGCCTCGCCGCCACCGACGTCCTGTACTGGTGGGGCCACGTCGCGCACGGCGAGGTGGACGACGCCGTCGTCGAGCGGGTGATCCGCCACGTCCACGCCGGCATGGGCCTCGTCGTCCTCCACTCCGGCCACTACTCGAAGGTGTTCACGCGCCTGATGGGCACGACGTGCTCGCTCAAGTGGCGGAACGACGGCGAGCGGGAGCTCGTCTGGACCATCGCGCCGCAGCACCCCATCGCCGAGGGCGTGCCGCACCCGATCGTCATCGACCGGCAGGAGATGTACGGCGAGCAGTTCGACATCCCGCGCCCCGACGAGGAGGTGTTCCTCTCCACCTTCGCGGGCGGCGAGGTCTTCCGCTCGGGCGTCGCGTACCACCGAGGCCGCGGCCGCGTCTTCTACTTCTCGCCCGGCGACCAGGAGTACCCCGTGTACCACCACCCCGACATCCGCCGCGTGCTCGCGAACGCCGCGCGCTGGGTCGCGCCCACGCAGGGTCGCGCCGACCTCACGGCCGACCAGCACCCGCGCGACTGGTTCCTCGCCCGATGAGCGCCGCGAAGGCGACGCCCGCCGTGCCGACCGCACCCGCCTACGACGGCCCCCGCGTCCGCGTGATCCACGTCGGCCTCGGCGGCTGGGGCGGCGACTGGGCGCGGAACGCCGTGCCGGCCGTCGCCGAGGTCGAGGTGGCGGCGATCGTGGATCCGAGCGAGCCCACCCGCGAGCGCGTGCGCGCGCTCCTCGGGCTCTCGGCCGAGGCGGCCTTCGCCTCGCTCGCCGACGCGCTCGCCGCGGTGGAGGCGCAGGCCGTCATCATCACCGCGCCGGCCGTCACGCACGCGCCGCTCGCGCTGGAGGCGCTCGCCGCGGGCAAGCACGTCATCGTGGAGAAGCCGTTCGCCAACACGACCGCGGAGGCCGCCGAGGTGGTCCGCCGCGCGGAGGAGCTGGGGCTGTTCCTGCAGGTCAGCCAGAACTACCGCTGGTACCCGGCGCCGCGCCGCGTGCGCGAGCTGCTCGCGGCCGACGCGATCGGCGAGGTCGCGACCATCGAGATCGACTTCCGCCAGTGGGACAACGACGAGCCCGACGACTACCCGCACTACCGCTTCCCGCAGCCGATCATCAACGACATGGCCATCCACCACTTCGACCTGATCCGCATGGTCACGGGCCGCGAGGCCGTGCGCGTGTTCGCGCGCACCAGCCGGCCGTCGTTCAGCCACTTCCGCGACCCCGCGGTCGCGAGCATGGTCATCGAGCTGGAGGGCGGCCTCATCGTCGACTACCGCGGCAGCTGGCTGCACCGCGGGCCGGTCACGCCGTGGGCGGGCGAGTGGCGCATCTCAGGCGAGGACGGCGAGCTGACCTTCACGAGCCGCGGCGAGGGCGTCTCGGCCGACCGGGTCGGGATCCGCGACGCCGCCGGCGCCGAGCGCGAGCTCGACCTCGAGACCCTCCCGCTCATCGGCCGCGCCGCGGGCCTCCGCGCCTTCGCCCTCTCGATCCTCGGCGGTCCGCCGCCCGAGACGAGCGGCCGGGACAACCTCGGCAGCCTCGCCCTCATGGAGGCGGCCGGCCGCTCGGCGGAGTCCGGCCTCTTCGAGGACGTGCGGGACCCGCTCGCCGGCTGACCCGGATCCGGACGGGGCGCGCGTCACCGAGGAATAGCCGCGCCCCGTCCCGCCTTGTGCTCCGCGAGGCCCGACGGCGTGCCGACCCCGCCCGCCACCGACCGGAGGATCCGCATGACGCTCACCGACGACACCACCACCGCACCCGCATCGACCGCGCGCACCGCCGACACGGCCGTCCCGATCGTGCGCGAGCTCGACGCCCGCTGGAGCCCCCGCTCCTTCGACCGCGCAGCGACCGTCTCCGACCAGCAGCTCGACGCGCTGCTCGAGGCCGCGCGCTGGGCGCCGTCCGGCAGCAACCAGCAGCCGGCGCCGCTTCATCGTCGCCCGTCGCGGCACGCACGCGTTCGACACCATCGTCGACGCGCTCGTCGGCTTCAACGCCGCCTGGGCCGTGAACGCGTCCGCGCTCATCGTCGCCATCGCCGAGACCTCCACGGTCGAGGGCGAGAAGCGCCCCTACGCCGCCTACGACCTCGGCCAGGCGATCGCCCACCTCTCCGTGCAGGCGCAGGCCGAGGGCCTCCACACGCACCAGATGGCCGGCGTCGAGTTCGACAAGCTGTCCGCCGCGTTCGACCTGCCCGAGAACCTGCAGCCGCTCACCGTGACGGCCGTCGGCGTGGTCGCCCCCGCCGACGCGCTCGAGGGCCCGCTCGCCGAGCGCGAGACCCTGCCCCGCACGCGCCTGCCGCTGTCGGAGCTGGTGCTCGTCCGCGAGTAGCCCGCGCGCACGCCACCGCGGCCGTCGACCTCCGGGTCGGCGGCCGCTGTCGTGCGCGCCGCATCCCTCCTGCTCAGCGCTGGTGTCAAGCCCGTCGTCGGCGCCCGACCGCGCTCCTAGCGTCGAACGTGGGCGGCAGGACCCGTGGATCACGGGCCGCGGAGGGCCGCCGGGGAGGCACGCATGTCCGACATGACCATCACGAGAGCGCACGGCGCGACCGAGCCCGCCTTCTTCCTCGAGCACCCCTTCGACCTCTGGGGCTTCGACGGCATGCCGGAGGACGGCCCGTACCCCTCCCAGGAGGCGGCGGAGTCCGCGGCCCGGCTGGTCCTCGAGGCGGTGTGCGGCGCCGACGACTGAGGCCCGGCATCCCGGGGTGGGCACTCCGCGTCGCGCGCAGCCGATAGCGCAGCCGCTCCCCGCGGGTCAAGGTCCTGGGCGCGGACGCCGGACGGGTGTGCGATCGATGCACGCTCACCGATCCGAGGGGGACCATGCGCGCCAACGTCCGAATCCTGTTCGTCCTGGCCTCGTTCTTCACCCTGGCGGGCATCGCCTACGTGGTGTGGAACATCGCCTACGAGGCGCAGGGCCTGAACACCGACCCCAACAGCGGGGAGGGGGCGTCGGTCGTCGAGTGGGTCGGCACCGTCACGCTCTTCCTCTCGGCGGCGTTCGCGGCCTTCATCGGCTTCTTCCTGCAGCGCGTGCACAAGGCGCAGGAGGGCGAGCTGCCGCAGGACCGCGAGGACGCGAACGTCGACGACGGCGACCCGGAGCTCGGCTTCTTCTCCCCGCACAGCTGGTGGCCCATCACCCTCGCGGGCGGCGGCGCGCTCGTGTTCCTCGGCCTCGCGGTGGGGATCTGGATCGCCCTGTTCGGCGCGATCCTGCTCGTCATCGCGGTCGTCGGCTGGACCTACGAGTACTACAGCGGCTGGCACGCCCGCTGAGGCGCCTCCCCGGGAGGGCGCGGCCGTTCGCGTAGAGTCCGGCAGGCGACCCGCGTCCGGAGTCCGGCGTGCGCCGCCGGCGATGACCGGTCGCGTCCCGTGACAGACCGACCGGATCCGGAGCCCCCGCATGAGCGACATCCTCGAGTACGTCCGCACCTGGCTGGACCTCCGCGTCTGGCAGACCCGCGTCCCCGGCGCGCAGGTCGCCATCGCCCGGCACGGCGAGGTCGTGCTGTCGGAGGCGTTCGGCGTCGCGGATCCCACCACCGACGCGCCGCTCACGCCCGCGCACCTGTTCCGGGTGGCGTCGCACTCGAAGTCGTTCACCGCGACCGCGATCCTGCAGCTCGCCGAGCAGGGCGCCCTCCGGCTCGACGACCGCCTCGGCCAGCACGTGCCCGAGCTCGCGGAGGGCGGATCCGAGCTCGCCGACGTCACGGTCACCTCCCTCCTCGAGCACGGCGCGGGCGTCCTCCGCGACGGGTTCGACGGCGACCACTGGCAGCACGCCGGCCCCTTCCCCGACCGTCGCCACCTGATCGCGATCGCGAGCGCGCCCGGCGTCGCCAAGGTCGCGCCCGACACCGCCTTCAACTACTCGAACGTCGGCTACGCGCTGCTCGGGCTCGTGGTCGAGGCGGCGTCCGGCCTGTCGTACGCGGAGTACCTGGCCGAGCGGATCATCGCGCCGCTCGGCCTCCGCGACACCGCCTCGGAGTACCTGCCGGAGCGCGCGTCCGAGTACGCGGCCGCCTCCACGTCGCTCCGCACCTCGCGCGAGCGCACCGTCCTCCCGCACGTCGACACGCGGGCGATGGCCGCCGCGACCGGCGTCACGAGCACCGCGTCCGAGCTCGTCGCGTTCTTCTCCGCGCTCGTCCTGCCCGGCGACGAGCGGCTCCTGACCGACGCGTCGAAGCGGATCCAGCAGCGCCCGCGCTTCGCCACCGGCCAGGATCCGGCCGGCCCCCGCCGCTACGGCTACGGCCTCATCGTCGAGCGCGTCGGATCCGGCGCCCCCGAGACCACGGTCGTCGGCCACTCGGGCGGGTACCCGGGCCACATCACGCGCACGGCGGTGGATCCGGTGAGCGGCTGGGCGGTCAGCGTCCTCACGAACGCGATCGACGGCCCCGCGGCCGCCCTCAGCACGGGCGTGCTGGAGCTGCTGCTCGCCGACTCCGCCGTCTCCGACGAGGAGCGCGCCGCCGTCGACGCGCCCTTCACGGGCCGCTTCGCGAACATGTGGGGCCTGCAGGACCTCCAGGTGGTCGGCGACCGCCTCCTCCGCATCGACCCGACGGCCGAGCACCCGCTGGAGTCGGTCGACGTGCTCGAGCGCACCGGCGACTCGTCGGCGCGCATCGTCGAAGGCGAGGGCTTCGGATCCGTCGGCGAGGAGGTCACGGCCGAGCGCGCCGCCGACGGCTCCGTCGACCGGATCCGCGCGGGCGGCGGCATGACGCTGGAGCCCGAGCTCCGGTCCTGGGTGCCGCGGTCGCGCGGCTGATCCGCCGCACCCCGTGCACGCCGGAGGGGCGGGTGGCCGTGGCCACCCGCCCCTCCCGTCGTCCCGCGTCGCGCGCGGGTCCGCGACCTACGCCGCGTCGACCAGGTTGCGCCGCGCGTCGGGCACGCAGTGCGTCATCATCAGCCCGGTCACGTCGCGCGTCCCGTTGTGCCCGAGGTTCGCGAGGCGCTGCTGCTCCTCCTCCGACAGCGTCTGCGACTGCAGCGGCGGCAGGTCCTTCACCTCGTCGAGCGTGATGCCGAGGCCCTCGCCCACGCGGCGGCCCAGGTCGTCCTCCACGAGGTAGAAGTGCCAGAGCATGCGCTCCTGCACGGGACGCGCGGCCTGCGAGATGAGGTCGGTGAGGTTCGCGACGAGGTCGTCGCGCTCCCAGCCCTCCATGAGCAGGTAGCGCTGGCCGGCCTGCAGGTAGTCGGCGGTCAGCGGGATGCGCTTGCGCGTCAGCCGGCCGGTGATCTCCGGGCCCTGGTCGTCGTGCGTCGGGTACTGCCCCTCGCGGAGCCCGCCCGTGATCGACGGCTCGTAGTTGATGTGCGGGTTCTGGCCGCCGTGATCCTGGTGGAACGTCATCTGCCCGTCGCGCTGGTTCGTCGCCACGTTCGCGTGGTGCGGCGCGTTCACCGGCAGCTGCAGGTAGTTCGGGCCCACGCGGTAGCGCTGCGCATCCGAGTAGGAGAAGGTGCGGCCGACGAGCATCTTGTCGTCGGAGAAGTCGAGCCCGTCCACGAGCACGCCGGTGCCGAACGAGAGCTGCTCGTTCTCGGCGAAGTGGTTGGTCACGTTCCGGTTCAGCACCATCGTGCCCACGGCCTTCGGCGGGAAGTCGTTCTCGGGCCAGACCTTCGTGTCGTCGAGCGGGTCGAAGTCGAGCTCAGGGTGGTCGCCGTCGTCCATGAGCTGCACGCGGAGCTCCCACTCGGGGAAGTCGCCGCGCTCGATGGCCTCGTAGAGGTCCTTCGACGCGTGGCCGAGGTCGCCGCCCTGCACGACGGCCGCGTCGGCCTCGGTCATGCTGCTGACGCCGGCCTTCGGGATCCAGTGGTACTTCACGAGCTTCGTGCCGCCCTGGGCGTCCACCCACTTGTAGGTGTTCACGCCGAAGCCCTGCATGTGGCGGTAGTCGGCGGGGATGCCGCGCGGGCTGAACAGGTTCATCAGCATGTGCATCGACTCGGGCGTCTGCGACATGAAGTCGAAGATCCGCGCGGGCTCCTGGCGGAAGGTGACGGGGTCGGGCTTCAGCGAGTGGATCACGTCGGGGAACTTGATCGCGTCGCGGATGAAGAACACGCCGAGGTTGTTCCCCACCATGTCCCAGTTGCCGTCCTCCGTGTAGAACTTCACGGCGAAGCCGCGCGGGTCGCGGGCGGCCTCGGAGGAGTCGCGGCCGCCGATCACGGTGGAGAAGCGGATCGCGACGTCCGTGCGCTTGCCCGCCTCCTGGAAGAGCTTGGCGCGCGTGTACTTCGCGATGGGCTCGTCGCCCCACGTGCCGGTGGCCTCGAAGTAGCCGAACGCGACGGCGCCGCGCGCGTGCACGACGCGCTCCGGGATCCGCTCGCGGTCGAAGTGGCTGATCTTCTCGAGGAACTGGTAGTTCTCGAGCGTCGCGGGGCCGCGCGCGCCGACGGTGCGCTGGTTCTGGTTGTCGTAGACGGGGTGGCCCTGGCGGTTCGTGAGGACCTCGCGGTCATCGCCCTCGGCGGGGCCCTGGGAGGAGACGTCGGTCATGGGATTCCTTTCGTCGTCGTGCCTCCAGCCTGCCGGGGGACCGCCGACACGCCCAGCGCCGCGCGGCGACTCCCAGAGGATCGGCCGGTCGCGGAGGGCGGCGCCTAGGCCGGGCGGCGTCGCGGGCGTCGGCCTCCGCCTCCGCCTCGGCCTCGGCGTCGGCGGAGGAGGCCGACGGCGAGGGCCGTCACGATCCCGCCCGCGAGCGCGAGGCCCGCGGAGATGGCGGCGTTCTGCGCGCCGGTGTTGACGCCGAGGCCGGCGATGCGGGCGGCGCCGAGCGCCTGCGGGGCGGATCCGGCGGGCGCGGCGGGTACGGGGACGCTCGCAGGCTCCGCCGCGTCGTCCGCCGCCCCGTCAGCGCCGGGATCCGCGACGGCCACGAGCTCCGGCGTCGACGCGGGCGCGACCCGGTGCCGCGTCGCCTGTTCGTACGCGTAGGCCATCGCGAGGAGGTCGCCGTCACGGCTGCGGGGCGCGGCGAGCTCGAGGCCCACGGGCGCGCCCGTCGACGTGGTGCCCGCCGGCACCGAGATCGTGGGGATCCCGGTGTTCGCGCCGACGTCGCAGAAGGTGGTGCCCGCCCAGGTCGGGGTCGCGCTCGTCGCGCTCACGGGCATCGCGAGGGCGTCGACGTCGTGCTCGACGAAGAAGCGGTCCATCGCCGCCCTGCCCGCGTCCTGCTCGGCGATCGACCGCTCGTAGTCGGGGTTCGGGATGTCCTCGTGGCTGAGGAAGTAGGCGATGTCGCTGTCGGTGAGCGCGCTCGGCCGGTCGGCGATCACGTCGGCGAAGCTCAGCACGTCGGCCGGCTCCGTCCGCGCGGAGAGGCGGGCGGGCCAGGTCGCCGGCGTCTCGGCGAGGAAGCGGTCGATGCTCGGCCGGATGTCGCGCCAGCCGCCGCTCTGCAGCGTCCCCTCCACGAACTCGCGCGTGAGCGGCACCTCCACGACCTCGGCGCCCTGGGCCCGCAGGTCGGCGACGGCCCGCTCCATGAGGGCGGTCGTGTCGGCGAGGCCCGGCCGCTCGGGATCCTCCGCGATGTCCCAGCGCACCCAGCCGATGCGCTTCCCGGCGAGGGCGGTGGTCGACAGCCCGGCGACGTACGCGTCGGTCGCCTGATCGTCGGCGATCGCGGTGAGCGGATCCGCGGGGTCGCGCCCCGCGAGCACCTCCATCAGGAGCGCGGCGTCGGCGACCGTCGTGGCCATCGGCCCGGAGACGTCCTGCCGGGGCGACAGCGGCAGGATCCCGGCGGTGCTCGTAAGGCCCATCGTCGGCCGGTAGCCGACCAGGCCCTGGTGCGCGGCCGGGCCGAGGATGGATCCGCACGAGTCGGTGCCCAGCCCGGCCGGGGCGTACGCCGCCGCGACGGCCGCGCCCGTGCCGCCGCTCGATCCGCTCGCGCTGTTCCGCTGGTCGTAGGGGTTCGCCGTGCGGCCGCGCGCGGAGCTCAGCGTGTAGGTGCCGTGCCACGCGAACTCCGACATGTTGGTCTTCGCGAGGATGATCGCGCCGGCCGCCCGGAGGCGCGCGACCGCGGTGGCGTCCTCCTCGGTGCGGTAGGAGCGGAGGGCCGCGCTGCCCGCGGTGGTGGGCATGTCGGCGGTCGCGTGGTTGTCCTTCACGACGACGGGCACGCCGTGCAGCTTCCCGCGGATCGTGCCGGCCGCCCGCTCGGCGTCGAGCTCGGCGGCGGTCGCGAGCGCCTCGTCGTTCACCGTGATCACGGCGGCGAGGCCCGGCTGGTCGCCGTAGGCGTGGTCGTACGCCTCGATGCGCGCGAGGTAGGCCCGTGTCAGCTCGACGGAGGTGGTGGCGCCGGACTCGAGGAGCGCGAGCGCGTCCGCGACGCCGAGGTCGACGACGGCGGGCGCGGTCACGTCGGCCGCCCCGGCCGCGGGGAGGACGGGATCCGCGGCGGCGGGCACGACGCCGCCGGTGAGCGCGAGGCCCAGGCAGAGGACCGCGGCCGCGGGGAGGCCGACGGCCGCGCGGATCCGGCCACGTGCGGGCATGCGCGGTCCTCCAGGTCGGGGAGAGGTGTCTCCCCAGTCTGGGAACCGGGTGTTGCGGCGGCGTTTCGGGCGCGGGACGATCCCGGTCCGTCCGCGGTCACGCGCGCGGGTGGGAGGGCGCGCACGACGGGATCAGGCGCGCTGCTTGGGGAACACGATCCAGAGGATCAGGTACAGCAGCACCTGGGGGCCCGGCAGCACGATCGAGATCACGAACAGGAGCCGGACGAGGAACCGGCTGATGCCGAAGCGGTCGGCGAGGGCGGCGCAGACGCCGGCGATGATCTTCCCGCTACGGGGACGCATGAGGGTGGCCATGCATCGAGCATGGCAGGGGCGCCTGCGCCGCGGCCGGGAGGGCGCCCCCGGCGGATGCTCGCCGGATCCACCTCGGGGGCGCCGTCCGCGCCGCCGCGTGACGGGGAACGGCTCCCCGTGAGTTCTCCCGAGCCCCGGTTTGGGCCCAAAGCGATGGTGCGATACTCGAACGTCGAGCCGGGGCTCGGCGTCTCCTCGCGCCGGCGCGGGTCGCGGTCGCGCAGGCAGCCGCCGAGCCGTCCGCCCCACGAACCACGGGAGGAGCCGCATGCAGTCGCACTGCTCGCCCCTGCCCGCCCACGTCGTCGCCGGGTTCCACGCCGCTCCCGGCCGCGCCGCCGCCGTCGAGCTGCTCCTCGCCGCCCTCCTCGACGCCTCCTCCGCCACGGGGGCCGCCGTCCTCCTGCCGCGCGCGTCCGGGGTCGAGGTCGCGGGGGAGTCCGGCGACGCGCTCGCCGCGCTGCTCGCGCAGCCCGCTCCCGCGACGGGTCCGGGACTGCTGATCGTCGCGATGGGCGACGCCGCCGATGCGGCCGACGCCGACCCGCGGACGGCCGGGGCGGTCGCCCTCCACCGGGCGTCCGGCGCGCTGACGGGCGCCGACCGCGCGCTCGCCGCGGAGGTCGCCGTGCACGCGCGCGTCGCGCTCGCCGCATGGGACGCCACCGAGGAGCTGGAGCGCGGTCTCGCGGCGCGCACGCTCGTCGGCCAGGCCCAGGGGATCCTGATGGAGCGCTTCTCGCTCGACGCCGACCGCGCGTTCCAGGTGCTCCGCCGCTACTCGCAGGACGGCAACGTGAAGCTCGCGGAGGTCGCCCGCCGCGTCGTCGAGACGCGCGCGCTGCCCGGCTGACGCGCGCGCTGCCCGGCTGACGCGGGCTGCGCGGCTGGCGCGACTTCTGCACGCTGCCCGGCCGACGTGGGCACCGGGCGATCCGCGCCCGGCGCGTCGGTCAGGCCGAGCGGCGGTCCGCTTCGCGCAGCCGGATCGGCGACACGGCCGCGAGCGGCGCCGTCTCCGGCACGAGCTCCGGCTCGCCGCGCGTGAGCTCGGTCCGCAGCTGCCCGAGGATCCGCGCGAGCAGCCGCGACACCTGCATCTGGGTCACGCCCAGCTCGGCCGCGATCTCGCTCTGGCTGCACTCGTCGACGAAGCGGAGGTGCAGGATCCGCCGGTCGCGGTCGCTGAGGATCCCGCGCGCGGCGTCGAGCAGCACGGTGCGCTCGGCGCGGGCGTACCCGGGGTCGTCGGCGCCGATGGTGTCCGCGAGGGACGTGCCCTCGTCCTCGTGCACCGTGAAGTCGAGGGACACCGGCCGCAGGCTCGAGTGCGCGGCGAGCGCCTCGGCCACCTCCGCGCGCGGGTGCCCGGTGTGCGCGGCGAGCTCCGCGTCGGTGGGCGTGCGGCCGAGGCGCTGCGTGAGCGCGGGCACGACGGACAGCAGCGCGTGCCGCAGCTCCTGGATCTGCCGCGGCGGCCGCACCACCCAGCCGTTGTCGCGGAGGTGGCGCTTGATCTCGCCGGAGATGGTGGGGATCGCGAACGACACGAAGGGCGCGCCGAAGCCGGGGTCGTAGCGGCGCGCGGCCTTCACGAGGCCGAGGTAGCCGACCTGGCGGAGGTCGCTCCAGTCGTGGGTGCGGCCCGCGTGCTGGCGGGCGAGCTGGTCGGCGAGCTCCAGGTGGTCGAGCACGATCCGGTCGTGCAGGCGGCGGCGCTCGGCGTCTCCGGCCGGACCCTGGCCGACGGCGGCGGCGCGCACGAACCGGTCCTGCGTCACGCGGCGCTTCTCCTCGCGGGCGGCGGCGATCCCGGTCGGGACGGCGGCCGCGAGGGGCATGGCGGCCGCGAGGGGCACGGGCGTCGCGGGGGCGACGCCCCGCAGGGCGGACGGTGCGGCGACGAGGGCGCGCGAGCGCAGCGATTCGGTCACTCAGGACCCTCCGGACGAGGACGGATGCGGCACGCTGCTTGGCCGCTCCTCCAGAGAAGCACTGCTTCTCGGGGGTGCCTAGGTCGGGCGAGCACTTCTCCTCCTGCTTCTCCTGCTTCTCCTGCAGGCCGGGCGTGTCGACGGCCCGCGCATCCGCACCAGTCCGGAGCAGCGCCCCCGTCCGGGTGCGCGCGTCCCGCGCCGGTAGGCTCGATCCCCGTTCCCCGCCTCCCCACCCGAACGGACGCCCCATGAGCCTGTTCCGCACGAAGAGCATCGAGTCGTCGCTCGCCGACGCCGCGGGAGGCGAGCGCAGCCTCACCCGCTCCCTGGGCACCTGGGACCTCATGCTCATGGGCGTCGCCGTCGCGGTCGGCGCCGGCATCTTCTCCGTCGGCGCGAAGGCGGCCGGGAACTACGCGGGTCCGTCGGTGACGCTGGCGTTCGTGCTGGCCGCCGTCACGTGCGGCCTCGCGATCATGTGCTACGCCGAGTTCGCCTCGGCGGTGCCGGTCGCGGGCAGCGCGTACACCTTCACCTACGCGACCATGGGCGAGCTCCTCGCCTGGATCATCGGCTGGGACCTCATCCTCGAGATGCTCACCGCGGCGGCCGTCATCGCGAAGTACTGGGGCATCTACCTGGAGTCGGCGCTGCAGCTCGCGGGGCTCGACATCCCCGCCACCATCACCGTGTTCGGCCTCGGCATCAGCTGGGGCGCGGTGCTCATCACCGCGATCTTCACCGTGCTGCTCGTGCTCGGCACCAAGCTCTCGAGCCGCGTCTCGAGCGTCTTCACCGTGCTCAAGGTCGCGGTCGTCCTGTTCGTGATCGTCGTGGGCGCCTTCTACGTGAAGGCCGAGAACTACGCGCCCTTCATCCCGCCGCAGCAGCCCGCCGAGGGCGCCGCCGCCGACGTCTGGACCCAGTCCCTCTTCTCCTGGGCGAGCGGCCAGGAGCCCACGCAGTACGGCCTCTACGGCCTGCTCGCCGGCGCCTCGCTCGTCTTCTTCGCGTTCATCGGGTTCGACGTCGTCGCCACGAGCGCCGAGGAGGTCAAGGACCCGCAGCGCACCCTGCCGCGCGGCATCTTCGCGGGCCTCGCGGTCGTCACCGTCCTCTACGTGCTCGTGACCCTCGTGCTCACCGGCATGGTCCCGTACACGGTGCTCGCCGACGCCGAGGACCCCTCGCTCACCACCGCGTTCACCGCCGTCGGCGCGGGATGGGCGGCGCAGGTCATCTCCATCGGCACGCTGCTCGGCCTCACCACCGTGCTGATGGTGCTGCTGCTCGGCCTCGCGCGCGTGGTCTTCGCCATGAGCCGCGACGGCCTGCTGCCGCGCGGCCTCAGCCGCACGAGCGCGAAGCGGCGGACGCCGGTGCGCGTGCAGATCATCGCGGGCGTCGTCGTCGCGGCCCTCGCCGGCTTCACCGACGTGGGCGTGCTGGAGGAGATGATCAACATCGGCACGCTGTCCGCGTTCGTGCTGGTGAGCATCGGCGTGATCGTGCTCCGCCGGAAGCGCCCCGACATCCGCGCGTCGTTCCGCGTGCCGTTCATGCCGTGGCTGCCGATCCTCTCGGCCGTGCTCTGCGTCTGGCTGATGCTCAACCTCACGACCCTCACCTGGGTGCGCTTCGTCGTCTGGCTCGCGATCGGCTTCGCGATCTACTTCCTCTACGGCCGCCGCCACTCGGTGCTCGGCCAGGAGGAGGCGCGGATCGCGGCGGGCGGGGAGCCCGCGCCCGAGCTGCCGTCGGCGTCGACGCCGCGGGACTGATCCCGGGCTCGTGCGCCGTGCGGGCGTGCGTCAGGTTTGGCAGCGCGGGCACCAGTAGGTGACCCGGTCCTGCGATCCCATCCCGGGCCGCACGGGGTCGCCGAGCTGGCCCTGCAGGATCCGCGTGCCGCACCTGAGGCACGGCTTGCCCTTCCGTCCGTACACCCAGTCGGTGCGGCCGCGGCGGAGGTCGCCCGTGGTGGTGCGCTCGATGCGGTCGCGGTTGGCGCGCATGGTGCGGCGGGCGAGCGCGACCATCGCGGGCAGGTCCGGCACCTCGGACACGGGCCGCGTCGGCAGCACGCCGCGCAGGAAGCAGAGCTCGGCGCGGTAGACGTTGCCGATCCCGGCCGCGTTCCGCTGGTCGAGGAGCGCGAGGCCGACGGGCCGGTCGGGCTGGGCTGAGATCCGCCGCACGACCTCCTCCGCCTGCGCGTCGTCCCAGCCGGGCCCGAGGATGTCCGGGCCGAGGTGCCCCACGACCGTGTGCTCCTGGTCGCGGGGGATCACCTCCAGCACCCCCAGCGCGAAGCCCACCGTGATCCGCTCCGCCGTCTCGAGCACGACGCGCGCCTCGAACGCCGGCCGCCGCCAGGCCGTGCCGTGCTGGTAGATGTGCCAGGACCCCTCCATCTTGAGGTGGCTGTGGATCGTCAGGTCGCCGACGCGGTGCAGGATGTGCTTCCCGACGCTCACCACCTCGTCGACCTCCCGGCCCGCGAGGTCGAGCGTCGCGAAGGCGGGCACGCGGAAGTCGGAGCGCGTGAGCACCTGGCCGCCGATCGCCTCCTGCAGGTGCGCGGCGGTGCGGTAGACGGTGTCGCCCTCAGGCACGGGCGCCTCCGCCGCGTCGCGTGGACCGGGTCACGAGCGCATCCGCAGACCGCGCGGCGTCGCCGAGAAGCCGTGCTCCTGCAGCGCGGAGCCGAGCGGCGTGCCGAGGATGAACTCCCCGTTGACCTTCTCGATCGCGAGCTTGGCCACGCCACCGCGCCGCACGACGCCGCCGAGCGACTCGGCGGCCGCCCGCAGCACCGCCTCGTCGGCGTCGAACTGCAGCACCGTCTTGCCGCCGCGCTCCACGTAGAGCACGAGCTCGCCGTCGACCAGCACGACGAGCGCGCCCGCCTTCCGGCCGGCCCGGTGGCCCGTGGGCCGTTCGCCGCGGGCGTCCACGCTGCCGGAGGGGGCGACCGCGCCGGTCGCGGTCGCGTCGAGCGCTGCGGCCTCGCCCGCCGGATCCGCACCCGTGCCGTCGTCGCCGTCCGCCGCCGACCCGTCGAGCCGCGGCCAGGCCAGCGCCGCGCCGTACGCGTTGGCCGGATCCGTGGCCGCCAGCGTCAGCGCGTTCAGCGGCCGCTCGGCCGCGTCCGGATCCCGCGTGAACCCGCGCAGCCGGTCGACCGTGCCGCCCGTGGAGAACTGCGCCGCGCCCAGGGTCTCGATGAAGTACCCGCGTCGGGCCCGCCCGGTGTCCTCGAACCCGGCGAGCACCTTGTAGGTGAGCGCGAAGCCCCCGGGAACGCGCTCCGTCATGACGGACCCGCGCGTGACCACGCCGTACCGCTCGAGCAGCAGCTCGGCCGTGCCCGCGGCGCGCACGGTGGCGTCCGTCTCGGCGAGCGGCACGATCGACCACCGGCCGGCGGCCGTCGACGGCCCGGTGCGCGTGGGCATGTCGGGCCGCGGCATCCTCCCGCCCCGGTACATCCGCCCGCGCGGCGCCCGCTGCGGCGTCTTGTGCGCGGTGGATCCGCCCGCGAGCAGCGCCCGCAGCGGCGAGAGCGTGTCGTTCGTGACGAGGCCCGCCCACACGAGGTCCCACAGCGCGGTGACGAGCGCCTTGTCGTCCGTGGATCCCACGGCGTCGCTCAGCTGGCGGAAGAAGTAGCCGCCGCCCGTGCCGAGCGTGGTGAGGACCTCGCGCTGCAGCTCGTCGGTGTCGTGCGCGTCGGGCTCGGGCAGCGTGAGCGCGACCTGGTCGGCGAGGTGCAGGCTCACCCAGCCGTCGGCACCGGCGAGCGTGCCGGCGCCCGACCAGATGACCTCGCCCGTGGAGGTGAGCTCGTCGAGGAACGCGGGCGTGTAGTCGCGCACCCGGGCCGGCAGCACGAGCGTCTCCCACGCGGAGGCGGGGACGGGCGCACCCGCCAGCTGCTCGATGACCTGCAGCACGCCGTCGACCCCGCGGAGCCCGCGCTCGCGGTCCGCGCCCGCGCCCGCGACGTGCTGCCACGCCGGCAGGAAGCGCGCGAACGCCGCCTGCTCGACCGGCTCGACCTCGCTGCGGAGCGCGGCCAGCGAGCGGCTGCGGAGGCGCCGCAGCACCTCGACGTCGCACCACTCGCTGCCGGACGCGCCGGGCCGGAACTCGCCCTCGACCGCGCGCCGCTGGGCGCCGAGCCGGGCGAGCGTGTCGGCGATGACCGCGGATCCGAGGCCGATGGCGGTGGCCGCGTCGGCGATGGTGAACGGCCCGTGGGTGCGCGCGTAGCGGCCCACGAGGTCGCCGAGCGGATCGGCCACGGGCTCGACGAACGCCATCGGCGTGCCGATGGGCAGCGGCACCCCGAGGGCGTCGCGGAGGCGGCTCGCGTCCTCGATGGCGGCGACGCGCGGCCGCCCGCCGAACGAGACGCGGAGCGCGCGCTTGCCGGCGACGAGCGCGTCGAGGTGGTCCGCGGCCTCGCCCGCCTCCTCGGGCTCGAGGCGCGCCGCGACCTCCTCGGCGTCGAGCGGCCCCAGGATCCGCAGCAGGTCGGCCACGCCCTCCCGCCCCTTCGCGCGCCGGTCGGTCGCGAGGCGCTGCAGCTCGAGCTCGGTGCGCGCGATGACCGCCGGGTCCAGCAGCTCGCGCAGCTCCGCGCGCCCGAGGAGCTCCGACAGCAGCCCCGCGTCGAGCGAGAGCGCGGCGGCCCGGCGCTCGGCGAGCGGGCTGTCGCCCTCGTACATGAACGCGCCGACGTAGCTGAAGAGGAGGCTGCGCGCGAACGGCGACGCGTCCTCCGTGGTGGTCTCGACGATCTTGATGCGCCGGGCCTCGATGTCCTTCGCGAGCGACGTGAGCGCGGGCAGGTCGTAGACGTCCTGCAGCACCTCGCGCACGGTCTCGAGCACGATGGGGAACGCGGGGAACTTCCGCGCGACGTCGAGCAGCTGCGACGCGCGCTGGCGCTGCTGCCAGAGCGGCGAGCGGCGCCCGGGGTTGTAGCGCGGCAGGAGGAGCGCGCGGGCGGCGCACTCGCGGAAGCGCGACGCGAACAGCGCGGATCCGCCGACCTCGCGCGTGACGATGGCGTCGAGCTCGTCGGGCTCGAACACGAAGAGGTCGGCTCCCGGCGGCTCGCCGTCGGTCTCGGGGATGCGGACGACGATGCCGTCGTCGTTGGCCATGGTGGCGCCGTCGATGCCGTACAGCTCGGTGACCCGCGCGCCGACCGCGAGCGCCCACGGCGCGTGCACCTGCATCCCGTAGGGGGAGTGCAGCACCACGCGCCAGTCGCCCAGCTCGTCGCGGAAGCGCTCGACCACGAGGGTGCGGTCGTTCGGGACGTGGCCCGTGGCCTTCTTCTGGTCGTCGAGGAACGCCAGCAGGTTGTTGACCGCGCGGTCGTCGAGGCCCACGCGGCCGGCGCGCGCGCGGGCGTCGTCCACCGCGGATCCCGACAGCTCGCGCACGAACGCCCCGATGGCGCGGCCGAGCTCCAGCGGCCGCCCGAGCCCGTCGCCCTTCCAGAACGGCAGCTTGCCGGGCTCGCCGAACGCGGGCGTCACGAGCACGCGGTCGTGCGTGATCTCCTGGATCCGCCAGCTCGTGGCCCCCAGCGCGAACACGTCGCCGACGCGCGACTCGTAGACCATCTCCTCGTCGAGCTCGCCCACGCGCGACGCCTTCTCGCCCACCATGAACACGCCGAAGAGTCCGCGGTCGGGGATGGTGCCGCCGGAGGTGACCGCGAGCCGCTGTGCACCCGGCCGCCCCTCGATGGTGCCCTCGTCGCGATCCCAGACGATGCGGGGCCGCAGCTCCGCGAACTCGTCGGACGGGTAGCGGCCGCTCAGCAGGTCGAGCGTGGCCTCGTAGGCGGAGCGCGGCAGGGTCGCGAAGGGCGCGCTCCGCCGGACCGTGTCAAACCACTCCTCGACGCCCACGGACTCGAGCGCGACGGCCGCGACCGTCTGCTGCGCCAGCACGTCGAGCGGGTTCGCCGGCACGCGCAGCGACTCGATCTGTCCGCTCGCCATGCGCTCGGCGGCGACGGCCGAGTGGATGAGATCGGCGCGGTGCTTGGGGAAGATGACGCCGCGCGAGACCTCGCCCACCTGGTGCCCGGCGCGGCCGACGCGCTGCAGGCCGCTTGCGACCGAGGGCGGCGCCTCCACCTGCACGACGAGGTCGACGTCGCCCATGTCGATGCCGAGCTCGAGGCTGGAGGTGGCGACCACGCAGCGGAGGCGGCCGGACTTGAGGTCGTCCTCGATGAGGGCGCGCTGCTCCTTGGAGACGGACCCGTGGTGCGCCTTGGCGAGCACCGGATCCGCGCCCTCGGTGCTCCCCGCCTGCGCCATGACCTCGGCGGGCGGGCGCGCGGCGGTGCGGCGCGTGGCGGAGAAGGCCGTGGCGTCGACGGGTCGGGACGACCCGGATCCGGCCGCCGCGCCCGCCAGCACGGGCACGGCGTCGGCCGACGCGCCGGCCTCCGCGGACCCGGCGACGATCGCCCGCCCCTGGGCGTCGATCCGCCCGTCCTCGATGCGCGCCGTGTAGATCTCGTTGAGCCGGGCCGTGAGCCGCTCCGCCAGCCGCCTGCTGTTCGTGAAGACGATGGACGAGGTGTGCTGGAGCACGAGGTCGACGATGCCCTCCTCCACGTGCGGCCAGATGGACCCCTGCTGCGGCTCGCCCTGCGCCGCCGACCCCTCGAGCGGCGCCGTGGTGCCGAGCTCGGTCATGTCGTCGACGGGCACGATGACCCGGAGGTCGAACTCCTTGGTGTTCTTCGGCGACACGATGGTGACGGGCGCGCGCCCGCCGAGGAACCGCGCCACCTCCTCGGGCGGCCGCACGGTGGCGGACAGCCCGATCCGCTGGGCGGGCTTCTCGAGCAGCGCGTCCAGCCGCTCGAGCGAGAGCGCCAGGTGGCTGCCGCGCTTCGTGGCCGCGACCGCGTGCACCTCGTCGACGATGACCGTTTCGACCCCCGCGAGCGTCTCGCGCGCGGCCGAGGTGAGCATGAGGAACAGCGACTCGGGCGTGGTGATGAGGATGTCCGGCGGCGTCTTCGCGAGCGCGCGCCGGTCGGACGCCGGGGTGTCGCCCGAGCGGACGCCCACCGTGACCTCGGGCGGCTCGGCGCCCAGCCGCTTCGCCGTCTGCACGATGCCCACGAGCGGCGAGCGGAGGTTGCGCTCCACGTCGACCGCGAGCGCCTTCAGCGGCGAGATGTAGAGGACGCGCGTGCGCCGCATCGGGTCCTCCGGCGCGGGCCGCGACGCCAGCCGGTCGATGGACCAGAGGAACGCCGCGAGCGTCTTGCCGGATCCCGTGGGCGCCACGACGAGCGCGTGCGACCCCTTCTGCACGGCCTCCCAGGCGCCCGTCTGCGCGGTCGTGGGGCCGGGGAACGCGCCCTGGAACCACTCCCGGGTGGCCGGGGAGAAGCGTGCGAGGACGGGATCCATCTCCCCATCCTCCCCTGCGCCACCGACATCGGGCCGGGCCCGGCGCTCGCCGGACGGCCGCGACGCGCACCGCGACGCGCGCCGTGCCGCGAGCCGCGCTGCGCGTCAGCCCGCGTGCTCCCGGATGAACGCGGACACGTCCCGCAGCTCGGCCGTCGACACGGAGTGCGGCAGGTCCTCGTAGATGCGCTCCGTGAGGGCGGTGTGCTCGCCGATCCAGGCGCGCGTGCGGACCACGGCCGCGTCGGGGATCACGGTGTCGGCCGTGCCGCGGCCCCAGAAGACGGGCGTCGGCGCGGCGACGAGGGCCGGGTCGCCCGCGTGCTCCCCGCGCACGGAGAAGCCGCTGAGCTGCACCGCGTACGAGAAGCGGCCGGGCGCGAGCCGCAGCAGCTGGAGCGCGGTCGCCCCGCCCTGGCTGAAGCCGAGGAGGCCGACCGAGCGCGGCGGCACGGGCAGCGCGTCGAGCCAGTCGAGGACCCCCTGCGCGGCGGCATCGGCGGCGTCCGGATCCGGATCGCCGGTGGATCCGGGCACGATCGGGAACCACGCGTGCCCGCCCTGAAGCGCGATCGGCGCGCGCAGCGACGCGATCACGGGCCCGAGCGGCAGGTAGGGCGACAGGCCGAACAGGTCGCCCTCGTGCGAGCCGTAGCCGTGCAACAGGACGAGGAGTGGGCGGTCGGCGAGCTCGGCGGCGGAGGCCGACCAGAGGACGGCGTCGGGATCCAGCGGGAGAGCGGTCACGGTGTCCTCGTCGGCTGCGGCGGATGCGCGGACGCGGGGGTTCGACCGGCCCGCCCATCCTCGCACCCGCGCCCGTGCGGCCGTCCGGCGCGTCCGGCCAGCGCGCCGGGTGGCGGCCGCGCTCCGGCCGTGGGTGACAATGGACCATGACCGTTCGCACCCCGGACCCGAACATCCCCGACCCGAACTCCGGCTGGCTGTCGGACGTGGAGCTGGCGCAGATCCGGCAGCGGCTGCCCCTCCTCTACGTCGAGGCGGTGCCCGTGCGGGTCGACGGCATGGGCCGGGTGAAGGACATCGGCGTCCTGCTGCGCGCGACGGTCACCGGCCAGATGACGCGCATGCTCGTCTCCGGCCGCGTGATGTACGGCGAGACCCTGCGCGACGCGCTCTTCCGCCACCTCGAGAAGGACCTCGGGCCGATGGCGTTCCCGCAGCTCCCCGCGAGCCCGACCCCGTTCTCGGTGGCCGAGTACTTCCCGTTCCCCGGGGAGAGCCCCTACACGGACGAGCGGCAGCACGCCGTCTCCCTCGCGTACGTGGTGCCGGTGACGGGAACGTGCGACCCGCGGCAGGACGCGCTCGAGATCACCTGGATGACGCCGCAGGAGGCCGCGTCCGACGCCGTCTCCGCCGACATGGAGGGCGGCCGCGGCGCGCTCCTCCGCGCGGCCCTCGCGTCGGTGGGCGTGCTGCCCTAGCCGGACGGAGGCGTCCGCGGCACCCGGGGCGGAGCGCTCAGACCGCGGCGACCCGCTCGGCGAACTCCGGCGGCTCCAGGTAGTGGCGCCGCAGGTCCTCGAACGCCTGGCTCGCGCCCGCGCCGACGCCGTAGGAGCGCTGCACGTGCAGCCCGTCCATGGCGGAGAGCACGACGGCCGCCGCGGCCTCCGGGACGAGGTGCGGGTCGATGAGGCCGCGCGCCTGGTCGACGATGACGCCCGAGGTGATCCGCTCCAGCTCGCGGGCGCGGCGCTCGCGGAACAGCTCGTGCAGCGGGTGCCCGGCCACCGAGGCCTCCGACGAGACGACGGCGATGACGCGCGTGAGGCACGCGCTCTGCTCCCCGTCGGCGATGGCGACGGCCGCGTGCTCGGCCACGCTCCGGGGGCGGTGCAGCTCGATGGCCGCGGCGAGGCGCTCCTCGCGGCGCTCGAGCACGGCGAGCAGCAGCGCCTCCTTGCCGCTGAAGTGGTGCAGCAGCCCGGCCGGGGTGATCTCCGCCCGGGACGCGATCTCCCGCAGCGAGCTGCCGCGGTACCCCTGCTCGGCGAACACCTCGATGGCGGTGCGGATGAGGAGCTCCCTCCGCTCCACGCCCTTGCGGTACGGGCCACGGGCGGCGAGGGCGGGGCGAGTCATCCGCACACCGTATCCGGGTGCGGGCGCGCGCCTTCCCGACCGTCCCCAGGCCGCGCCTCGGCTGCGGACGATCGGGGCGCGGACGCGTCGCCGGGCGGCTCGCGCGCGAGGCCAGGGGACGACGGAGGGCCCCCGTCCGCAGACGAGGGCCCTCGATGCCATGCTGGCGCGCGCTGCGCGCCGTGCGGTCTAGCGTCCGCTGGAGACGCGGCGGTGCGTGCGCGCACGACCGCCGGCCGCGGCACCGCCGGACGCCGCGGGGCGCTCCTGGCGGGGACGCGAGGGAGCGGCGGACGAGCCGCCGCCGAAGCCCTCGGAGGAGGTGCTGAACGTGCGGGGCGTCCCGCCGCGCTGTCCGCTCGAGGCGGCTCCGTCGCGACGACCCGACGCGGCGCCCTCGCGGCGACCGCCGACGGGCGCGCCGTCACGGGTCGCGCGCTTGCGCTGGGCGTTCGCGCCCTGCGAGCGTCCGGCGCCGTTCGCGCGGCCGCCCTGCGACTGGCGCTGGGTGGACTCGCGCACCGACTTCGTCTCGCGCGGTGCGGGCTTGACGTACGCCGCGACGGCGCCCGTCAGCTCGGCCACGGCGGGGGAGGACTCGGTGACCTGCTGCGGGGTGACGTGGATGTCGGCCTTGCGCATCAGGAGCTGCACGTCCTTGCGCTGAGCCGGCAGCATGATCGTGACGACGTCGCCCGCGGAGCCCGCGCGCGCCGTGCGGCCCGAGCGGTGCAGGTACGCCTTGTGCTCGGCCGGCGGGTCGACGTGGATCACGAGCTCGATGTCGTCGACGTGCACGCCGCGCGCCGCGACGTCGGTGGCCACGAGGACCTTGACGTCGCCCGCGGAGAACGCGGCCAGGTTGCGGTCGCGGGCCACCTGCGAGAGGTTGCCGTGCAGGTCCACCGACGGGATGCCCGCGTCGGTGAGCTGCTTCGCGAGCTTCTTGGCGTGGTGCTTGGTGCGCATGAAGAGGATGCGGCGGCCGCTGCCGCCCGCGAGCTTCTGCACGAGGAGGCGCTTGGCCTCGACGTCGGACGCCTCGAACACGTGGTGCGTCATGGCGGCGACGGGCGAGTTCGCCTCGTCGACGGAGTGCAGCACCTGGTCGTGCAGGTAACGGCGGACGAGCTTGTCCACGCCGTTGTCGAGCGTGGCGGAGAACAGCATGCGCTGGCCGGTGTTCGGGGTCTTGTCGAGGATCCGCGTGACGACGGGCAGGAAGCCCAGGTCGGCCATGTGGTCGGCCTCGTCGAGGACGGTGATCTCCACGGCGTCGAGGTTCACGAAGCCCTGCTTCATGAGGTCCTCGAGGCGGCCGGGGCAGGCCACGACCACGTCGACGCCGGCCTTGAGGGCCGCGACCTGGCGCTGCTGCGAGACGCCGCCGAAGATCGTCGTGGTGGTGAGGTTGTAGGCCTCGGCGAGCGGCGCCATGGCGGCGGTGATCTGCGTGGCGAGCTCGCGGGTCGGCGCGAGGATGAGGCCGAGCGGGCGGCCCGGACGACGACGGCCGCCGGCGAGGCCGCCGCCGAGGCGCGCGATCATCGGGATGGCGAACGCGAGCGTCTTGCCGGAGCCGGTCTTGCCGCGGCCGAGCACGTCGCGGCCGTTCAGGGTGTCGGGCAGCGTGTCCACCTGGATGGGGAACGGCGTCGTGATGCCGTTCGCCGTGAGGGCGGAGACGAGGGGTGCGGGCACGCCGAGCGCGCCGAAGGTGTCAGTGGTCATGCGGGGGAGTTGCCTTCCAGGCAGGGGTCCGCCCCGGTGTGCGTTCTCGGGGATGTGCGACTACGCACGGAAGCGGAGGATGGCGAAGGCGCCGATGGGCGCATCCGTTCGCCGTAAGAAAGATGTCACCCGCACCCGTCGGCCGGAATCGGCGATCTGATCGGGGCGAGGAGGGAACGCGTTCTCTCGACGCAGGGAGCACGATGATGTGCTCGCAAGTGACTACAGGCTAGCAGGTCCCTCCGGGGAGAACGCCATCTCGCCCACGGGCACCTCGAGGTCGAGCACGTTCCCGGCCGGCGCGAGGGGGCAGGCCCACTCCGGGTCGTAGGCGCAGGACGGGTTGTAGGCGAAGTTCAGGTCGACGACGATCGACCCCGGGGCGCCGGGTCCGAGGTCGGATCCCTTCACGGTGTCGAGCAGGTAGCGCCCGCCCCCGTAGGTGCCGCCCTCCCGCCGGTGCGACGCGTCCTTCACGGGCAGGTGCAGGCCGCCGCCGTAGCTCGCGAGGCGCCAGACGTCGAGGGTCGCCGCGTCGCGTCCGTCGGCGGCGGGCAGGTGCACGGATCCCAGGAGCTCGAACGGCACGATGCCGTCGGTGCCCGTCTCCACCTCGTGGCGCTCCTCGCCGCGGTCGTCGTGGATCTCCAGCTCGAACCGCCAGGCCGGGTCGTAGTCCGCCACGTCGAGGCGCTCGAAGCCGGCGCGGTGCTCGGCGAGGAGCGGCGTCGCGGGGTGGCTGCGGAACATGTCGTCGCGCGTGCGGCGCCAGAGGGCGTGGGCCGCGGCGGGATCCGTCTGCGCCACCCAGCGCACCTCCGCGTACATCTCGTGCGTGCGGCGGCGCCAGTCGGCGACGTGGAGGGCGGTGACGGCGGAGGGCATGGGGACACCGTACGCGGCCGGTCGCGCGGGGCCCTCGCGGCGTCGCCCGGCGGCTGTCCGCATCGGGCGGCCCTGTCGCCGGGGGCCGGGGCGACGTAGCGTCGTCGTCACGGACGCCGTCGACCCGCGCGGCGCCCGCTCCACGGATCGGATGCCGGCCATGCGCGCTCGCCTGATGCTCGTCCCGGCGCTGGTCGTCGCCCTCGCCGCGTGCTCGACGCCGTCCGCGGTGGCGCCGGACGACGCGTCGCTGATCGCCCGCGATGCGCGGGCCATGCCGGACGCGAGCGCGGCCGTCGAGCTCCCCGTCCTCGACGGGGAGGCGCCCGGCGGCGCGGCCTCGTCCGCCGCGTGGAACCCGTCCGACGTCACCTCGCCGGAGGCCTGGGTCGACGTCTCGTGGACCTCCGGGGACCCGGCGTGCGGCGGTCAGGTGGAGGCCGCGCGCGTCGAGGAGACCGAGGCGCGCGTCGTCATCGACCTCCCGCGCGGGGAGTCGCACCTCGCCGAGGGCGGGGCCGTGTGCGGCGACGTCGGGTTCCTGCGCAGCGCGCGGATCCCGCTCGAGCGGCCGGTGGGATCCCGCCAGCTCCTGCAGCACGCGCCGCCGGCGGGCTGAGCGCCCGGTCAGGCGGCGGGCGACGTGCCCGCGTCGTCGTCATCCGACGGCTCGGGCTCCCAGTCGTAGGCCCACGTCGGCGCGAGCTGGCGGAGCCGGAACGCGCGCCACTGCCAGAACGCCCAGAAGGTGGGCCACATCGCGGGCCCGAGGAGGCCCGCCTCGAACTCGAGCTGGTCGCGGAAGAGGGTCTTGACGCGACCGTCCTCGTCGGGGCCGGCGGGATCCGCGGAGACGGCCATGCTGTGCCGCATGCTCGTGGGGATGGACATGAGCCCGGAGAGCCCGTGGCCGTCGTCGCGCACGATGCGGACGCCGTCGACGCGCGGCTTCATGTCCCGCAGGCGGATGCTCTGGCGTCCGGCCGTGAACGGGCCGGTCTGCATCGCGGCGACGTGCTCGCGGCCGTCCCAGCTGGTGGGGAACCCGCCGTCCTCGAGCGGCACGAAGTCGACGAGCGGGCCGGCGACCTCCCGCATGACGGTGGGCGAGTGGAGCGCGCGCCAGGCGGCGTCGGGATCGCAGTCGAGGATGGTCTTCAGCAGCACGCGCATGGCCCCAGTCTGCCCCGCGCGGCTGGGGGATCGGCCGGGCGTGCCGGGCGACCGTGCCCGTGGGACAGGATGGGACGGACATGATCAGGTACTGGGTGGGCGTCGTCTCGCGCGACCGCGTGCTCGACGGCCTGGACCTCGGCATCGCGCAGGTCAACCGCGGCGCCCGTGAACCGGTCGAGCGGCTCGGCGAGGCCGACGGCTTCGTGTACTACTCGCCGCGCGAGTCGTACCCGGACGGTCAGCTCCTGCGGTCCTTCACCGCGATCGGCCGCGTCGCCGACGCCGCGCCCTACCAGGGGCGCGTGGGCGAGTGGCGGCCGTGGCGGCGGCGGATGGACTGGGACCTCGGCGCGGTCGACGCCCCCATCCGTCCGCTCGTGCCCGTCCTCGACTTCACGCGCGACTCCCTCGAGTGGGGCCGCAAGCTCGCGCCCGGGCTGCTGGAGATCTCCCGCGACGACTTCGAGGTGATCCGCCAGGCCATGCGCCGCGGGGCGCCCGAGCCGTCGCGCCGCGTCATCCGCGGAGGGGCGGGGCCCTGGACGCCCGTAGCATCGGATCGTGACCTCCTCCGCTGACGCCGCGCACCCCGACCCGTCGACGCAGGCCCGCTACCAGGTCCGGCTCGACGGCGGGGTCGCCGGCGCCCGCCGCATCGCCTCCGGCGCCGACGTCATCGTCTGGGTGGACGCCCTGCCCTCCGTCCCGCCGCCCACGGCCGCCCGCCGCGACGAGGTCCTCGCGACCATGCCCGCCCGGCCCGCCGTGGTGAGCGCGGGCCTCGCGGACGGCCCGGCCGTCGCCGCGTGGATCCTCGCCCTCCAGGAGGCGCTCGACCGCCGTGCGTACGTGGCCGTGGTCGCCGCGGGGACGGTGGAGGCCGACGGATCCTGGCGCGCCTGCGCCGAGGACCAGCTCGCCGCGGGCGCCGTGGTCGACGCGCTCGCCGCCCTCGGGATCGACGCGACGTCGCCCGAGGCCGCCGTCGCGTGCGCCGCGTACCAGCAGCTGCGGCCCGCCGTGGGCCACCTGCTCACCGCGAGCGTCTCCGCGCGGCGCCTCGACGCCGCGGGCCACGGCGCGCTCGTGTCCGCGTCGCTCGCCGCGGACCCGGCCGACGTGGTCGTGCACCGCCTCCACCGCGACGCCTGAGCTGCGGCCTGCCGCCCCGCCCGCACGGGCTCGGATGCCCGCGCGGAATGGGCTCACGGCCGCGCGTGTTCTCCTGTGTCAGGCGCCGCCGTCCGCGTGACGCCCCCGATCGTCAGGAAAGGCACGCACATGAAGGCACTTCTCAACGGCGTCACCGTCGCCGAGGCTCCGAAGGACGAGCTCATCCAGATCGAGGGCAACTGGTACTTCCCGCCGCAGAGCGTGGACATGTCGCTCCTCACCGAGACCTCCACGCCCTACCACTGCCCGTGGAAGGGCGACACGCAGTACTACTCCGTGAAGGACGGCGAGACCCAGCTGCAGGACCGCGCCTGGTCGTACCCGACGCCCATCCCGTCGTCGTTCGACCGCGTCGGCCGCGACTACAGCGGCTACGTCGCGTTCTGGAAGGAGGTCCGCGTCAGCGAGTGACGCGGATCGCCGGTCACGGCCCGGGGGCTCCGGCTCCCGGGCCGTCGTCGTCCCCGGGGCCGTCCGCGGGAGCCCCGTCGGCGGGCGCGGGACGCAGCGGCGCCACGCGGGCCGGGATCCCCGTCCGCCGCTCGCGCAGCTGCCGGGCGCGGTGCGCGCGCACCTTCGCGCGGTTGCCGCAGCGGCGCATCGAGCACCAGCGGCGCGTGCCGGAGCGGGTGGTGTCGAGGTAGAGCACGGTGCAGTCGTCCGCCGAGCAGCGGTGGATCCGCTCGGAGCCCGCCCCGAAGACCGCCACCGCGTCGCGCGCCGCCGAGGCGAGCGCCTGCGCGGGCCGGGCGAGCGCGCGGCCGGCCTGGCGGGATCCGCCGCCGAGCGCGGGCGGCAGGTCGGGCGTCGCCGCGTAGAGGTTCAGGACGTCGACGTCCCGCGGCGCGGGCTCCCGGCCGTCGGCGAGCGCGGCGGCGATGTCGCCGATCGCCTGCCGGAGCGTGCGCGCGTCGGCGAGGTCCCGCTCCGCCGGCTCCGAGACCGGCGCGAGGTGCGCGCTCAGCCACGCGCCGAGCGCCGCGGCGTCGGGCAGCGCCTCGCGCGGCTCCGGGTCGCCGAGCGCGCCCGTGTACGCGAGGTCGAGGCTCACGGCGCCCGTGTCGAGGAACCAGCGGAGTCCGTCCGGGTCGGTGATCCACTGGCCCGTCGGCCGCTCGGACCCCGGCGCCCGGCTCACGCGGCGCCCTCGCGCCGATCGGCGCGCGACGCGGACGCCGCCGCGCCCGACGGCACGTCGCGCTTCGTCCACGCGATCAGGTGCGCGGCGTCGAACCGGCGCGAGCAGAGGCCGCACGCGAGCGGCCGGGTGGGCTTCCGGTAGCGGAAGTGCGCGTGCCCGGCCGGGCAGGCGCCCACCCAGGGCGCGAGCTCCTCGGCGACCGCGCCCGAGTGCAGGCGCGACCCCTCGTAGCCGAGCTCGGCGGCCGTCCGCTTCCAGCGCGGGCCGTGCCCGGCACGGGATCCGGCGAGCGCGTGCGCCACCTCGTGCAGCAGCACCTGGTGGATCTCGTCGTCCGCGAAGCGCCCCGCCAGGTGCCGCGAGACGGTGATCCGCCGGTCGCCGTAGTGGCAGGCGCCCGCGCGCGTGCGGGCGTGGTCGAACGCGAAGGTCCACGACGGGTCGAGGTGCAGGGCGATGAGGGCCTCGGCCCAGATCCGCACCCGGGCGAGGTCAGCCACGGTCGGCCGCCCGCGGCCGACGGGGGAGCGGGCCCATCACGCGGGCTGGGCGGCGATGCGCTCCTTGGCGACGTCGATCGCGAGCGCGGAGCTCTCGAGCTGGTCGCTCGGCAGGCCCTCGCGCGTGCGGAGCGTGTACGCGTCCTCGAAGTCGCTCAGCGCGTGGCGGTAGTCGCCGCGGTCGAAGTGCACCTTGCCGCGGTGCTGCAGCGCGAACGCCTCCAGTGCGTACCACTCGTGCGCGCGGGCCTCGTCGACGCAGCCGCCGAGGTCCTGCAGCGCGATGTCGAGCTTGCCCTGGTACTGCTGCACCTGCGCGCGGCGGATGCGGCACGCGAGCAGCGTCTCCCGGTCGCCCGTGAAGCGCGCCTGGCGCACGGCCGCGTTCGCCATGTCCCACGCCTCGTCGAGCCGGCCGAGCATGCGGAGGAGCGCCACCTTCTCGGTGATGGCGGAGAGGCTGCGGAGGTTCTCGAGCTCGTCCAGGCGCTCGCCGGCCGCCCGCAGGTCCACCTTCTCCCGGAGGGTGTCCCTGTCGTAGCCGATGATGATCGCGGTGCCTGTCACGAGGAAGAGATTATCCCGCCTGGATCGGCATGAGCTCGACCCGGAGCAGCTTGTCGTCGCCGTCGCGCGGCGTGCCGCGCCCGTCGGTGTTGCCGGTGAGCATCCGGAGCGACCCGTCGGGGGCCGCCTGCACGTCCCGGATCCGCCCGTACTCGCGGGTGTAGAACTCGGCGACGCGGTCGTCGGGGATGGGGTCCGTGGCCACGGCGCCGGGCCGGACGACCCAGAGGCGCTGGCCGCCGAGGCCGGCCATGAAGACCGTGTCGCCCACGACGGCGATGCCGCTCGGGCTCGCGTCGTCGGTGCCCCACTGGCGCACGGGGTCGATGTAGGCGTCCGCGGCCGCGTCATCGCTCGCGCCCTCCACGACCGGCCAGCCGTAGTTCCCGCCGGGCTCGATGAGGTTCAGCTCGTCCCAGGTGTCCTGCCCGAACTCCGCCGACCAGAGGTTCCCCTCCGCGTCCCACGCGATGCCCTGCGGGTTCCGGTGGCCCATCGAGTACACGGGCGATCCCGGCGTCGGGTTGTCCTCGGCGCCCTGCCCGTCGGGCGTGAGGCGGAGGATCTTGCCGGCGAGCGAGATCGGGTCCTGCGCCGCGTCGCGGAGGTTCGCGTCGCCCGTGGTGGCGTAGAGCATGCCGTCGGGGCCGAACGCGATCCGGCCGCCGTTGTGGGTGGTGTCGCGGGGGATCCCCGTGACGACGTCCTCGGCGACGCCCAGCCCGAGCGACCCCGGCTCGCCCGTCACGGGCATCCGGACGATGCGGTTGTCCGTGGCGCTCGTGAAGTACGCGTACAGCTGCGTGCCCCCGTCGACCTCGCGCGTGGCGATGCCGAGGAGGCCGCCCTCGCCCAGGGGGCCCACGCCCGCGATCGTCCCCGCGACGCGCGTCGTGCCGTCCGCGAGCACCTCGACGATGCGGGAGGTGTCGCGCTCGCTCACGAGCAGGGCGCCGGACGGCAGCTCGGCCATCGACCACGGCGACGTGAGGCCCGTGGTGGTCGCGGTCGGCGTGCCGGAGGGGGCGACGCCCGGAGGCGCGGTGTCCGTGCTCGTGGGGGAGGGGGCCGGCGGCTCCGTCGCGCGCACGTCGACCGGCGACCCGTCGTCGTTCGTGCAGCCCGAGAGCGCGACGATCGCGGCGAGGCCGAGCACGGCGAGGCGCGCCGGGCGGGTGCGGGAGCGGCGGTTCATGGGGACTCCGGTGGTTCGGCGGGCGTCGGCGCCCGGTGCGGCCTCAGGGCCTGGTCTGGAAGACGCTGCGGGCGGGGGAGGGGGACGGGACGGCGGTCGCGTCGGTGACGACGGAGGCGCCGGCGATGAAGTCGGCGAGCTCGCGCCCCTCGACGACCTTGGCGGGGTGGGGGCCGCCCGCGAGCAGGCGCGGCACGAAGTCGAGCGGGAGCGGCGTGGCGGACGCCGCGAAGACGACGTTGCCGAACCGCCGCCCCTTGAGCACCTGCGTCTCCGCGAGCGCGGCCACGTGCGGCAGCACGTCCTGGATGGTCGCGGCCTGCCCGCGCGCGAAGGCGAGGCCGTGGCCGTCGGCGACGTTGACCGTGATGATCCCGCCGGGCGCGAGGAACGCGGCGGCCTCCGCGTGGAACTCGCGGCTCGTGATGTGGGCGGGCGTGCGCGCGCCGCTGAAGACGTCCACCACGATGAGGTCGACGGATCCGCGGAGCCCCTGCGGCAGCCGCCCCATGACCTCGCGCGCGTCTCCGTAGCGCAGCCGGATGGAGGCCTTCCTCGACCACGGCAGGTGCTCGCGCACGAGGTCCACGAGGTCCTGCTCGAGCTCGATGACCTGCTGGCGCGATCCCGGCCGCGTCGCCTCCACGTAGCGCGGGATGGTGAGCGCGCCGGCTCCGAGGTGCAGCGCGGTGATCGCCTCCCCGGGCTCGCCGAGCAGGTCGATGACGTGGCCCATCCGCTGCACGTACTCGAAGAACAGCTCGCCCGGGTCGTCCATGTTCACGTGCGACTGGGGCGTGCCGTCGACCACGAGCTGGTACGCGCCCGGCACGAAGCGGTCGGGCTCGATGACGGCCCGGTGCCCGCTCAGGGTCAGGACGGTCGACGGGTGCTCGGGCATCTCCTCAGCCTAGGCGTCCGCCCCGCGCACGGCCGGGCCGCGGGGCGCGCCGTCACCAGCCGCGCGCCCGCCAGTCGGCGATGGATCCGCGCTCGGCGCCCAGCGTCGTCGAGTCGCCGTGGCCGGGGTGGACGTGCGCGTCGTCGGGGAAGCGCGCGAACAGGCGCTCCTCGACGTCGTCGAGGAGCTGCCGGAACCTGTCCGCGTCCCCCTGCGTGCTCCCCACGCCGCCCGGGAAGAGCGAGTCGCCCGTGAAGAGGTGGGTGCTGCCGTCGCCCGGCTCCAGGACGAGCGCGACGCTCCCCGGCGTGTGGCCGCGGAGCGCGACGACCTCGAGCGCCACGCCGCCGACGGCCACCCGGTCGCCGTGCGCGAGGCGCCGGTCGGCGTCGACGGGGAGGTCGCCCGCGTCCTCCGCGCCCACGGCCGCGTCGGCGTCGGTCGCGTCGAGCACGGCCGCGAGGGCGCCGTGGTGGTCGGCGTGCCCGTGGGTGGTGACGACGACCGCGAGCCGGCCGACGGGATCCGGCTCCGCCACGAGGGCGAGCAGGCGGTCGACGTCGGCTGCCGCGTCGACGAGCAGGCGCTCGCCGGAGTCGAGGTCGGTGAGGAGGTACGCGTCGTTGTCCATGCGCCCGACGGAGGCCTTCCGGATCTCCACGTCGCCCGCCCGGTGCACGTGCGAGGGGCCGCCGGGGGACACGTGCCAGGGTGCGCTCATGCCCGGAGGCTACGCGCGCGCCGCGCCCCCGGAGCAGGGCGACCGGACGTTATACACCGAGACACGCCGAGGATGCAAGATTCCGCTGGACATGGCGCGTCGCGACCCGTATGGTGATCCTTTGCGCTCCCACTCCCTTTGCCTTCATATTGCGGTCGGTCATCGTGTGCGCTCGGGTCGATCCCGAGCCCATCCCGCGAGGTGTGGCGAGCAACTCCATCAGGATCGGCACGGGTGACAGCCCGGGTCGGTCTCGGCGTATCGACGACATCGGAGCCCGACGGGGCCCACGGAGGTAATTTCCTTGGCTGCTGCGCGCAACGCAACTCCCACTCCCCAGAACGGTCGCGACGCATCGCGGCTCTCGTTCGCGAAGATCACTGACACCCTCACCGTCCCCGACCTGCTCGCCCTGCAGACCGAGAGCTTCGACTGGCTCGTCGGCTCGGACGTGTGGAAGCGGCGCGTCGAGGAGGGCACCAAGCAGGGTCGCACCGACCTCGCCCTCAACTCCGGCCTCGAGGAGATCTTCGAGGAGATCTCCCCCATCGAGGACCTCGGCGAGACCATGCAGCTCGGGTTCACGAACCCGTACCTCGAGGAGCAGAAGTACTCCATCGACGAGTGCAAGGAGCGCGGCAAGACCTACTCCGCTCCCCTCTACGTCGAGGCCGAGTTCATGAACCACCTCACGGGTGAGATCAAGACCCAGACGGTCTTCATGGGCGACTTCCCCCTCATGACGGAGAAGGGCACGTTCATCATCAACGGCACCGAGCGTGTCGTCGTGTCCCAGCTCGTCCGCTCGCCCGGCGTGTACTTCGAGCGCCAGCAGGAGAAGACCTCCGACAAGGACATCTACTCCGCCCGCGTCATCCCGTCGCGCGGCGCCTGGCTCGAGTTCGAGATCGACAAGCGCGACCAGGTCGGCGTGCGCATCGACCGCAAGCGCAAGCAGTCGGTCACCGTGTTCCTGAAGGCCCTCGGCCTCACCAGCGAGCAGATCCTCGAGGAGTTCAAGGGCGTCGCGTCCATCGAGCTCACGCTCGAGAAGGACTCCATCCTCACCAAGGAGGAGGCCCTCAAGGACATCTACCGCAAGCTCCGTCCCGGCGAGCAGGTCGCCGCCGAGGCCGCCCGCGCGCTGCTCGACAACTTCTACTTCAACCCGAAGCGCTACGACCTGGCGAAGGTGGGTCGCTACAAGATCAACCGCAAGCTCGGCATCGACAAGCAGCTCACCGACTCGGTGCTGACGGTCGAGGACATCCTCGCGACCATCAAGTACCTCGTCTCGCTGCACGCCAACGAGACGAAGATGAACGGCACGCGCGACGGCAAGCCCGTCGAGCTGCGCCTCGACGTGGACGACATCGACCACTTCGGCAACCGCCGCATCCGCGCGGTCGGCGAGCTCATCCAGAACCAGGTGCGCACCGGCCTCTCCCGCATGGAGCGCGTCGTCCGCGAGCGCATGACCACGCAGGACATCGAGGCCATCACGCCCCAGACCCTGATCAACGTGCGCCCCGTCGTCGCCGCGATCAAGGAGTTCTTCGGCACGAGCCAGCTGTCGCAGTTCATGGACCAGAACAACCCGCTCGCGGGTCTCACCCACAAGCGCCGCCTCTCGGCGCTCGGCCCGGGTGGTCTGTCCCGTGAGCGCGCCGGCGTCGAGGTCCGCGACGTCCACCCGTCGCACTACGGCCGCATGTGCCCCATCGAGACCCCGGAGGGCCCGAACATCGGCCTGATCGGCTCGCTGGCGTCGTTCGCCCGCATCAACTCGTTCGGCTTCATCGAGACCCCGTACCGTCGCGTCGTCGACGGCGTGGTCACCGACACGATCGACTACCTCACGGCCAGCGAGGAGGACGAGTTCCTCGTCGCCCAGGCCAACGCGCCCCTCACGAAGGACTTCCGCTTCGCGGAGGACCGCGTCCTCGTCCGCCCCAAGGGCGGTGAGGTGGAGCTCGTCGCCAAGGAGAACGTCCACTACATGGACGTCTCCCCCCGCCAGATGGTGTCCGTCGCCACCTCGCTCATCCCCTTCCTCGAGCACGACGACGCGAACCGGGCCCTCATGGGCGCGAACATGCAGCGTCAGGCCGTCCCGCTGCTGCGCAGCGAGAGCCCGCTCGTCGGCACCGGCATGGAGGGCTACGCGGCGATCGACGCCGGCGACGTCCTCACGGCCGACGCCTCGGGCGTCGTGCAGGAGGTGTCGGCCGAGGTCGTCACCATCCAGCTCGACGAGGGCGGCACGCAGACCTACTACCTGCGCAAGTTCGACCGCTCCAACCAGGGCACGAGCTACAACCACCGCGTCCTGGTCTCGGCCGGCGACCGCATCGAGGCCGGCGAGGTCATCGCCGACGGCCCCGCCACGGAGAACGGCGAGCTCGCGCTCGGCAAGAACCTGCTCGTCGCGTTCATGCCGTGGGAGGGCCACAACTTCGAGGACGCGATCATCCTGAGCCAGAACCTGGTCAAGGACGACACCCTCTCCTCCATCCACATCGAGGAGTACGAGGTCGACGCGCGCGACACGAAGCTGGGCAAGGAGGAGATCACCCGTGACCTCCCCAACGTCAGCCCCGAGCTGCTCGCCGACCTCGACGAGCGCGGCATCATCCGCATCGGCGCCGAGGTCCGCCCCGGCGACATCCTCGTGGGCAAGGTCACGCCGAAGGGCGAGACCGAGCTCAGCGCCGAGGAGCGCCTGCTGCGCGCGATCTTCAACGAGAAGAGCCGCGAGGTCCGCGACACGTCCCTGAAGGTGCCCCACGGCGAGCAGGGCACGATCATCGGCGTCAAGGTCTTCGACTCGCAGGACGGCGACGACGAGCTCGGCTCGGGTGTCAACCAGCGCGTCGTGGTGTTCATCGCGCAGAAGCGCAAGATCACCGAGGGCGACAAGCTCGCCGGCCGCCACGGCAACAAGGGCGTCATCTCCAAGATCCTGCCGGTCGAGGACATGCCGTTCCTCGCCGACGGGACCCCGGTCGACGTCATCCTCAACCCGCTCGGCATCCCCGGCCGCATGAACTTCGGCCAGGTCCTGGAGACCCACCTCGGGTGGATCGCCAAGCAGGGCTGGGAGGTCGAGGGCAGCCCCAAGTGGGCCGAGCGCCTGCCCGACCACGCGCGCCAGGCCCCGGCCGGCACGAAGGTCGCCACACCGGTGTTCGACGGAGCGCTCGAGGAGGAGATCGCCGGCCTGCTCGACTCGACGACGGTCACCCGCGACGGCGACCGCCTCATCGGGTCCAGCGGCAAGACGCGCCTGTTCGACGGCCGCTCCGGCGAGCCGTTCCCCGAGCCCGTCTCGGTCGGCTACATGTACATCCTGAAGCTGCACCACCTGGTGGACGACAAGATCCACGCGCGCTCGACGGGTCCCTACTCGATGATCACGCAGCAGCCCCTGGGCGGTAAGGCCCAGTTCGGCGGCCAGCGCTTCGGCGAGATGGAGGTGTGGGCGCTCGAGGCGTACGGAGCGGCCTACGCGCTCCAGGAGCTCCTCACCATCAAGTCGGACGACATCCTCGGCCGCGTGAAGGTGTACGAGGCCATCGTCAAGGGCGAGAACATCCAGGAACCGGGTATCCCCGAGTCCTTCAAGGTCCTGATCAAGGAGATGCAGTCCCTCTGCCTGAACGTCGAGGTCCTCTCGGCGGACGGCCAGGCGGTCAGCCTGCGCGACACGGATGACGAGGTCTTCCGCGCGGCGGAGGAGCTCGGCATCAACATCTCCACCCGCTTCGAGTCGTCCAGCATCGACGACATCTAAGCCCGCTCAAGACTTTCGACTCGAAGCTTTCCAAGGAGAGAAGGAAAATTGCTCGACGTAACAACTTTCGATGAGCTGCGGATCGGCCTCGCGACGGCCGACGACATCCGCCGCTGGTCGCACGGTGAGGTCAAGAAGCCCGAGACCATCAACTACCGCACGCTGAAGCCCGAGAAGGACGGCCTCTTCGGAGAGCAGATCTTCGGACCCAGCCGCGACTGGGAGTGCTCCTGCGGCAAGTACAAGCGGGTGCGCTTCAAGGGCATCGTCTGCGAGCGCTGCGGCGTGGAGGTCACCAAGTCCGCGGTCCGCCGCGAGCGCATGGGCCACATCGAGCTCGCCGCGCCCGTCACGCACATCTGGTACTTCAAGGGCGTGCCCTCGCGCCTCGGCTACCTGCTCGACATGGCGCCGAAGGACCTCGAGAAGGTCATCTACTTCGCCGCCTACATGGTGATCAGCGTGGACGAGGACGCTCGCCACGAGGACATGCCGGGCCTCGAGAACGAGCTCCGGCTCGAGATCAAGACCCTGCAGGACCAGCGCGACTCCCAGATCGCCGAGCGCCTCGGGCGTCTCGAGACCGATCTGGCCGCGCTGGAGGCCGAGGGCGCCAAGAGCGACCAGAAGCGCCGCGCGAAGGACGGCGCCGAGAAGGAGATGGGTCAGACGCGCAAGGCGTTCGACGAGGACATCTCCCGCCTCGAGCGCGTCTGGGAGGAGTTCCGCAGCCTCAAGGTCGGCGAGCTCAAGCCCGAGGACGCCGTCTTCCACGAGCTGCAGGACCGCTTCGGCATCTACTTCGAGGCCCACATGGGCGCCGAGGCGATCCAGAAGCGCCTGGAGGCCTTCGACCTCGAGGCCGAGGGGGAGCTGCTCCGCGAGCAGATCGCCACCGGCAAGGGCCAGAAGAAGATCCGCGCCATCAAGCGCCTGCGCGTCGTCAGCTCCTTCCTCGCGACCGGCAACTCGCCGGCCGCGATGGTGCTGCAGGTCGTCCCGGTCATCCCGCCGGAGCTGCGCCCCATGGTGCAGCTCGACGGCGGCCGCTTCGCGACCAGCGACCTGAACGACCTGTACCGCCGCGTGATCAACCGCAACAACCGCCTCCGTCGTCTGCTCGACCTCGGCGCCCCCGAGATCATCGTGAACAACGAGAAGCGCATGCTGCAGGAGGCCGTCGACGCGCTGTTCGACAACGGCCGCCGCGGTCGTCCCGTCACGGGCACCGGCAACCGCGCGCTCAAGTCCCTCAGCGACATGCTGAAGGGCAAGCAGGGCCGGTTCCGCCAGAACCTGCTCGGCAAGCGCGTGGACTACTCGGGCCGCTCGGTCATCATCGTCGGCCCGCAGCTCAAGCTGCACCAGTGCGGTCTGCCCAAGCAGATGGCGCTCGAGCTGTTCAAGCCGTTCGTCATCAAGCGCCTGATCGACCTGAGCCACGCCCAGAACATCAAGGCCGCCAAGCGCATGGTCGAGCGCAGCCGCGGACAGGTCTGGGACGTGCTCGAGGAGATCATCCGCGAGCGCCCCGTGCTGCTCAACCGCGCGCCCACGCTCCACCGCCTGGGCATCCAGGCGTTCGAGCCCCAGCTCGTGGAGGGCAAGGCGATCCAGCTGCACCCGCTCGTCTGCGCCGCGTTCAACGCGGACTTCGACGGCGACCAGATGGCCGTCCACCTGCCCCTGTCGGTCGAGGCCCAGGCCGAGGCGCGCATCCTGATGCTCGCCTCGAACAACATCCTCAAGCCGTCGGACGGACGCCCGGTCACCCTGCCCACGCAGGACATGATCATCGGCCTGCACCACCTGACCACCCTCAAGGAGGGCGTCGCCGGTGAGGGTCGCGCGTTCAGCTCGGTGGCCGAGGCCATCCTGGCGAAGGACCAGCTCTCGCTGGACCTCAACGCCAAGGTGCGCATCCGCCTGCACGACCTCTACTTCGCCGAGGGCGAGACGCCCGAGGGCGTCGAGCTCGACGAGAAGGGCAAGACCGTCGGCCCCGTGCTGCTCGAGACCACCCTCGGTCGCGCGCTGTTCAACGAGACCCTGCCGGTCGACTACCCCTACATCGAGGCCGTCGCCGACAAGGGCAAGCTTTCCGAGATCGTCAACGACCTCGCCGAGCGCTACCCCAAGGTGGAGGTCGCGGCAGCGCTCGACCGGATCAAGGACGCGGGCTTCTACTGGGCCACGCGCTCCGGCGTCACGGTCGCCCTCTCCGACGTGCTGACCCCGCCCACCAAGGCGGCCATCCTGTCGGGCTACGAGAAGCAGGCCGCCAAGGTCCAGGGCCAGTTCGAGAAGGGCCTCACGACGAACGCCGAGCGTCGTCAGGAGCTCATCGAGATCTGGAACAAGGCCACCGCCGAGGTCGCGAAGGCGATGGAGGACAACCTCCCCGCCGACAACAACATCAACCGCATGGTGTCCTCCGGGGCACGAGGCAACTGGATGCAGGTCCGCCAGATCGCCGGCATGCGCGGCCTCGTGTCGAACCCGAAGGGCGAGATCATCCCCCGCCCGATCGTCCACTCGTACCGCGAGGGCCTGACGGTGGCGGAGTACTTCATCTCCACCCACGGCGCCCGCAAGGGACTGGCCGACACCGCGCTGCGCACCGCCGACTCCGGGTACCTCACCCGTCGTCTAGTGGACGTGTCGCAGGACGTCATCATCCGCGAGGACGACTGCGGCACCAGCCGCGGGCTCGACCTGCCGATCGCCGCGTACGCGGCGGACGGCACGGCCGTGCGCGACTCCAACGTGGAGAACTCCGTGTACGCCCGCTCGCTGGCCGCGGACGCGGTCAACGAGTCCGGCGAGGTCGTGGCCCCCGCGGGCAGCGACGTCGGCGACGTCCTGATCGACCACCTCATCTCGGCCGGCGTGCACGAGATCAAGGTGCGCTCGGTCCTGACCTGCGAGTCCGCCGTCGGCGTGTGCGCGGCCTGCTACGGCCGCTCGCTCGCCACCGGCAAGCTCGTCGACATCGGCGAGGCCGTCGGCATCATCGCGGCCCAGTCCATCGGCGAGCCCGGCACGCAGCTCACGATGCGCACCTTCCACACCGGTGGTGTGGCATCGGCGGACGACATCACGCAGGGTCTGCCCCGCGTGCAGGAGCTCTTCGAGGCCCGCACCCCCAAGGGCGCGTCGCCGATCGCGGAGGCCGCCGGTCGCATCACGATCGAGGACACGGATCGCAGCCGCAAGGTGATCCTGACCCCGGACAAACGGCGACGAGCCGCACATCTACCCGGTGCTCAAGCGCGCGACCCTCCTCGTCGAGGACGGCCAGCACGTCGAGCTCGGGCAGCAGCTGCACGTCGGCGCCATCGACCCGAAGGAGGTCCTCCGGGTCAAGGGCGTGCGCGAGGTGCAGAAGCACCTCGTGGGCGGTGTCCAGGGCGTCTACCGCTCGCAGGGCGTCCCGATCCACGACAAGCACATCGAGGTCATCGTGCGGCAGATGCTGCGCAAGGTCACGGTCGTCGAGCACGGCGACACGGACCTCCTCCCCGGTGAGCTGGTCGACCGGGCTCGCTACAACGAGGTCAACCGCGCCACGCTGACGGAGGGCAAGAAGACCGCCTCCGCCCGCCAGGAGGTCATGGGCATCACCAAGGCCTCGCTCGCGACCGAGTCGTGGCTGTCGGCCGCGTCCTTCCAGGAGACGACCCGCGTGCTCACGCAGGCCGCCATGGAGGGCAAGTCCGACCCGCTGATGGGCCTCAAGGAGAACGTCATCATCGGCAAGCTGATCCCGGCCGGGACGGGGCTCGCGAAGTACCGCGACGTCACCGTCACCGCGACGGAGGAGGCCAAGGCCGAGCGCTACCCGAACCGCATCTTCACGGATGAGTCGGTGTTCAACGAGTCCGACCTGAGCTTCGTCGACTTCGACAGCTTCAGCTCGGACGACTACACGCCCGGCACCTACAACTAGGAACGCCGGCGCGTGAGCGCACGATGAGAAGGGCCCCGCTCCGGCGGGGCCCTTCCTCGTCCCCGGGACGTCCGCGGACATCTCCGGGCGGCGGCCGCGGCCGCGGACGCGTCCCGGCCCGGTGGCGCCCGGCGATACAGTGGGCGGGACCCGGCGGCCGCCTCGCCGGGGACCCGAGGAGGCGTCGGACGTGCGGATGCTGGAGGACGTGGTCCTGGCGTGGCGCGCGCACGCGCTCCGCTACGCGACCGAGTCGTCGACGACCGCGGGCGGCGGGTCCGGGTCCTGTCCGGCCTGCGACGCCTCGTTCTTCACGGACCAGGAGGCGATCCCGCGCGACGCGCCCCACACGGCGATCCACCCCCTCATCGCCGCGCTCGAGGCAGCGCGCGCCGAGGCCGCGCTCGATGCCCGGGAGCGCCTGTACCGGGAGACCCGCGGCCCCGTCTACCGCGACCACCCCTTCGGGATGCCGGCGTTCGTGGACTACGGGGAGCGGAGCGCCGAGATCCAGGACGTGGTCGACCAGGCGCTCGCGCGCGAGCTGGCGCCGCTCGCGCCCGTGATCCGCCAGGCCCTCGACCGCTTCGTCAACCTGCGGCTGCTGGAGCTCGAGGGCGAGATCGGGCCCGTGCCCGACGGCCGCGACGGCTCGGATCCCGAACCGCTCTTCTAGCCGGCGCGCGACGCCCCGGGAACGCGCGCGCCGTCATGCGGCGACATGGGAATACCGACACGACGTCGGCGTTGAGACCATGGCGACCGGCGCTCCCGGGATGCCGGGCGACCCGCGCGGCATCACCGCACCCACCGCACCGCACAGCACCCGCACGAGGCGATCCCGCACCGAGGATCCGCCCAGACCGCAAGGACCCCCATGACGCTCCTGTCCCGCATCCGCCCGTCCCTCGCCCTCACCGGCCTCGTCGCCGCGGCCGCCCTCGGCCTCGCCGGCTGCGCGTCGGGCGACGCGGGCACCGGATCCGCGCCGGACGCCTCGGGCACCCCCGCCGCCGCGTCGAGCCTCGCCGACGTGCAGGCCGCGGGCGAGCTCGTCATCGGCACCGAGGGCACCTACTCGCCCTTCTCCTTCCACGAGGGCTCCGGCTCCGGCGCGCTCACCGGCTACGACGTCGAGATCGCCACGGCCGTCGCGGAGAAGCTCGGCGTGAAGCCGGTCTTCGAGGAGACCCAGTTCGACGGCATCTTCGCGGGCCTCGAGGCCGGCCGCTGGGACGTCATCGCCAACCAGATCTCCATCACGGACGAGCGCCAGGAGGTCTACGCGTTCTCCGAGCCGTACACCGTCTCGCCCGGCGTGATCATCGTCAAGGGCGCGGACTCGGGCATCTCCTCCTTCGACGACCTCGCCGGCAAGACCACGGCGCAGTCGCTCACGAGCAACTGGAACGAGCTGGCGACCGAGAGCGGCGCCAAGGTCGAGGCCGTCGAGGGCTTCGCCCAGGCCGTGACGCTGCTGCAGCAGGGCCGCGTCGACGCGACCATCAACGACCGCCTCACCCTCCTCGACTACCAGAAGCAGCAGGGCGACTCCGACCTGCAGGTGGCCGCCGAGACCGAGGACCCGTCGCTCAGCGCGCTCGTCTTCCGCAAGGGCAGCGACGACCTCGTGGCCGCGGTCGACGAGGCCCTCGCCGACCTCCGCGCCGACGGCACGCTGGCCGCGATCTCCGACGAGTACTTCGGCGCGGACGTCACGCAGTAGCTCCCCGCGTACGCTGACGGACGAGGACGAGACGAAGGGGACGCATGTCGAGGGAGTGGGACCTGTTCTGGTCGTCCTTCGGGCCGCTCGCGCTCGAGACGGTCCGCGGCACCATCCCCCTGGCCCTCGTCACGTTCGCCCTCGGGCTCGCGATCGCGCTGGGCCTCGCGCTCATGCGCCTCTACGGCAACCGGCTCGTCTCCGGCATCGCGCGCTCCTACATCTCGGTCGTGCGGGGCACGCCGCTCCTGGTGCAGCTGTTCGTGATCTTCTACGGGCTGCCGTCCATCGGCGTCGTGCTCCCGCCGTGGCCGAGCGCGGTCATCGCCCTGTCGGTCAACGTCGGCGGCTACGCGGCGGAGATCATCCGGGCGTCGATCCTCTCCGTCCCGCGCGGGCAGTGGGAGGCCGGACACACCATCGGCATGTCCCGCGCGATGACGCTCCGGCGGATCATCGTGCCGCAGGCCGCCCGGGTGTCCGTCCCGCCGCTGTCGAACACGTTCATCAGCCTGGTGAAGGACACGTCCCTCGCCTCGGTGATCCTCGTGACCGAGCTCTTCAAGCAGGCGCAGCTCATCGCGTCCTCCACGTTCGAGTACATGCTGCTGTACCTGGAGGCGGCGCTGATCTACTGGCTCGTCTGCCTCGTGCTCTCGTTCGCGCAGACCCGCCTCGAGAGGAGGCTCGACCGGTATGTCGCCCACTGATCCCGCACCCGCCGCGCACCGCGCCCCGGGCGAGCCCGTGCTCACCGTCCGCGGCCTCCGCAAGTCCTTCGGCGACAACGAGGTGCTCCGCTCCATCGACCTCGAGGTCCGACGCGGCGGCGTGACCGCGCTCATCGGGCCGAGCGGATCCGGCAAGACCACGGTCCTCCGCTCGCTGAACGGGCTCGAGGTGCCCGAGGCGGGCGTCGTCGAGGTCGCGGCCGCGGACGCCGACTCGCGGGCGGGCACCACGGGCCCCCTCACGGTGGACTTCGGGCGGAAGCCGAAGGCGCGGGAGCTGCTAGCGCTCCGCGACCGCTCGGCGATGGTCTTCCAGCAGTACAACCTGTTCCCCGCACCGCACGGTGCTCGAGAACGTCATCGAGGGGCCCGTGCAGGTCCAGCGCCGGCCGGTCGCCGAGGCGACCCGCGAGGCCGAGGAGCTGCTCGCCAGGGTGGGCCTCGCCGACAAGCGCGACCAGCACCCCTTCCAGCTGTCCGGCGGGCAGCAGCAGCGCGTGGGCATCGTGCGCGCGCTGGCGCTGCGTCCGCAGATCCTCCTGTTCGACGAGCCGACCTCGGCCCTCGACCCCGAGCTCGTGGGGGAGGTGCTCAGCGTCATCAAGGAGCTGGCCGACGAGGCCTGGACCATGGTGATCGTCACGCACGAGCTGGCGTTCGCCCGCCAGGTGGCCGACGAGGTCGTGTTCATGGACGGCGGCGTGGTCGTCGAGCGCGGGCACCCGTCGCAGGTCCTGCAGCATCCCGCGGAGGAGCGCACGCGCCGCTTCCTGCAGCGTCTCCTCGAGCCCTTCTAGCCGCTCGCGGCCATCTGGCCGCTCCCCGGCACGCCGCCCGGGCGGCGGACGCCCCCCGTTGTAGGTTCGAGCCATGACCGACGACAGGCCCGCCCCGCACCGACAGCCCGACGAGGCCGACCAGCCGCAGGACCCCCGCCCCGCCGACGAGGGCCACGTCGCCGCCGTCGCCGCGTTCGATGACGGTCCCGCCGACCGCACCGACGACGCCGGCCGCTCCGACACCTCCAGCTTCGACCAGACGGCGTTCGCCGCGCCCGTCGACGAGGACCGCGAGGCGCGCGAGCGCGAGGCCCGTGAGCGCGACGCCCAGGAGGCCGAGGCCCGCGAGCGCGATGCCCGTGAGGCGGAAGCCCGCGAGCACGAGGCCCGCGAGGCGGAGGCTCGCGAGGCCGAGGCGCGCCAGCGCGACGTCGAGGACCGGGAGCGCCGCGAGCGCGAGGCCCGCGATGCCGACGCCCGCGAGCGCGAGGAGCGCGACCGCCGCGCCCGCGACGAGGAGGCCACGCGCCAGAGCGCGTCGCAGCCCATCTACGTCCAGGCCCCCGTCCCGCCCCAGAAGCGCGGCAACCGGGGCTTCGGCGTGCTCGTCGCCGTCGTCGCCGCCATCCTGTTCGCCCTGCTGTACTCGCTCGGCACGGCCCTGCTCGCGTCGGTCCGCAACCCGGACGCGTTCGGCGACGTGTTCGGCCGGTACCTCACGTCGCCCGTGTTCTACGTCCCGACGATCGCCTTCCTCATCCTCTTCGTCCTGCTCGCGCTCCTCGTGAACCGCGGCAGGTGGTGGACGTTCGTCCTCGGCGGCCTGCCCGTCGCGATCCTCGTCTACGCCGCGTACGTCGGCACCCGCCTCCTGCAGGGCGGCGTCATGGACCTGGCCCCCGCGGAGCAGGCCCTCCTCCTCCAGCGCACGGTGACCTTCCCCGACGGGATCCTCGCCGGCTTCCTCGCCCGCGAGCTCGTCACCTGGCTGGGCGCCGGCATCAGCGCGCGCGGCCGCCGGGTCAAGGCGAAGAACGTCGAGGCCCGCGCCGAGTACGACCGCAAGCTGGCAGAGCAGCCGGACCACCGCTGACGCGTGTCAGGGTGGGGGAGTGATCCCCCTCCTGGCCGCCGTCCTGCACGTCGCGCTCGTCGTGTGCGTCTTCGGCTTCGTCGCGCTGCTCGGCGGCGACGACGTGATCCCGGAGCGCGACGCGGGCGTCCTGCTCGGCCCGTCGATGGTGCTGAGCGCGACGCTGGTCTTCGCCGGCGGGCTCCTCCGCACCACGCGCGAGGCGGACCGCGAGCGCCGGATCCCCGTGGTCCCCGTGCTCGGCTGGGGTGCCGCCGCCTGGCTCGCCTACGGGATCGTGGGCGCCGTCGCCTACCTCGTCGGCGGCGCGGACGTGTTCGCGAGCGTCGCGTTCGCCGGCCGCCACCTCGTGGATCCGTTCGGGATCGCGGTGCTCGGGATCTCCGCCCTGCTGGGCCTCGGCGCGGTCGCCCTGGCCGCCCGGGGGCCCGCGTCCACCGTTTGACCGGCGAGTCGCGGAACTGTATCGTGGTGGGGGTGTGCGCTCAGGCGTGCGCTCGTGTCGTGCCGTGAAGACGGAGCGCATGAGCGGGCCGGGAGCGCACCGATCAGGGTTCGTCCGTTCGGGCGGCCCCCACGGCATACCCGCCGGCGCCTCCCACTCCCGTGGACGGCGGACGCGCGGGTCCAGTTGAACTCGATCCCGTCCTGCGGGCGTCGAATGCTGACCATCAACCCGCTGTCACCGTGCAGCATCGAGGAGTCCCGTAGTGCCAACCATCCAGCAGCTGGTCCGCAAGGGCCGCACGCCCAAGGTCGTCAAGACCAAGGCGCCCGCCCTGAAGGCCAACCCCCAGCAGCGGGGCGTCTGCACCCGCGTGTACACGACCACCCCGAAGAAGCCGAACTCGGCTCTCCGCAAGGTCGCCCGCGTCAAGCTCAGCAACGGCCAGGAGGTCACGGCCTACATCCCCGGTGAGGGCCACAACCTCCAGGAGCACTCCATGGTGCTCGTCCGCGGCGGTCGCGTGAAGGACCTCCCCGGCGTGCGCTACAAGATCGTCCGCGGCGCGCTCGACACCCAGGCCGTGAAGAACCGCAAGCAGGCTCGCAGCCGGTACGGCGCGAAGATGGAGAAGAAGTAATGCCTCGCAAGGGTCCCGCCCCCAAGCGCCCTGTCGTCGCAGATCCCGTCTACGGTGCGCCGATCGTCAGCCAGCTCGTCAACAAGATCCTGCTCGACGGCAAGAAGGGCCTCGCCGAGAGGATCGTCTACGACGCCCTCGCCGGCGTCGCCGCGAAGAACGGCCAGGACGCCGTCGTCACGCTGAAGAAGGCGCTCGACAACGTCCGCCCGGCCCTCGAGGTCCGCTCGCGCCGCGTGGGTGGCTCCACCTACCAGGTGCCGATCGAGGTCAAGCCGCACCGCGCGAACACCCTCGCGCTCCGCTGGCTCACGACGTACGCCAAGTCGCGTCGCGAGAAGACCATGACCGAGCGTCTCACCAACGAGATCCTCGACGCATCCAACGGCCTCGGTGCCGCGGTCAAGCGCCGCGAGGACACCCACAAGATGGCCGAGTCGAACAAGGCCTTCGCGCACTACCGCTGGTAGTCGTCCCCCTCGTTTGACAGCACCACCAACCCCTTTCGGAGGAACCTGTGGCACAGGACGTGCTCACCGACCTGAACAAGGTCCGCAACATCGGCATCATGGCTCACATCGATGCCGGCAAGACCACCACCACCGAGCGCATCCTGTACTACACGGGCATCACTCACAAGATCGGCGAGGTCCACGACGGCGCCGCCACGATGGACTGGATGGCCCAGGAGCAGGAGCGCGGCATCACGATCACGTCCGCCGCGACGACGTGCTTCTGGAACAAGAACCAGATCAACATCATCGACACCCCCGGGCACGTCGACTTCACCGTCGAGGTGGAGCGCTCGCTCCGCGTCCTCGACGGCGCGGTCGCCGTGTTCGACGGCAAGGAGGGCGTCGAGCCCCAGTCCGAGACGGTGTGGCGCCAGGCCGACAAGTACGACGTCCCGCGCATCTGCTTCGTCAACAAGATGGACAAGCTCGGTGCCGACTTCTACTTCACGGTCGACACGATCATCAACCGCCTCGGCGCGAAGCCGCTGGTCATCCAGCTGCCCATCGGCGCCGAGAGCAGCTTCGAGGGCGTCATCGACCTCGTCGAGATGCGCGCGCTGACCTGGCGCGGCGACTCCAAGGGAGACGTCGAGCTCGGTGCGAAGTACGACATCGAGGAGATCCCCGCGGACCTCCAGGACAAGGCGGACGAGTACCGGGCCAAGCTGCTCGAGACCGTCGCCGAGACCGACGACGCGCTGCTCGAGAAGTACTTCGGCGGCGAGGAGCTGACGGTGGCGGAGATCAAGGCCGCCATCCGCAAGCTCACCGTCAACAGCGAGATCTACCCCGTGCTGTGCGGCTCCGCGTTCAAGAACCGCGGCGTCCAGCCGATGCTCGACGCGGTGATCGACTACCTCCCCAGCCCGCTCGACGTGCCCCCCATGGAGGGCCACGACGTGCGCGACGAGGAGAAGATCATCATCCGCAAGCCCGACTCGACGGAGCCGTTCTCGGCCCTCGCGTTCAAGGTCGCGGTGCACCCGTTCTTCGGTCGCCTCACGTACGTCCGGGTCTACTCGGGCCACATCGCGAGCGGCGCCCAGGTCATCAACTCGACCAAGGGCAAGAAGGAGCGCATTGGGAAGATCTTCCAGATGCACTCCAACAAGGAGAACCCGGTCGACTCGGTGACCGCCGGTCACATCTACGCGGTCATCGGCCTCAAGGACACGACCACGGGCGACACGCTCTGCGACCCGACGGACCAGATCGTCCTCGAGTCCATGACGTTCCCCGAGCCCGTCATCGAGGTCGCGATCGAGCCGAAGACGAAGGCCGACCAGGAGAAGCTGGGTCTCGCGATCCAGAAGCTCGCTGAGGAGGACCCGACCTTCCGCACGGAGCACAACCAGGAGACCGGCCAGACGGTCATCAAGGGCATGGGCGAGCTCCACCTCGACATCCTGGTCGACCGCATGAAGCGCGAGTTCAACGTCGAGGCGAACGTCGGCAAGCCGCAGGTCGCGTACCGCGAGACCATCCGCGGCACCGTCGACAAGCACGACTTCACCCACAAGAAGCAGACGGGTGGATCGGGCCAGTTCGCGAAGATCCAGATCAAGATCGAGCCCATGGAGGTGACCGCGGAGAAGACCTACGAGTTCGACAACAAGGTCACCGGCGGTCGCGTCCCGCGGGAGTACATCCCCTCGGTCGACGCGGGCATCCAGGACGCGCTCCAGGTCGGCGTCCTCGCGGGCTACCCCATGGTCGGCGTCAAGGCGACCCTGCTCGACGGCGCGGCGCACGACGTCGACTCCTCGGAGATGGCGTTCAAGATCGCCGGCTCCATGGCGTTCAAGGAGGCGGCCCGCAAGGCGAAGCCCGTCCTCCTCGAGCCGCTCATGGCCGTCGAGGTGCGCACGCCCGAGGAGTACATGGGCGACGTCATCGGCGACCTCAACTCCCGCCGCGGCCAGATCCAGGCCATGGAGGACGCGAGCGGCGTCAAGGTCATCACGGCGAACGTCCCCCTGTCGGAGATGTTCGGCTACGTCGGCGACCTGAGGAGCAAGACCTCCGGCCGCGCGGTGTACTCGATGAGCTTCGGCAGCTACGCCGAGGTCCCGAAGGCCGTGGCCGACGAGATCGTCCAGAAGAACAAGGGCGAGTAGCCCTCGATTCGAGCGGCATCCGCCGTTTCAGTAACATAAGCACCATCTCCAATCCGCAGGGCGTCCGAGAGACAACCGGACGCCCTGCCACCGAGTCCTGAGGAGGACCCACAGTGGGTAAGGCCAAGTTCGTCCGCGACAAGCCGCACGTCAACATCGGAACCATCGGTCACGTCGACCACGGCAAGACGACGCTGACGGCGGCGATCTCGAAGGTCCTGGCGGACAAGTTCCCGTCCTCGACCAACGTGCAGCGCGACTTCGCATCGATCGACTCCGCTCCCGAGGAGCGCCAGCGCGGCATCACGATCAACATCTCGCACGTCGAGTACGAGACGCCCAAGCGTCACTACGCTCACGTCGACGCCCCCGGTCACGCTGACTACATCAAGAACATGATCACCGGCGCGGCCCAGATGGACGGCGCGATCCTCGTGGTCGCCGCCACCGACGGCCCGATGGCCCAGACGCGCGAGCACGTGCTGCTCGCGAAGCAGGTCGGCGTGCCGTACCTGCTCGTCGCGCTCAACAAGTCCGACATGGTCGACGACGAGGAGATCCTCGAGCTCGTCGAGCTCGAGGTCCGCGAGCTGCTCTCCAGCCAGGACTTCGACGGCGACAACGCCCCCGTCGTCCAGGTCTCCGGCCTCAAGGCGCTCGAGGGCGACGAGAAGTGGGTCGACCAGATCCTCAAGCTCATGGAGGCGGTCGACGAGTCGATCCCCGAGCCCGTCCGCGACAATGGACAAGCCGTTCCTCATGCCCGTCGAGGACGTCTTCACGATCACCGGTCGTGGCACCGTCGTCACGGGTCGCGCCGAGCGCGGCACGCTCGCCATCAACTCGGACGTCGAGATCGTGGGCATCCGTCCCACCGTCAAGACCACCGTCACGGGCATCGAGATGTTCCACAAGCAGCTCGACGAGGCCTGGGCCGGCGAGAACTGCGGTCTCCTGCTCCGCGGCACCAAGCGCGAGGACGTCGAGCGCGGCCAGGTCATCGTCAAGCCGGGTTCGGTCACGCCGCACACGGACTTCGAGGGCACCGCGTACATCCTCTCCAAGGAGGAGGGCGGGCGTCACAACCCGTTCTACGCGAACTACCGTCCGCAGTTCTACTTCCGCACCACCGACGTCACCGGCGTCATCACGCTGCCCGAGGGCACCGAGATGGTCATGCCCGGCGACACCACCGACATGAACGTCGCGCTGATCCAGCCGATCGCCATGGAGGAGGGCCTCGGCTTCGCCATCCGCGAGGGTGGCCGCACCGTCGGCGCCGGCACGGTCACGAAGATCGTCAAGTAGCACCCAGCTCCACCAGCACCACCTCCGACAGGGTCGGGCCGTCATGGCCCGGCCCTGTCGGCCGTTAATGGGCGGAGTCCTCACGGCCTCCTGCGGATGCCGTCTCCCGATCTGTTGTGCGCAAACGATCCGCGGGTCTGCGCGTAGGTTCGAGGGATGGTCAGACTCCGTCGCAGCGACGCCAACGGCAAGGGCTATACGCGGAAGCGGTCCGGCAAGGGCTGGACCTACCTCGACTCCGACGGGAACCGGATGACCGACCGCGAGCTCCGTGCGCGCATGGAGGGCCTCGGCATCCCGCCCGCCTGGACCGACGTGTGGATCGCCCCGTACGAGAACGGCCACGTGCAGGCCACCGGCGTCGACAGCGCCGGGCGCCGGCAGTACATCTACCACCCGACCTGGCGCGAGCAGAAGGACCGGATCAAGTTCGACCGGGCGCTCCAGCTGGCCGAGTCGCTCCCGTCCGCGCGTCGGCAGGTGACCATGCACCTCCGCCAGGACGGGTTCACGCGCGAGCGCGCCCTCGCCGCCGGCTTCCGCATGCTCGACACCGGCAGCCTCCGGGTGGGCAGCGAGCGCTACACGGAGTCGAACGGCAGCCACGGGCTCACGACGCTGCTGTGCTCGCACGTCACCGTGCACGGCGACGCCGTGCACCTCGAGTTCCCCGCGAAGAGCGGTCAGGAGTGGTCGAGCGACATCCGCGACCCGGATCTCGTCAAGGTCGTGCGGGGGCTCAAGCGCCGCGGTCCGAACGCCCGCCTCCTGGCCTACAAGGAGGGGACGACCTGGCACCCGCTCGGCGCCGCCGACATCAACGACTACGTGCGGGAGCGCACCGGCGGGGAGTTCACCGCCAAGGACTTCCGCACACTGCACGGCACGGTCGCCGCGGCGATCAGCCTCGCGAAGCACGGGCCCGAGGAGACGAAGGGCAAGCGGCAGAGGGCGCTCGCGCAGGCGTACCGGGATGCGGCCGAGGTCCTGAGCAACACCCCCACGATCGCGAAGAACAGCTACGTGGATCCGCGGCTCGTCGACGAGTACGCGCACGGCCGGACGATCGACCCGCAGCGCCTCGGGTCGGGGGAGACGGAGCTCCGGAACCTGCTGTTCCGCTGATCGAGATGGGGCCGTCGAGCCCTCCTCCGAGCCGGTCCGGAGGCCCGGAATCACGGGGGAGTGGGCGCGACACGCCCGGGTTGCACGGAGGGCCCGACTATGACAAACTCGTCTAGTTCAACATTCCGGTGCACGCCGCCCTGCGCGCGAGACACCGGATCACTGCCAGGCAGTGCATAGCCGCCCGGAGCGCACGTCGCTCCAGGAGCAGGTTAGGCCGCGGGCAGCAGAGCACAGGCACCGACACCCACCGGATGAGCATCGCTCGTCCGCGCCCGCATGCGGGCGGGTGCACGAGCTGCCCGAGGCCGCGTCCCACGATGCGAGCCCGGGTGCACGACGGACGGGGACGCCACGAGGCGCACCGGTCCGAGCGAGGGACACACGCGTCCAATACGGTCCGAGGCCGCATGACGCACGAAAGAGAGAGAGTCACACATGGCGGGACAGAAGATCCGCATCCGACTTAAGTCGTACGACCACTCGGTCATCGACTCCTCGGCCCGGAAGATCGTCGACACGGTGACCCGCGCGGGCGCCACGGTCGTCGGCCCGGTGCCGCTGCCCACGGAGAAGAACGTGATCTGCGTGATCCGTTCCCCCCACAAGTACAAGGACAGCCGCGAGCACTTCGAGATGCGCACGCACAAGCGTCTGATCGACATCGTCGACCCGACGCCGAAGGCGGTCGACTCGCTCATGCGACTCGACCTCCCGGCCGACGTCAACATCGAGATCAAGCTCTAAGGGAACCCATGTCTACCGCTAACAGGACTTTCACCGGTCTGCTCGGCACGAAGCTGGGCATGACGCAGGTGTGGGACGAGAACAACAAGCTCATCCCCGTGACCGTCGTGCAGATCACCCCGAACGTCGTCACCCAGGTGCGCACGCCCGAGGTCGACGGCTACGGCGCGATCCAGATCGCCTACGGCCAGATCGACCCCCGCAAGGCCGACAAGCCGAGCACCGGCCACTTCGACAAGGCCGGCGTCACGCCGCGCCGCCACCTCACCGAGGTGCGCACGGCCGACTTCGCCGAGTACGCGCTCGGCCAGGAGATCACGGTCGGCGCCTTCGAGCCCGGCACCAAGGTCGACGTCGTCGGCACCAGCAAGGGCAAGGGCTTCGCCGGCGTCATGAAGCGCCACAACTTCAAGGGCGTCTCCGCGTCGCACGGTTCGCACCGCAACCACCGCAAGCCCGGTTCCATCGGCGCCTCCTCGACCCCCAGCCGTGTCTTCAAGGGCATGCGCATGGCCGGTCGCATGGGTGGCGAGCGCGTCACCGTGCTGAACCTCGTCGTCCACAGCGTGGACGCCGAGAAGGGCCTCCTGCTCGTCAAGGGCGCAGTGCCCGGCGCGCGTGGCCGCATCGTCTTCGTCCGCAACGCAGTGAAGGGGAAGTAGTCATGGCTACCGACACCCAGCTCGACGTCCTCGACGCGACCGGTGCAGTCACCGGCTCCGTCGACCTGCCCACGTCGATCTTCGACGTGCAGACCAACGTCCCGCTCATCCACCAGGTCGTCGTCGCCCAGCTCGCCGCGGCGCGCCAGGGAACGCACAAGACCAAGGGCCGCGGCGAGGTCTCCGGCGCCGGCCGCAAGCCGTTCAAGCAGAAGGGCACCGGCCGCGCCCGTCAGGGTTCCATCCGCGCGCCCCAGATGACCGGCGGTGGCATCGTCCACGGACCGACGCCCCGCAACTACTCGCAGCGCACCCCCAAGAAGATGATCGCCGCGGCTCTGCTCGGCGCGCTCTCCGACCGCGCGCGCGGCGCCCGCCTCCACGTCATCGAGAGCCTCTCCGCCGGAGACGTCCCCTCGACGAAGACCGTGGTCGCGCTGCTCGACGGCATCGCCACGAGCAAGCACGTCCTCATCGTCCTGGAGCGCACCGACGAGGTCAGCCTCCGCAGCGTGCGCAACATCCCGACGGTCCACGTGCTGTCCTACGACCAGCTCAACGCGTACGACGTGCTCGTGAGCGACGACATCGTCTTCACGAAGGGCGCGTTCGACGCGTTCGTCGAGTCGAAGACGGCCAAGGAAGAGGTTGCCGCATGAGCGCCACCCAGAAGGACCCCCGCGACATCATCATCGCGCCGGTCGTCTCCGAGAAGAGCTACGGCCTGATCGACCAGGGCAAGTACACGTTCATCGTGGACCCCCGCTCGAACAAGACCGAGATCAAGCTCGCGATCGAGAAGATCTTCGGCGTGCAGGTCGCGTCGGTCAACACGCTCAACAAGCAGGGCAAGACGCGCCGCACGAAGTTCGGCCTGGGCAAGCGCAAGGACACCAAGCGCGCCATCGTCTCCCTCAAGTCGGGCTCCATCGACATCTTCACGACTGTCGGCTGAGACCGGGACTAGGAAAACACCAATGGCTATTCGCAAGTACAAGCCCACGACCCCGGGTCGTCGCGGTTCGTCCGTCGCCGACTTCGTGGAGATCACGCGCTCGACGCCCGAGAAGTCGCTGCTCCGCCCGCTCTCCAAGACCGGTGGCCGCAACAACCAGGGTCGGATCACGACCCGTCACATCGGTGGTGGCCACAAGCGCCAGTACCGCGTGATCGACTTCAAGCGCAACGACAAGGACGGCGTCATCGCGACCGTCGCCCACATCGAGTACGACCCCAACCGCACGGCGCGCATCGCGCTCCTGCACTTCATCGACGGCACGAAGCGCTACATCCTCGCGCCGAACAAGCTGAAGCAGGGCGACAAGATCGAGTCGGGCGCCACGGCCGACATCAAGCCCGGCAACAACCTGCCGCTGCGCAACATCCCGACGGGTACCGTCATCCACGCCATCGAGCTCCGCCCCGGCGGCGGCGCGAAGATGGCCCGCTCCGCCGGCGCCTCCGTGCGCCTCGTGGCGAAGGACGGCCCCTACGCCCAGCTGCGTCTCCCCTCGGGCGAGATCCGCAACGTCGATGCGCGCTGCCGCGCCACCATCGGCGAGGTCGGCAACGGCGAGCAGTCCAACATCAACTGGGGCAAGGCCGGCCGCATGCGCTGGAAGGGCGTCCGCCCGACCGTCCGCGGTGTCGCCATGAACCCGGTCGACCACCCGCACGGTGGTGGTGAGGGCAAGACCTCCGGTGGTCGCCACCCGGTCAGCCCGTGGGGCCAGAAGGAAGGCCGCACGCGCCACATCAACAAGCCCAGCGACAAGCTCATCGTTCGCCGCCGCAACGCCGGCAAGAAGCGCAAGTAGGAGTTGTAGAAGATGCCACGCAGTCTGAAGAAGGGCCCCTTCGTCGACGACCACCTGCTCCGCAAGGTGATCTCGGCGAACGAGGCCAGCAGCAAGAACGTGATCAAGACCTGGTCGCGCCGCTCGATGATCATCCCGGCGATGCTGGGTCACACCATCGCGGTGCACGACGGTCGCAAGCACGTCCCGGTGTTCGTCACCGAGTCGATGGTGGGCCACAAGCTCGGCGAGTTCGCTCTCACGCGCACCTTCCGCGGCCACGTGAAGGACGACAAGAAGGGTCGTCGTCGCTAACGCGGCGACGAGAAGGAGGAGAGAAATGGTGGAGTCGATCGCACGCGTGCGTCACATCCGCGTCACCCCCCAGAAGGCCCGTCGCGTCGTGGACATGATCCGCGGGAAGCAGGCCGAGGAGGCCCTGGCCATCCTGAAGTTCGCGCCGCAGGGCGCGAGCGAGCCGATCTACAAGCTGGTGGCCTCGGCCATGGCGAACGCGCGGGTCAAGGCCGACGCGTCGAACAGCTTCCTCGCGGAGCAGGACCTCTACATCGCCAAGGCGTTCGTGGACGAGGGCACCACCCTCAAGCGGTTCCAGCCGCGCGCACAGGGTCGCGCATTCCGTATCAACAAGCGCACCAGCCACATCACGGTCGTCCTCGCGACGCCGGATGAGGCGGACGTGGCGTCGACCACGAAGAAGGCGAGCAAGTAATGGGACAGAAGGTCAACCCGTACGGGTTCCGTCTCGGGATCACCACCGACCACGTGTCGCGTTGGTTCTCGGACAGCACGAAGAAGGGGCAGCGTTACAGCGACTACGTCGCCGAGGACGTGCGCATCCGCACCATGCTCAAGACGAGCCTCGACCGCGCCGGAGTGGCGCGCATCGAGATCGAGCGCACCCGTGACCGTGTCCGCGTGGACATCTACACGGCCCGCCCGGGCATCGTCATCGGCCGCCGCGGCGTCGAGGCCGAGCGCATCCGCGCCGACCTCGAGAAGCTCACGGGCAAGCAGATCCAGCTGAACATCCTCGAGGTGAAGAACCCCGAGGCCGAGGCGCAGCTGGTCGCCCAGGGCATCGCCGAGCAGCTCGCGGGTCGCGTGGCGTTCCGCCGCGCGATGCGCAAGGGCCTGCAGGGCGCCCAGCGCGCCGGCGCCAAGGGCGTCCGCATCCAGGTGTCGGGCCGCCTCGGCGGCGCCGAGATGAGCCGGTCGGAGTTCTACCGGGAGGGCCGCGTGCCGCTGCACACCCTCCGCGCGAACATCGACTACGGCTTCTACGAGGCCCGCACCTCCTTCGGCCGCATCGGCGTGAAGGTCTGGGTCTACAAGGGCGACATCACCAACAAGGATCTCGCTCGCGAGCAGGCGAACCAGAAGTCGTCGCGCCCCGAGCGCCGTAACGACCGTTCCGACGGTCGAACCGGGGATCGCCGCACCAACGCGCCGCGCACCGCGCCGGCCGCCGAGGCAGCGCCGGTCGCCGCAGCAGGAGTTGAGGCGTAACCATGCTTATCCCCCGTCGAGTCAAGCACCGCAAGCAGCACCACCCCGGTCGTACCGGCCACGCGACCGGTGGCACCACCGTGTCGTTCGGTGAGTACGGCATCCAGGCCCTCACGCCCGCCTACGTCACGAACCGGCAGATCGAGTCCGCTCGAATCGCCATGACGCGTCACGTCAAGCGCGGCGGCAAGGTGTACATCAACATCTTCCCCGACCGTCCGCTCACCAAGAAGCCCGCCGAGACCCGCATGGGTTCCGGCAAGGGCTCGGTCGAGTGGTGGGTCGCGAACGTCAAGCCGGGCCGCGTGCTCTTCGAGCTCTCCGGAGTCGACGAGGTCACGGCGCGCGAGGCGCTCACCCGGGCCATCCACAAGCTGCCCCTCAAGGCACGCATCATCAAGCGCGAGGAAGGCGACGCATAATGGCGATCGGTTCCAAGGAGCTCGCCCCCGTCGAGCTGGACACTTTCGAGGACGAGCGACTCGTCGAAGAGCTGAAGAAGGCCAAGGAGGAGCTGTTCAACCTGCGCTTCCAGTCGGCCACCGGTCAGCTCGACAGCCACGGCCGCCTCCGCGCGGTCAAGCGCGACATCGCTCGGATCTACACGGTCATCCGCGAGCGCGAGCTGGGCATCCGTCCCACGCCCGCCCCCGTCGAGGTCCCCGAGAAGCCCGAGAAGAAGAAGGCGACGAAGAAGGCCGCGAAGGCCGACGACGCCGCCGTCACCGAGAAGGCTGAGGAGGCTTGATCATGGCGAACGCCGAAGAGAAGAACACGGCGGACACCGCGACGGTCGACCGCGGCTACCGCAAGTCCCGTCGTGGCTACGTCACGAGCGACAAGATGGACAAGACCATCGTCGTCGAGGTCGAGGACCGCGTGAAGCACCCGCTGTACGGCAAGGTCATCCGCCGCACCTCCAAGGTCAAGGCGCACGACGAGGCGAACTCCGCCGGCATCGGCGACCTGGTCCTCATCAACGAGACCCGTCCCCTCAGCGCCTCCAAGCGCTGGCGCCTGGTCGAGATCCTCGAGAAGGCCAAGTAGCCCCGGCTGCTTGGATGAAGGAGCAACAGTGATTCAGCAGGAATCCCGACTCAAGATCGCGGACAACACGGGCGCCAAGGAGATCTTGACCATCCGCGTCCTCGGTGGCTCGGGTCGTCGCTACGCCGGCCTCGGTGACGTCATCGTCGCGACCGTCAAGGACGCGATCCCCGGCGGCAACGTCAAGAAGGGCGAGGTCGTCAAGGCCGTCATCGTCCGCACCAAGAAGGAGACGCGCCGTCCCGACGGCTCGTACATCAAGTTCGACGAGAACGCCGCCGTCATCCTGAACAGCAACGGGGAGCCCCGCGGCACCCGCATCTTCGGACCGGTGGGCCGCGAGCTCCGGGACAAGAAGTTCATGAAGATCATCTCGCTGGCACCGGAGGTCATTTAGTCATGGCGAACATCAAGAAGGGTGACCTCGTGCAGGTCATCACGGGTCGCACGCAGGCCAAGGGCGGCGACCGGGGCAAGCAGGGCAAGGTCCTGTCCGTCCTGGTCGAGCGCAACCGCGTCGTCGTCGAGGGCGTGAACTTCATCACGAAGCACGTCCGCGTCGGCCAGACGCAGCGCGGCTCCAAGACCGGCGGCATCGAGACCGTCGAGGCGCCCATCCACATCTCCAACGTCGCGCTCGTCGACCCCGAGTCCAAGAAGCCCACGCGCGTCGGCTTCCGGACCGAGACGGTCGAGAAGGACGGGGTCTCCAAGACCGTCCGCGTCCGCTACGCCAAGAAGTCAGGTAAGGACCTCTAGCAATGACCGACACCGCAACCGCTGGCACGGCCGAGGGCAAGCAGCTCCCGCGCCTGAAGCAGAAGTACCGCTCCGAGATCGTCAGCCAGCTGACCGCTGATCTCGGCTTCACGAACGTGCACCAGGTGCCCGGGCTCACGAAGATCGTCGTGAACATGGGCGTCGGCGACGCGGCTCGCGACGGCAAGATCATCGACGGCGCGGTCGCCGACCTCACCAAGATCACCGGCCAGAAGCCGCAGGTCACGAAGGCCCGCAAGTCGATCGCCCAGTTCAAGCTGCGTGAGGGCCAGGCCATCGGCACCCACGTCACGCTCCGCGGCGACCGCATGTGGGAGTTCCTCGACCGCCTGCTGTCCCTCGCCCTGCCCCGCATCCGCGACTTCCGGGGGCTCAGCCCCAAGCAGTTCGACGGGAACGGCAACTACACGTTCGGTCTCAACGAGCAGTCCATGTTCCACGAGATCGACCAGGACCGCATCGACCGGGTCCGCGGCATGGACATCACGGTCGTCACGACCGCTCGGACGGACGACGAGGGACGCGCGCTGCTCAAGGCGCTCGGCTTCCCGTTCCAGACGCCCGAGAACACGCCGTAGCACGTTCCACCCGCACGACCAGCACCACCGCACGATCGGCGCCGGGCACCTCCGCCCGGCGCCGCCACCACCACAGGTCGTCATCCGTGTCCGGATGAACGAAACCAGGCGAGAGAGGTACCACCAGTCATGACAATGACCGACCCGGTCGCCGACATGCTGACCCGACTCCGGAACGCGAACTCCGCGCACCACGACACGGTCTCCATGCCGCACTCCAAGCTCAAGTCGCACATCGCCGACATCCTCAAGTCCGAGGGCTTCATTGCCGGCTGGGACGTCGCGGACGCCCGCGTCGGCCAGACGCTGACGCTCAGCCTCAAGTTCGGACCGGACCGCGAGCGCTCCATCCGGGGCATCAAGCGCGTGTCCAAGCCCGGCCTCCGCGTCTACGCGAAGTCCGCCGAGATCCCCCAGGTCCTCGGTGGCCTCGGGGTCGCCATCCTGTCCACCTCCTCGGGGCTCCTCACGGACCGCCAGGCTGCGAAGAAGGGCGTGGGTGGGGAAGTCCTCGCCTACGTGTGGTAACGACATGTCCCGCATCGGAAGACTCCCCATCGACGTCCCCGCAGAGGTCGACGTCACCGTGGCCGGCCAGGTCGTCACGGTCAAGGGCCCCAAGGGCGAGCTGAGCCTCACCGTGGCACAGCCCATCCGCGCCGAGGTCCAGGACGGACAGGTGCTCGTCACCCGTCCCGACGACGAGCGCGAGTCGCGCTCGCTCCACGGCCTCACGCGCAGCCTCATCGCCAACCAGATCGTCGGCGTCACCACCGGCTACACCAAGGGCCTCGAGATCGTCGGCACGGGTTACCGCGTCGCGATCAAGGACAAGGGCGTCGAGTTCGCGCTCGGCTTCTCCCACCCGGTGTACGTCGAGGCGCCCGCGGGCATCAGCTTCACCGTCGAGGGCGTCAACAAGATGACCGTCGTCGGCATCGACAAGCAGCTCGTCGGCGAGACGGCCGCCAACATCCGCAAGATTCGCAAGCCCGAGCCCTACAAGGGCAAGGGCGTCCGCTACGCCGGCGAGAACGTTCGCCGCAAGGCCGGAAAGAGTGGTAAGTGATCATGGCTCTCGGAGTTAGAGGAAAAAGCAAGTCCGCCGCCCGCGGTCGCAGGCACGCACGCCTGCGCAAGAAGGTGGAGGGGACCGAGCTGCGTCCGCGCCTCGTCGTCACCCGGTCGGCCCGCCACGTCTTCGTGCAGGTCATCGATGACAGCCGTGGTCACACCGTCGCGTCCGCGTCGACCCTCGAGGTCGACATGCGCACGTTCGACGGCGACAAGACCGCCAAGTCGCGCAAGGTCGGCGAGCTCGTCGCCGAGCGCGCCAAGGCGGCCGGCGTGGAGAGCGTCGTATTCGATCGTGGTGGCAACCGCTACGCAGGACGCGTCGCGGCCATCGCCGAAGGAGCTCGAGAGGGTGGTCTGAGCCTGTGAGCGCAGCCGAGAACAACAGCAAGGAGCCCGAGGTCGTGGCCGTGGCGGAGACGCCCGTCGAGACCGCGGCGTCCACCGCACCCGCGCAGAACGAGGGCCGCGAAGGCCGTCGTGGCGGACGCGACCGGAACCAGGGCGGCCGCGACAGCCGCGGTGGCCGTGATGCCGACAAGAGCCAGTTCCTGGAGCGCGTCGTCACCATCAACCGCGTGTCCAAGGTCGTCAAGGGCGGTCGTCGCTTCAGCTTCACCGCGCTCGTCATCGTCGGAGACGGCAACGGACTGGTGGGCGTCGGCTACGGCAAGGCCCGCGAGGTCCCGACCGCCATCTCCAAGGGCGTCGAGGAGGCGAAGAAGAACTTCTTCCGCGTCCCCCGCATCGGCCTGACCATCCCGCACGCCGTGCAGGGCGAGGCCTCCGCCGGAGTCGTCCTCCTGCGTCCCGCGTCCGCGGGTACCGGCGTCATCGCCGGTGGCCCCGTCCGCGCGGTGCTCGAGTGCGCCGGCATCCACGACGTGCTGAGCAAGTCGCTCGGCTCGTCGAACACGATCAACATCGTGCACGCCACGGTCGAGGCGCTCAAGCAGCTCGAGGAGCCGCGCGCCGTCGCGGCCCGTCGTGGGCTCGAGCTCGAGCAGGTCGTCCCGGCCCGCATCCTCCGCGCCCAGCGTGCCGAGGCCGACGCGAAGGCAGGTGTCTGATGGCTCAGCTCCGAGTGACGCAGATCAAGTCCAAGATCAGCGAGAAGCAGAACCAGCGCGACACCCTGCGGAGCCTCGGGCTCCGCCGCATCGGTGCCGTGGTGGTCCGAGAGGACAACGCCCAGAACCGCGGCTACGTCAACACCGTCGCGCACCTGGTGAAGGTGGAGGAGATCGACTGATGGCTGAGAAGAACGAGTCGGCCGAGCAGGCGCCCGTGAAGGCGCCCAAGGCCGCACCCAAGAAGACCGCGAAGGCCCCCGTCGCCGCCGCTTCCGCCGAGACGACCACGGTCGCCTCGACGGAGACGGTCAAGCGCGAGCAGGTCCTCAAGGTCCACCACCTCCGTCCCGCCGCCGGGGCCAAGAAGGCACGCCAGCGTGTCGGCCGCGGTGAGGGCTCGAAGGGCAAGACCGCGGGTCGTGGCACCAAGGGCACGAAGGCCCGCTACACGGTCCGCATCGGCTTCGAGGGTGGGCAGATGCCGCTGCACATGCGCACCCCGAAGCTCCGCGGGTTCAAGAACCCGTTCCGCGTCGAGTACCAGGTCGTCAACCTGGAGAAGCTCGCCGTGCTCTACCCCGACGGCGGCGACGTCACCACGAGCGACCTGGTCGCCAAGGGTGCCGTGCGCAAGAACGAGAAGGTCAAGGTCCTCGGGGACGGCGACATCTCGGTTAAGCTGACCGTTGCTGTCGACAAGGTCTCCGGCTCCGCTGCGGAGAAGATCGTCGCAGCAGGCGGCTCCGTCAAGTAGCACTGCAGCACGCACGGGAGGGGCGGTCGGGGAACCGGCCGCCCCTCCCGGCTACTGGGGCCGCATCGGGTCGGCCCGACCCCCGCCTCCCGGCGGACCTCCCACAGAAAGCAGGACACCCTCCGTGTTGAGCGCCGTCGTCAGGATCTTCCGCACCCCCGATCTGCGTCGCAAGATCGGCTTCACGCTGGGCATCATCGCCCTCTTCCGCCTGGGATCGTTCATCCCCGCGCCGTTCGTCGACTTCGCCAACGTGCAGTCGTGCCTCGCGGCGAACCAGGGCACCTCGGGCCTCTACGAGCTCGTCAACCTCTTCAGCGGCGGCGCGCTGCTGAAGCTCTCCATCTTCGCGCTGGGCATCATGCCGTACATCACGGCGTCGATCATCGTCCAGCTGCTCCGCGTGGTCATCCCGCACTTCGACACCCTCTACAAGGAGGGCCAGTCCGGTCAGGCCAAGCTCACGCAGTACACGCGCTACCTCACGATCGCCCTCGCGGTCCTGCAGTCCACGACGCTCATCACGGTCGCGCGCAGCGGTGCGCTGTTCGGCCAGACGAACGTCAGCGCCTGCACGCAGCTCATCACGAACGACGCCTGGTACGCGATCATGCTCATGGTCATCACGATGACCGCCGGCACCGGCCTCATCATGTGGATGGGCGAGCTCATCACCGAGCGCGGCATCGGCAACGGCATGTCGCTCCTCATCTTCACGTCGGTCGCCGCGGCCTTCCCGACCTCGCTGCTCGCCATCCAGCAGAGCCGCGGCTGGGAGGTCTTCGCCCTCGTGATCCTGGTCGGCCTGCTGGTCGTCGCCGCCGTCGTCTACGTCGAGCAGTCGCAGCGCCGCATCCCGGTCCAGTACGCCAAGCGCATGGTCGGCCGCCGCACCTACGGCGGCAACAACACCTACATCCCCATCAAGGTCAACATGGCCGGCGTCGTGCCCGTCATCTTCGCCTCGTCGCTGCTGTACCTGCCCGCGCTCGTCGCGCAGTTCAACCAGCCCGCCGTCGGCGAGGCGCCCGCGCCGTGGGTGCAGTGGATCACCGACAACCTCACGACGGGCGACCACCCGCTCTACATGGCGATGTACTTCCTGCTCATCGTCGGCTTCACGTACTTCTACGTCGCCATCACCTTCAACCCGGAGGAGGTCGCCGACAACATGAAGAAGTACGGCGGCTTCATCCCCGGCATCCGCGCCGGCCGCCCGACCGCCGAGTACCTCGACTACGTGCTCACGCGCATCACGCTGCCGGGCTCGCTGTACCTCGGCCTCATCGCGCTCCTGCCGCTCATCGCCCTCTCGCTCGTCGGCGCCAACCAGAACTTCCCGTTCGGCGGCGCGAGCATCCTGATCGTCGTGGGCGTCGGCCTCGAGACGGTGAAGCAGATCGACTCGCAGCTGCAGCAGCGCCACTACGAGGGGCTGCTCAAGTGACCCGGCTCCTGATCGTCGGGCCGCCCGGCGCCGGCAAGGGCACGCAGGCGAAGCTCATCGCGGCCGAATACGGCATCCCGGACATCTCGACCGGCGACATCTTCCGCCAGAACATCAAGGACGGCACCGAGCTCGGCCAGCAGGTCCAGGCCCTCGTCGACGCGGGGAACTACGTCCCGGACGAGCTCACCAACAGCCTCGTGACCAGCCGCCTCCAGGAGGAGGACGCGCAGGCGGGCTTCCTGCTCGACGGCTACCCGCGCACGCTCGACCAGGTCGCGTACCTGGAGGAGCTGCTGCAGGGCTGGGGTCACGAGCTCGATGCCGTGATCCAGCTCGTCGCCGACGAGGACGAGGTCGTCTCCCGCCTCACGCGCCGCGCCACCGAGCAGGGCCGCGCGGACGACAGCGAGGACGCCATCCGGCACCGCCAGGAGGTGTACGTCCGCGAGACGTCACCGCTCATCGCGGTCTACCGCGACCGCGGGCTGCTGCTCGAGGTCGACGGCCTGGGCGAGGTCGACGAGGTCGCCGCGCGCATCCGCGAGGCCCTGGCTGCCCGCGGCATCCGGCCGGTCTCCGACGCGGGCCGCGTCTAGCCCGTGGGAGCGCTCCGCCGCACCCCGGGGATCTACAAGACCCCGGACGAGATGCGCCGCATGGTCGCCCCCGGGCTCGCCACCGCTGCGTCGCTCGACGCGGTGCGGGCGCTCATCGCCCCCGGTGTCACGACGGGCGAGCTCGACCAGGCGGCCGACGCCGCGATCCGCGCGCTCGGCGGGCACTCGAACTTCCAGCTCGTGCCGGGCTACCGCCACACGGTGTGCGTCTCGGTGAACGACGAGGTCGTGCACGGGATCCCCGGCGACCGCGTGCTGCAGCCGGGCGACATCGTCTCGGTCGACAGCGGTGCGGAGATCGACGGCTGGAACGGCGACTCGGCCATGACGGTCGTCGTCCCCGACCCCGCCCGGCCGGACGTCGTGGAGGCGCGCGAGCTCCTGTCCCGCGTCACCGAGGACTCGCTGTGGGCCGGCATCGCCCGGCTCGCGACGGCATCCCACCTCAACGAGGTGGGGGAGGCCGTCGAGGAGTCCGTCGAGGCGGCGGGATCCTTCGGCATCGTCATGGACTACACGGGCCACGGCATCGGCCGGAGCATGCACGAGGATCCGCCGGTGTTCAACTACCGCGTGCGCGGGAAGGGCCCGGCCGTGAAGCCCGGGCTGGTCGTCGCGATCGAGCCGATGATCACCGACGGCGAGGCGGAGACGCGCGTCCTCGACGACGACTGGACCGTCGCCACCGTGGACGGCAGCATGGCCTCGCACTGGGAGCACTCCGTCGCCGTGCACGCGCGCGGCATCTGGGTGCTCACGCTGGCGGACGGCGGTGCGTCGCGCCTCGTGCCGCTGGGGATCACGCCCGTCGCGCCCTGAGCGTCGCCGACGGCTGACGGCGGGCCCGGACGCTGCCCACGAGCCTCGGGTCAGGTGTCCATGACGTGCACGAGCTCCTCGATGAAGGAGCCGTGCGATCCCGACGCCCGCATGATCGCCTGCACGTCGCGGTGGTCGGAGAAGACCTCCACGAACTGGTCGAACACGTGCTGGAAGCTCGTGCGGCCGCTCGCGCTGAAGGCGACGAGCGCCACCACGTGCACGCGGTTGCCGCCCCACTGCATCGCCTCGTCGTTCACCACGATCGCGATGGCCGTGCGGTGCGCCGTCATGGCCAGCGAGTGCGGCACGGCGAGCGTGTCCGTGAAGGCCGTGGACGACAGCCGCTCGCGCTCGATGGCGCCCTCGATGTACTCGGGCTCGATGATGCCTTGCTCGACCATGCGCTGACCGAGCAGCCGGATCATGGCCTCCTCGTCGGGCGCGTGCAGGTCCCGGAAGAACAGGGACTCGTCGAGGAAGCGCAGCAGGTCGTGCTTCATGGAGCTCCGGCGCGCGTGCCGGCGGATGCGGGCGACAGCCCGGCGGATCGACTCGATGTCGTCGGGCGTGGGCAGCGGCTGCACGACCACGACGTTGTCGGCGGGCGGACGGGACCCGGTGGCGTCGATCACGAGCTGCACGCCGAGCGCGTCGGCGTCGACGTCGGTGCGCGTCACGACGGCGTCCACGCTGATGTCCGCGCCGAGCGCCTGCTCGATGCGGCTGCGCATGATCTGGTGCAGGTCGTAGTAGTTCGGGCACACGAGCGCGCAGGCGACCCGGTCGTCGCGCCGCGCGATCCGCTCCCGGTGCGACCCCACGTGCAGGGCGATGTAGGCGATCTCGTCGTCGTTGATCGCGATGCCGCGGCGCCGCTGCACCTCGCTCGCGATGAAGACCGCGATCTCGTAGGTCATCGGGTAGGAGGTCTTGATGGAGCGCGCGAGCGGGTTGCGGGAGAAGGAGCGGTCGGCGGCGCGCGCGACGAGGTTGCCGAGGTGCAGGGAGAAGCGGACCGTGAAGTCCTCGTCCTCGAGGTCGACCAGGTACTCCTGCTTCACGCGGCGGACGATGGCGCGCACCACGTCGAGGTCGCTCTCGACGACGTGCTCGCGCATCACGGTCGCCAGCGACTGCTCGTTGCCGGGCGTGACGACGCGCGTCCGGACGAGGAGGGCGAGGTAGGCGATGTCGCCGGCCGGCACCGGCACGTCGAAGTGGGCGGCGAGGAGGCGGGCGAGCACGTCGCGGATGGCGAGCGCCGTGGGATCCGCAGCGGCTCCCGCGGCGGGGTCGTGCCCGGCGGGGTCGTGCCCGGCGGCGTCGCGACCGGCCTCGGCGCCGTCGTCGGCCGGATCCCCATCCGCCGCGGGATCGGGATCGACCGCGGCGTCCCCGTCCGCCCGCCGCGGCGCCCGCGCGAGCCGGTCCACCGCGATGGCCACGTGCAGGAGGACGTTGTCGACGCCGTACTCGTTCACGAAGAAGCCGCGCTCCGTGAGCTCGCGGATGAGGTCCGTCTTGAACGCCTTCAGCGAGTCGGAGGCGAACTCGCGCTGCACGGACTCCAGCGGCAGGAAGCCCTGCGCGCTCTCGTCGCGGAACATGCGCGAGAGCAGCCGGCGGAAGTCGCGCTCCGAGCCCTCGAGGACCACGGTGGATCCGGCGCGGCGGAGCGCGAGTCCCGCGTCCTCGACGAGGGCGCGGACCTTGCGGAGGTCCGCCTCGACCGTGGAGTCGCTCACGTGCAGCTCGTCGGCGAGCAGGTGGACGTCGAGGCCCTCGGGCGCGTCGCCGAGACGGCGGACGAGCGCGTGCAGCCGGTCGCGGGGCGTGCCCTGCGGATCCGCCGTCGGCCGGGCGCCGAGGTGACGGGCGTAGCTGCCGGCGTCGATGCGGTAGCCGTCGGGGGAGGAGGCGACGACCACGCTCGAGCGCTCCCGGACGGCCGTGACGTAGTTGCGGACGCTGCGGGTGGTGACGCCGAGGCGGTCCGCGAGCTCGCCGGCCTCGACCCACCGGTCGGCCGTGGACAGGTAGTCCAGCAGCCTCTCCTGGTTGTCGCTCAGCATGGTCGTCTCCCTCGCGGCGGTCCGCCTCGGCCGGATCCGCGGGGCGGGGTCGGTCCGTGCACACCGAGTCAACCATCCGGTCCGGGTCCGGATGCCCGAGCGGGACTGCGCCGCACCGGTTTTCCTACCCTGCGGAAGCGGATCTGCTGGCGCCCCGCCCGGCCGCGGAGCACGATGGGACGACCAGCGACGACGCGAGGAGGCACAGCATGACCGGGAGGATCCTCGTCGTCTGCGGCTCCGGCGCATCCAGCACCTTCCTCGCCCACCGCCTCCGCGAGCTCGCCGAGGCCGACGGGCTCGAGATCGAGGCCGTCGCCGGATCCCTCGCCCAGGTGCGACTCGACGCCGCCGGCATGGACGTCGTCCTCCTCGGCGCCCACCTCGCCGACCGCCTCGACGCCGTCCGCGACGCCGCCGCCGACGAGGGCGCCACCGCGGTCCTCCTCGACGCCGACGCCTCCCGCCCCGAGGGCGCGCGCGCCGCGCTCGACCGGGCCCTCGCGGTGATGCGCACGGGCGCCCGCTCACTCCGCCGCGCGCCCGGCCCGGCCGGCCGGTCGGGCCCGTCCGGCCTGCCGGGCATCCCCGGCCTCCACGGCCGCCCCGCCGGGGGAGCACCGCCCGCGGCCTGACCACCGGCGCCCGCGCCGGCCCCGCACGACCCGCGATACCCGCACGACCACCCAGACCCGCACGACCACCGCCCACCAGGGCCCCGCCGACGGGGCCGAACGAAGGAGCCACCATGGCAGAACGCACCGTCACCATCGCCTCGTCGCACGGGCTGCACGCCCGCCCCGCCTCGCTGTTCACGCAGGCCGCCGCGAAGGCCGGGATCCCCGTGCAGCTCGCCAAGGGGGAGCGCAGCGTCAACGCCGCGAGCATCCTCGGCGTCATCTCCCTCGGCGTCGACACGGGCGACGAGGTCGTCGTCTCGGCCGAGGGCGAGAACGCCGAGCAGGTCGTCGCCGACCTCGCGACGCTCCTCGAGTCCGACCTGGACGCCGCATGAGCTCCCGCACCCTCTCCGGCATCGGCATCGGCCGGGGCTCCGCCGTCGGTCCCGTCATCCGGATGCCCGACCCGCTCCCCGAGCCCGCCGACACCGCGAGCGCCCTCTCCGCCGACGAGGAGCGCATCCGCGTGAGCGCGTCGCTCGCCGCGGTCGCCGCCGACATCCGCATCCGCGGGGAGAAGGCCGGCGGCGCGGCGAAGGACGTGCTCGAGGCGCAGGCGTTCATGGCCGAGGACCCGACGCTCGTCGACGACATCACCGCCCGCCTCGCGACGGGCCGCACCGCCGAGCGCGCCGTGCACGAGGCGTTCGCGGGCTTCCGCGACCTGCTCCTCAGCATGGGCGGCTACATGGGCGAGCGCGCCACCGACCTCGACGACGTCTCGCAGCGCGTCGTCGCGCACCTGCAGGGCGTCGCCGCCCCCGGCGTGCCGGACCCCGACCACCCGTTCGTGCTCGTCGCCCGCGACCTCGCGCCCGCCGACACCGCCCTCCTCGACCTCGAGAAGGTCCTCGCGCTCATCACGACCGACGGCGGCCCCACCTCGCACACGGCGATCCTCGCCCGCGAGAAGGCGATCGTCGCGGTCGTCGGCGTCGCGGCCGCGGCCGACCTCGCCGACGGCGAGATCGTCGTGGTCGACGCGCTCACGGGCGCCGTCACCGTCGCGCCGAGCGAGGACGAGGAGCGGGCGGCCCGGGCCGAGATCGAGACCCGCCGCAACCGCACCGCCGTCCCCACCGGCCCCGGCGCGCTCTCCGACGGGACCACGATCCCACTGCTCGCCAACCTCGGATCCGCCGACGGCGCCGAGGACGCGGTCGCGAAGGGCGCCGAGGGCGTCGGCCTCTTCCGCACCGAGTTCCTCTTCCTCGACGCCACGAGCGCCCCGACCGTCGCCGAGCAGGAGGAGCACTACACGCGCCTCCTCCGTGCGTTCCCCGGCCAGAAGGTCGTCGTCCGCGCGCTCGACGCCGGCGCCGACAAGCCGCTCGCCTTCCTCAACGACGCCGACGAGGAGAACCCGGCCCTCGGGCTCCGCGGCCTCCGCGCGCTCCGGGCCAACGAGCAGGTCCTCCGCGACCAGCTCACCGCGCTCGCGAACGCCGACGCCGCCACCGAGGCCGACCTGTGGGTCATGGCCCCCATGGTCTCCACCGTGGAGGAGGCGCGGTACTTCTCCGCGCTCGGCCGCGAGCTGGGCCTCACGACCGTCGGCGTGATGGTGGAGGTCCCCTCCTCCGCGCTCCTCGCCGACCGGATCCTCGCCCACGCCGACTTCGCGAGCATCGGCACCAACGACCTCACGCAGTACACTCTCGCGGCCGACCGGCTGCTGGGGTCCGTGGCCGCGTTCCAGGACCCGTGGCACCCCGCCGTCCTCCGCCTCGTGCAGGAGGTCGGCGCCGCGGGACGCGCGCTCGGCAAGCCCGTCGGCATCTGCGGCGAGGCGGCGGCCGACCCGCTGCTCGCCGTCGTGCTCGTCGGACTCGGCGCCACCAGCCTCTCGATGTCGCCGGCGGCGCTCGCCGACGTGCGCGCCGAGCTCGCCCTCCACACGCGCGAGGAGACGGAGGCCCTGGCCGCCGTCGCCCTCGCCGCCGACAGCGCCGTCGAGGCGCGCGCCGCGGTCACCGCGGCGTCGGCGCCCGCCACCGTCTGACCGGCACCACCGACCCTCTCCACCGCACCACCCGCACCCGCGATCCCTCCACCCGCAGCACGGCGAGCCGCAGCAGGCCCGCCACCCACCACGACAGGAGCACCACCCCCATGACGACGTCGTCACCCACCCGCAGCACGGGCCAGTCCGTGCGCACGGGCGTGCAGAAGTTCGGCACGTTCCTCAGCGGCATGATCATGCCCAACATCGCGGCGTTCATCGCCTGGGGCCTGCTCACGGCCCTGTTCATCCCGGACGGCTACCTGCCGAACGCCGACATCGCGCAGCTCATCGCGCCGGTGCTGTACTTCCTCCTCCCGCTGCTCATCGCGAACACCGGAGGCCGCATGGTCTACGACGCGCGCGGCGGCGTGGTCGCGACCATCGCGACCATGGGCGTCATCGTCGGCACGGTCGGCGAGCCCTACTTCGACGGCGGCAGCCCAATGTTCCTCGGCGCCATGATCACGGGCCCGCTCGCGGCCTACCTGCTGAAGGTCATCGAGCGCCTCTGGGTCGACCGGATCCGCCCCGGCTTCGAGATGCTCGTCAACAACTTCTCGGCCGGCATCCTGGGCGCGATCTTCGCGATCGGCGCCTTCTACCTGCTCACCCCGGTGATCCGCGGCATCACGGCGGTCCTCGGCGGCGGCGTCGGCTTCCTCGTCGACAACGGCCTCCTGCCCCTCACGAGCATCGTGATCGAGCCGGCCAAGGTGCTGTTCCTCAACAACGCCATCAACCAGGGCATCCTCACCCCGCTCGGCACGACGGAGGCGCTGGAGGACGGCAAGAGCATCCTGTTCCTGCTCGAGGCCAACCCCGGCCCGGGTCTCGGCGTGCTCCTCGCCTTCGCGATCTTCGGCGCGGGCGCGGCGCGCTCCACGGCCCCCGGCGCGATCCTCATCCAGTTCGTCGGCGGCATCCACGAGATCTACTTCCCCTACGTGCTGTCGAAGCCGCTCCTGTTCCTCGCGGTCATCGCGGGTGGCGCCTCGGGCGTCGCGACCAACGTCGCGTTCGGCTCCGGCCTCCGCGGCCCGGCCTCGCCCGGCAGCATCATCGCCGTGCTCGGCCAGACGGAGCGCAACAGCTTCCCGGGCGTCATCCTCTCGGTCATCATCTCCGCGGCCGTCACCTTCATCGTCGCCGCGGTCATCCTCCGCACCGGCAAGAAGGGCTCCGGCGACTTCGGCGCCGCGGTCGCCGCGACGCAGGCCAACAAGGGCAAGGAGTCCTCGATCCTCACGGGCCTCGGCGCCGAGACCGGCACCGCGGGCACGGTCGGCGGCCTCGCCGACGGCACGACCGGCGCGAACGCCACGGGCACGGACGGCGGCACGGCCACGGCCACCCGCATCCAGGACATCGTCTTCGCCTGCGACGCCGGCATGGGCTCGTCCGCCATGGGCGCCTCGGTGCTCCGCAACAAGATGAAGAAGGCCGGCCTCACGGACGTCACGGTCGTCAACAAGGCCATCGCGGCCCTCGACGGCTCGGCCGACCTCGTGATCACGCAGCGCGAGCTCACCGACCGGGCCCGCCAGAAGAGCCCGGGCTCCGAGCACGTCTCCGTCGACAACTTCATGAACTCGCCGCGCTACGACGAGATCGTGGAGCTGGTCCGGAAGCAGCGCTCGGACAGCTGATCCCGGTCCGCCCCCGCGGCGGACCCGCACCACCGCACGCGCAGGGCCCCCGGGGCCCGGTCGACACCGACCGGGCCCCGGTAGCCTCGCATCAGGCACGCAACACGTCAGGAGCACCATGTCGAACGTCCTCGAACCCGCCCAGATCCGCGTCGGCGGCACCGCGTCCAGCGTGGAGGAGGCCATCGCCGAGGCGGCGGCCATCCTCGTCGCCGCGGGCGCCGTCACCCCCGAGTACGAGGGGTTCATGCTCGAGCGCGAGAAGAGCGTCTCGACCTACATGGGCAACCTGCTCGCGATCCCGCACGGCACCAACGAGGGCAAGGACACGATCCTCGACTCCGCCCTCTCCTTCGTCCGCTACGACGCCCCCCTCGACTGGGCGGGCAACGAGGTCCGCTTCGTGGTCGGCATCGCCGGCAAGGACAACGGGCACCTCGAGATCCTCAGCAAGATCGCCATCATCTTCAGCGACGACGACGAGGTGCAGAAGCTCCTCGACGCCTCCACCGCGGAGGAGCTCTACGCACTCCTGTCCGAGGTGAACGAGGCGTGAAGGCCGTCCACTTCGGCGCGGGCAACATCGGCCGCGGCTTCGTCGGCCTGATCCTGCACGAGGCCGGCTACGAGGTCGTCTTCGCCGACGTCAACGCCGAGCTCATCGGGCACCTCGACGCCGCCGAGTCCTACCGCGTCACCGAGGTCGGGCCCCACGCGCGCGACTGGACCGTCACCGGCTTCCGCGCGATCGACAGCGCGGCGGACGGCGAGTCCCTCATCCGGGAGATCGCCACCGCCGACATCGTCACCACCGCGGTGGGCCCGAACATCCTCCGCTTCGTCGCCCCGGCGATCGCCGCCGGCCTGCGCGCGCGCTCCGCCGACCTCGGCCCCGTCGCCGTCATGGCCTGCGAGAACGCGATCAACGCGACGGACACCCTGCGCGCCGAGATCGAGAAGGCCCTCGTCGAGGAGCCGGACGCCGTCGGCCGCGCGATCTTCGCCAACACGGCCGTCGACCGCATCGTGCCGAACCAGGACCCCGCCGCCGGCCTCGACGTCACCGTCGAGGACTTCTCGGAGTGGGTCGTGGAGCGCGGCCCGTTCGGCGACACCGTCCCCGAGATCGCCGGCGCCACGTTCGTCGACGACCTCGCGCCCTACATCGAGCGGAAGCTCTTCACGGTGAACACCGGGCACGCGACCGTGGCGTACCACGGCTACGCGCGCGGCGCCGTGAGCCAGTCGGACGCGATGGCGATCCCCGAGGTCGCCGACGAGGTCCGCCAGGTCCTCGAGGAGACGAGCGCGCTGCTCGTCGCCAAGCACGGCCTCGACGAGGCCGAGCAGGCGGCGTACCGCGAGAAGAACCTCGCGCGCTTCGCGAACGCGGCCCTCGCCGACACCGTCGAGCGCGTCGGCCGCCAGCCGCTCCGGAAGCTCTCCCGCGAGGAGCGCTTCGTCGGCCCCGCGTCGCAGCTCGCCGAGCGGGGCCTCCCGCACGACGCGCTCGTGCGGGCCATGGGCCAGGCGCTCCGCTTCGACCCCGCGGGCGACCCGCAGGCGCTCGAGCTGCAGGAGCTCCTCCAGACCGACACCGCGGCGGACCTCGTGCGCCGCGTCACCGGGCTCGACGACCAGCACCCGCTGACCGCCGACCTCGTCGCGCTCGTCGACGCGGCCCAGGCCGACCGCCGCAGCGCGCCCCGTCACCGCGCGGACCAGTAGGGCCACGCGCACGGGCCGGGCGGGCGACCGCCCGGCCCGTCGTGCGCTCCGCTAGCGCAGGATCCGCGGATCCTGCCGCGACACGCGGGGGGAATTGCGACACGCCCGGGGATGCCGTACTCTCGACCCTTGGTGCTCGGCCGCCTCCCGGCGTGCCATCGGCACCATGCGCGCTCCACCTGATGCGCATCCGCACGACCAGCAGACACCACCTCTAGCGACAGTGAGTATATGGCCAAGAAAGACGGCGTCATCGAGATCGAAGGCGGAGTTGTCGAAGCTCTGCCGAACGCGATGTTCCGCGTTGAGCTGAGCAACGGGCACAAGGTCCTCGCCCACATCTCGGGCAAGATGCGTCAGCACTACATCCGCATCCTCCCCGAGGACCGCGTGATCGTGGAGCTGAGCCCGTACGACCTCACGCGCGGCCGGATCGTCTACCGCTACAAGTAGGCCTGCTGCACAAGGAACGGCCCCGCAGCCGCGGGGTACGAGGCCAGCGAAGAACACATAAGGAAGCGTCATGAAGGTCAACCCGAGCGTCAAGCCGATCTGCGAGAAGTGCAAGGTCATCCGACGCAGCGGCAACGTCATGGTCATCTGCGAGAACCCGCGCCACAAGCAGCGCCAGGGCTGATCAGACCCATCGCACGGCACCACCCGCACCACCCATAAGAAGAACGACAGCAACGCCGGAAGCCGGGACCCGCGAGGGTCCGGGGGACACCATCGGTCGGAGGCCGGTGCACAGGCGCTGCTGCAGACCTCCACTCATCACCAGGAGAAGCCTCAATGGCACGTCTAGCAGGCGTCGACCTCCCGCGCGACAAGCGCGTCGAGATCGCACTCACGTACATCTACGGCGTCGGCCGCACCTCGAGCGTCAAGACCCTCGAGGACACCGGCATCGACAAGAACATCCGCGTCAAGGACCTGAGCGACGACCAGCTCATCGCCCTGCGCGACTACATCGACGGGAACTTCAAGGTGGAGGGCGACCTCCGCCGCGAGGTCGCCGCCGACATCCGCCGCAAGGTCGAGATCGGCAGCTACGAGGGCATCCGCCACCGCCGCGGCCTCCCTGTCCACGGGCAGCGCACGAAGACCAACGCTCGCACCCGCAAGGGCCCGAAGCGCACCGTAGCCGGCAAGAAGAAGGCGCGCTAGGCCATCGGCCAGCGCCCTCGCCACCCGTAGACACAGGAGATCTCAATGGCAGCACCCAAGTCGGCTGTTCGCAAGCCGCGCCGCAAGGACAAGAAGAACATCGCCGTGGGCCAGGCCCACATCAAGAGCACCTTCAACAACACGATCGTGTCGATCACCGACCCGACCGGCGCCGTCATCAGCTGGGCGTCCTCGGGCGTCGTCGGCTACAACGGCTCGCGCAAGTCGACGCCGTTCGCCGCGCAGCTCGCCGCCGAGTCGGCCGCCCGCCAGGCGCAGGAGCACGGCATGAAGAAGGTCGACGTGTTCGTCAAGGGACCCGGCTCCGGCCGCGAGACCGCGATCCGCTCGCTCCAGGCTGCCGGCCTCGAGGTGGGCTCGATCAACGACGTCACCCCGCAGGCGCACAACGGCTGCCGCCCGCCCAAGCGCCGCCGCGTCTAGCTCGCGCTGATCGGCCGCTGCCGTCCCGCTCCGTCAGGAGGGGGACGGCGTCGGCCGATCCGCCGTGTGTCCGTTCGACCAATCCACCACCCGCCCGGGCCGCCATCCGGGGGGCATCGCAGGCCGTCATATAGCGGACGCCTCGCCGAAAGGAAACAACACAGTGCTCATTGCGCAGCGCCCCACCCTCACCGAGGAGCAGATCTCGGAGTTCCGCTCGCGGTTCGTCATCGAGCCGCTCGAGCCCGGCTTCGGCTACACGCTCGGCAACTCCCTCCGCCGCACGCTCCTCTCGTCCATCCCCGGCGCGGCCGTCACCAGCATCCGCATCGACGGCGTGCTGCACGAGTTCAGCACCGTCCCCGGCGTGAAGGAGGACGTGACCGAGATCATCCTCAACATCAAGGGCCTCGTCGTCTCCAGCGAGCACGACGAGCCCATCACCGCCTACCTGCGCAAGCAGGGTGCGGGCCAGGTCACGGCCGCCGACATCTCCGCTCCCGCGGGCGTCGAGATCCACAACCCCGAGCTCGTCATCGCCACGCTCAACGAGAAGGCGAAGTTCGAGCTGGAGCTGACCATCGAGCGCGGCCGCGGCTACGTCTCCGCGACCCAGAACCGCAGCGAGTTCAGCGAGGCCGGCCAGATCCCGGTCGACTCGATCTACTCGCCCGTGCTCAAGGTCACCTACCGTGTCGAGGCCACCCGTGCCGGCGAGCGCACCGACTTCGACCGCCTCGTGGTCGACGTCGAGACCAAGTCGGCCATCACGCCGCGCGACGCCATCGCGTCGGCCGGCCGCACGCTGACCGAGCTCTTCGGCCTGGCGCGCGAGCTCAACACCGCCGCCGAGGGCATCGAGATCGGCCCCGCGCCGGTCGACGCGGTCCTCAGCTCCGAGCTGTCGATGCCCATCGAGGACCTCGACCTGTCGGTGCGGTCGTACAACTGCCTCAAGCGCGAGGGCATCAACAACGTCAGCGAGCTCGTCGCCCTCTCGGAGACGCAGCTCATGAACATCCGCAACTTCGGTCAGAAGTCGGTGGATGAGGTCAAGGACAAGCTGGTCGAGCTGGGTCTGTCGCTGAAGGACGCCGTCCCCGGCTTCGACGGCGCGCACTACTACAGCTACGACGAGGACGAGACCACCACCAACTGACCCGTCCGGCCTCGGCCCGACTTCCTTTCGACCACTACGGAGACATAGACCATGCCCAAGCCCACCAAGGGTCCCCGCCTCGGAGGCGGCCCGGCGCACGAGCGCCTCATGCTCGCGAACCTCGCCCAGAGCCTCTTCGAGCACAAGTCCATCAAGACGACCGAGACGAAGGCCAAGCGCCTGCGTCCCGTCGCCGAGCGCCTGGTCACCTTCGCGAAGCGCGGGGACCTGCACGCCCGTCGCCGCGTCATGGGGATCATCCCCTCGAAGAGCGTCGTCCACGAGCTCTTCACGGAGATCGCGCCCCTCGTCGCCGAGCGTGACGGCGGCTACACCCGCATCACGAAGCTCGGCTTCCGCAAGGGCGACAACGCCCCCATGGTGCAGATCGAGCTCGTGCTCGAGCCCGTGACCCCGAAGGTCCGCTCCACGCGCACCGCGACCACGACGGCTCCGGCCGCCGCGGCCCCGGTCGCCGAGGCGCCCGCCGAGGACGAGACGACCGACGTGCCCGTCGAGGGCACCGACGCCGTCGAGCACACCGACGCGACCCCCGCGGAGGCGACCGACGAGGCCGCCGCCGAGGTCGAGGCCGACGCCGCGGAGAAGTCCGACAAGTAGCACCCGCACCACCCGAGAGCCCCCGCCGCCCTGCGCGTCGGGGGCTCTCGCGCGTCCGGGCCGCATCGCGCGCCCGGGCACGGCAGGGGGAGGACGAGCCCCGGTACCCTGGATGGATGACCGACAGCAGCCCGACCATGCCGGACGATCCCGCCTCCACCGCCCCCGTGCCGCTGCCCGAGGGGCCCGACGGGATCACCTGGCGCGCCATGTCCCCGGACGACGTGGACGCTCTCGTGGAGCTGCAGAGCGCCATCGCCGACGCCGACCACCCCGAGTACCGGGCCGCGCGCGAGGAGATCGAGATGGCTCTCGGCTTCTCCTACGTCGACGTGGCGCGCGACGGCATCGTGGCGGTCGACGCCGACGGTCGCCTCGCCGCGGAGGGCCACGCGATCGTGAAGCCCGACGACGAGTCCGTCGTCCGCGCCGACATCTCGGGCGGCGTCCGGCCCGACCTCCGCCGCACCGGCATCGGAGCCCGCCTCCTCGACTGGCAGATCGCCCGCGCCACCGCGAAGCTCGCGACCGCGCAGGCCGCCGAGCACGTCGAGGGCCCCGTCCCCACGCGCATGACCACCGAGACGCAGGCCGACTCCCCGGGCGCCGCCGCTCTGCTCGAGTCGCGCGGCTTCACGCCGAGCCGGTACTTCATCGAGATGCACCGGGACCTCGCCGCCGACCTCCCCGACGTGCCCGTCCCGGAGGGGCTGCGCCTCGTCCCCGTGACGCGGGAGTGGTGGGAGCGCACCCGGCAGGCCAAGAACGAGGTGTTCCGCGACCACTGGGGATCCGAGCCGGTCAGCGCCGAGCGGTGGGACGCGTTCCTGTCGCTGCCGACCGCACGCGGCGACCTGTCCGTCATCGCGGTCACGGGCGACGACGAGGACGCGGTCGTCGCGGGCTTCGCCATGGCCGAGGTCTACCCGGACCACTGGGAGGCCGCGGGCTACACCTCGGCCTACATCGGCCTCGTGGGCGTGCGCCGCGAGTTCCGCGGTCGCCGGCTCGCGCAGGCGCTCCTGTCGGCGTCGCTCGCGGGCTTCCGCGGCGAGGGCCTCCAGCGCGCGGTGCTCGACGTCGACTCCGACAGCCCCACCGGCGCGCTCGACCTCTACGAGCACCTCGGCTTCACCCAGGCCAGCCGCTCCGCCGTGTACGAGCGCGAGGTCGGCACGACCCGTCCGCGGTCGACACCGGAGCGATGAGCGGATCCGCCCGATGAGCGGATCCGCCCCATGAGCGGGGACGGCGGCGCGCGCGTCCGCCTCGACGTCGCCTACGACGGCACCGGCTTCGCGGGCTGGGCGAAGCAGCCCGGCCTGCGCACGGTGCAGGGCGCCCTCGAGGACGCCCTCGCGCAGCTGCTCGCCCGCACCCCGCCCGCTCCGGCCCTGGTCGTCGCGGGGCGCACGGACGCGGGCGTGCACGCGACCGGGCAGGTCGCGCACCTGGACCTCTCGGACGCGCAGGTCGCATCCCTCGACCGTCCGCCCCGGGGCCGCGCCGCGGAGGCCGCCGAGGGGCAGGGGCCGCACGAGCCCTCCCTGGGGCGCGCAGCCCCCGCCCTGGCCCGCCGGCTGAACGGCGTCCTCGGCGCGCGCTCCGACGTGGTGGTCCTCGCGTGCGCCCCCGCGCCCGCCGGCTTCGACGCGCGCTTCTCCGCCACGTGGCGGGCGTACCGCTACCGGATCTCCGACGCGTCCGGCCCCCGCGACCCCCTGCAGCGGCACCGCACCGTCGAGGTCCCGGTGGAGCTCGACGCGGCCGTGCTGCGGGAGGCCGCCGACGCGCTGCTCGGCCTCCACGACTTCGCGGCGTACTGCAAGCCCCGGGAGGGCGCGTCCACCATCCGCACCCTTCAGGAGCTCACGTGGACGCGGACGCCCGACGGCGCCCTCGAGGCCGTGGTGCGCGCCGACGCGTTCTGCCACAGCATGGTGCGCGCGCTCGTCGGCGCGTGCGTCGCGGCGGCGTCCGGCCGCGTCGCGGTGGCCCGGCTCCGCGACCTGCTGGAGCTGCGCGAGCGCACGAGCGAGTTCACCGTGATGCCCGCCCGCGGGCTCGTGCTCGAGCGGGTGGGCTACCCGGCCGACGCCGACCTCGCGGCGCGGAACGAGATCACCCGCGCCCGACGCGGAGCGCACGAGGTCGACCCCGTGCGCGCGAGCGCCGACGCGGCCGCCCGCGACCTCGCGCGGCTCCACGACACGCCCGGGATTGCCTGATCCCCTCGGATCGCGTACTCTGAACCGGTTGTCTGCACGCCTGCGTGCGACGACGTACAAGGTTGAGCCCTCCACCGGATGCGTTCTCGTCAGAACGCCCACGGAGCGGGATCCACGACCATCTCACCTCGAAAAGAAGGCAGTCAGATCAATGACGCGCACCTATTCCCCCAAGGCCAGTGAGGTCCAGCACGACTGGGTCGTCATCGACGCCACGGACATCGTCCTCGGCCGTCTCGCCAGCCACGCCGCCGCGCTCCTGCGCGGCAAGCACAAGGCCACCTTCGCCCAGCACATGGACATGGGCGACTTCGTGATCATCGTCAACGCCGACAAGGTGGCGCTGACCGGTCAGAAGCTCGAGAAGAAGCTGGCATACCGCCACTCCGGCTACCCGGGCGGCCTCTCCTCGATGACCTACGTCGAGATGCTCGAGAAGCACCCCACGCGCGCGGTCGAGAAGGCCATCCGCGGCATGCTGCCGAAGAACTCGCTGGGTGCGGCGCAGCTGAAGAAGCTCAAGGTCTACGCGGGCCCCGAGCACCCCCACGCTGCTCAGCAGCCCACCCCGTACACCCTCGGCCAGGTCGCTCAGTAGCTCCGGCTGCCGACAGCGACGACCAAAGACCTCAGAAGGAATCGAACCCAGTGGCTCAGATCTCAGACTCCCTCGACGTGGCTCCCGAGAGCTTCTCGACCGAGACCCCGAACGAGGAGGCCCCCAAGGCCCCCCGCGCGGTCCTCAACGTGTCCGGCGGTGCCGTCGGACGACGCAAGCAGGCCATCGCCCGCGTGCGCCTCGTCCCCGGCTCCGGCTCGATCACGGTCAACGGCCGTGAGTTCGCGGACTACTTCCCCAACAAGCTGCACCAGCAGCTCGTCAACGACCCGTTCAAGGTCCTCGACCTCCTCGGCAGCTACGACGTCGTCGCGCGCATCTCCGGCGGTGGCCCCTCCGGCCAGGCCGGCGCGCTGCGTCTCGGCATCGCCCGCGCCCTCAACGAGATCGACGAGGAGAACAACCGCGCCACGCTGAAGAAGAACGGCTTCCTCAGCCGCGACGCGCGCGTCAAGGAGCGCAAGAAGGCCGGACTCAAGAAGGCCCGCAAGGCGCCCCAGTTCTCGAAGCGCTAAGGCGCTCGGGGACCCCGGCAGCCATGCCCCGGCTCTTCGGCACGGACGGCGTCCGCGGCCTCGCCAACGGCGAGACCATCACGGCGGACCTCGCCCTGCGCCTGGCCCAGGCCGCCGCGCACGTGCTCGGCCAGGACGCCCGGGACTCCGGGCGACGACCCATCGCGGTCGTCGCCCGGGATCCCCGGGTGTCCGGCGAGTTCATCGCGGCGGCCGTGGCCGCCGGCCTCGCGAGCTCCGGCGTCGACGTGTTCGACGCCGGGGTCATCCCGACGCCGGCCACGGCGTACCTCATCTCGGACTTCGACGCCGACTTCGGCGTCATGATCTCCGCGTCGCACAACCCCGCTCCCGACAACGGGATCAAGTTCTTCGCCGCAGGCGGACGGAAGCTCGCCGACGAGCTCGAGGACCGCATCGAGGCGCAGCTCCGCGAGCCCGTCCTGCTCCCCACGGGAGCCGACGTCGGCCGCATCCGCCGCTTCGCCGACGCCGAGGACCGCTACGTCCTCCACCTGCTCGGCACGCTGCAGCACCGCCTCGACGGGATCCACGTGGTCCTCGACTGCGCGCACGGCGCCGCCGCGGGCATCAGCCCCGAGGTCTTCACCGACGCGGGCGCCCGCGTCACCGTCATCGGCAACGACCCCGACGGCATGAACATCAACGACCGGGTCGGGTCCACGCACCTCGACCTGCTCGCCGAGGCCGTCCTCCGGCACGGCGCCGACGTCGGCATCGCGCACGACGGCGACGCGGACCGCTGCCTCGCCGTCGACCACACGGGCGCCATCATCGACGGCGACCAGATCATGGCCGTCCTCGCGCTCTCCATGGCCCGCCGCGGCCTGCTGGTCGACCGCACGCTCGTGGCCACCGTCATGAGCAACCTCGGCCTCCGCATCGCGATGGCCGAGAACGACATCACCGTGCTGCAGACGCGCGTCGGTGACCGCTACGTGCTCGAGGCCATGAACGAGGGCGGCTACTCCCTCGGCGGCGAGCAGTCCGGGCACCTCGTCATCGCGGAGCACGCGACGACCGGCGACGGGATCCTCACGGGGATCCAGCTGCTCGGCGAGATGGCCGCGACCGGGAAGAGCCTCCGGGAGCTCGCCTCGGTCATGACCGTGTACCCGCAGGTGATGATCAACGTCCGCGGCGTCGACCGCGAGCGCGTGGGCGACGACGCGGAGCTGAACGCCGCCGTCGCGCGCGCCGAGGCGGAGCTGGGCGACACCGGCCGCATCCTCATGCGCGCGTCGGGCACCGAGCCGATGATCCGCGTGATGGTCGAGGCCGCCGACCAGGCGACCGCCGAGCGGCACGCGCAGGAGCTGGCCGCGCTCGTCACGGAGCGCCTGGCGATCTAGCCCGATCGCCGGCGGCATCCCCGCCGCCGCCGTCAGAGCTTGCGCAGCAGGACGTTCGCGACCGAGTGGTCCGCGTCCTTGCGGAGCACGAGCGTGGCGCGCGAGCGGGTCGGCCGGATGTTCTGCTCGAGGTTCGGCTCGTTGATGCTCGACCAGATCCGCCGCGCGTGCGCCACCGCCTGCTCGCGGCTGAGGTCCGCGTAGCGGTGGAAGTAGGAGCGCGGGTTGCTGAACGCGCCCTGCTGCAGGCTCAGGAACCGCTCCTCGTACCACTGGGCGATGTCGTGCGTGCGGGCGTCCACGTAGATCGAGAAGTCGAAGAGGTCGCTGACCGCGAGCCCGGCGCCGGACGCGGCCGGCTGCAGCACGTTGAGGCCCTCGATGATGAGCACGTCCGGCTGACGGACGACGACCTCGGCGCCCGGCACGATGTCGTACGCGAGGTGCGAGTAGAACGGCGCCCGCACCTCGGGCACCCCGCTCTTGACCTGCGTGACGAACCGCAGGAGCGCGCGCCGGTCGTACGACTCCGGGAAGCCCTTGCGCTCCATGAGGCCGCGGCGCGCGAGCTCCGCGTTGGGGTGCAGGAAGCCGTCGGTGGTCACGAGCTCGACGCGCGGGGTGTCCTCCCAGCGGGCGAGCATCTCGCGGAGGAGCCGGGCGACGGTCGACTTGCCGACGGCCACGGATCCCGCGACGCCGATGATGAACGGCGTGCTCTTCGCCCGCTCGCCGAGGAACGCGCTCGTCTCCCGGTGCAGCTTCTTGGTGCCCGACACGTAGAGGTTGAGCAGCCGGCTGAGCGGGAGGTACACGTCGCCGACCTCGCGCATGTCCATCCGGTCGCCGATGCCGCGCAGCTGCACGAGCTCCGTCTCCCGGAGCGGCAGGCGGGTCGCGGGGGCGAGCGCCGCCCAGTCCGCGCGGGCGATCTCCACGAAGGGGGAGAGGCTGCCGTGGCTCGTCGGGTGTCCCGTCGCGGTGTCTGCCATGGCATCCCCATCCTACGGCGGGGCAGGCGGGCGGCCGGTGCCGCGCGGGTGCCGTCGCGCGCTCGCGACGCGCGGCGGGCGGGCGGCGGGAGGGCGGTGGGCAGGCGGCGGGAGGGCTGCGGCAGGGCGCCGCGCGGGCGGGGCGCGCCGCCGGGCCGGGCGCGCAGGGGAAGCCCCGCGCGGGCGGCTAAAGTGGTGCCCCATGTGCGGAATCGTGGGATACGTCGGTGAGTCCAAGAGCCTCGAGGTCCTCCTCGGGGGGCTGCGGAGGCTCGAGTACCGGGGATACGACTCCGCGGGCGTCGCCGTGCTCGACGAGGACGGGACGCTCGGCGTCCGCAAGCGCGCCGGCAAGCTCGACCGCCTGCTCGAGGACCTCGAGGCGTCTCCGCTGCCGAACGGATCCACCGGCATCGGCCACACCCGCTGGGCCACGCACGGCGGTCCCACCGACCGCAACGCGCACCCGCACCTCGGCGACGACGGCAAGCTCGCCCTCATCCACAACGGCATCATCGAGAACTTCGCGGAGCTCAAGGACGACCTCCTCGCGGACGGCTACACGTTCGACAGCGACACGGACACCGAGGTCGCCGCCCGCCTCCTCGGCCGCGAGTACGCCGTCACCCAGGACCTCGAGCAGGCGTTCCGCAACACCGTGAGCCGCCTCGAGGGCGCCTTCACGCTCCTCGCGGTGCACCGCGACCAGCCCGGCCTCGTGGTCGGCGCCCGCCGCAACTCCCCGCTCGTCATCGGCCTCGGCGACGGCGAGAACTTCCTCGGATCCGACGTCGCCGCGTTCGTGGAGTTCACGCGCCGCGCGGTCGCGATCGGCCAGGACCAGATGGTCGCCATCCGCCCCGACTCGGTCACCGTCACCGACTTCCACGGCGCGCCCGTCGAGACGCACGAGTTCGAGATCGCCTGGGACGCCTCGGCGTCCGAGAAGGGCGGCTGGTCGAGCTTCATGGCGAAGGAGATCAGCGAGGGCCCGGACGCGGTGGCGAACACGCTGCGCGGCCGCATCGTCGACGGCGTCGTCGTGCTGCCCGACCTCGACGCGATCGGCGAGGTCGACCTCGCGGACATCTCGCGCATCGTCATCGTCGCCTGCGGCACGGCCGCGTACTCCGGGATCCTCGGCAAGTACGCGATCGAGAAGTGGGCGCGCGTCCCCGTCGAGGTCGAGCTCGCCCACGAGTTCCGCTACCGCGACCCGGTGCTCGACGCGACCACGCTCGTCATCTCCATCAGCCAGTCCGGCGAGACCATGGACACGCTCCTCGCCGTCCGGTACGCCCGCGAGGCCGGCGCGCGCGTCCTCTCCATCTGCAACACGCAGGGCGCGACCATCCCGCGCGAGTCGGAGGCCGTCGTCTACACGCACGCGGGCCCCGAGGTCGCGGTCGCGTCCACCAAGGCGTTCGTCGCGCAGGTCGCGGCGCTGTACCTCTTCGGCCTGCACCTGGCGCGCATCCGCGGCACGCTCTCGGCCGACGAGATCGTCGTGAACACCGAGGAGCTGCTCGCCGTCCCGGAGAAGCTCCAGACCGTCGTGGAGCAGGGCGAGAGGATCAGCCAGCTCGCGAAGTGGATGGCGGACACCCGCGCGGTGCTCTTCCTCGGCCGCAACGTCGGCTTCCCGGTCGCGCTCGAGGGCGCGCTGAAGCTCAAGGAGCTCGCCTACATCCACGCGGAGGGCTTCGCCGCGGGCGAGCTCAAGCACGGGCCGATCGCGCTCATCGAGCCGGGCCAGCCCGTCTTCGTCATCGTGCCGAGCCCCGTGCACCAGCTCGCGCTGCACAAGAAGGTCATCTCCAACATCGAGGAGATCCGCGCGCGCGGCGCCCGGGTCATCGCGATCGCCGAGCAGGGCGACGCGTTCGTGCTGCCGCACGCGGACGAGGTCATCCCGATCCCGCTCGCCGCGCCGCTGTTCGAGCCGCTCCTCGCCGTCACGCCGCTGCAGATCTTCGCGATGGAGCTCGCGGCGGCCAAGGGCCTCGACGTCGACCAGCCGCGCAACCTCGCGAAGTCCGTCACCGTCGAGTGACCGCGGCGGCGTGATCAGGGGCATCGGCGTCGACGTGGTCGACGTGGCGCGCTTCGCCCGGAGCGCCGAGCGGACGCCGGGCCTCGTGCCGCGCCTGTTCGCGCCGGCGGAGCGGTCCCTGCCCGCGCGCTCTCTCGCGGCTCGGTTCGCCGCGAAGGAGGCGCTGATCAAGGCGCTCGGCGGTCCCGGCGGCATCAGCTGGCAGGACATGGAGGTCGTGCGGGACGCGCACGGCGACCCGTCGCTCGTGGTGCGCGGGGCCGTCGCGGCGGTCGCGGCCGAGCGGGGCGTGACGCGGATCCACCTGAGCATGAGCCACGACGCGGGGCTCGCGACCGCGTTCGTGGTCGCCGAGGGGGAGGACGCATGACCGACGAGACGACCGTCCAGCTCCCCGCCGCCCTCCGCCGGGAGGCGCGCATCGACACCGGGGCGATCTCGACGAACGTCCGCACCCTCCGGGCCGCGACGGGCGCGCCGCTCGTGATGGCGGTCGTCAAGGCCGACGGGTACGGGCACGGCGCGGTCGCGTCCGCGCGCGCCGCGCTCGCGGGCGGGGCCGACCGGCTCGGCGTGGTCGACATCCGCGAGGCGCTCGCGCTGCGGGCCGCAGGCGTGGAGGCGCCGATCCTCACCTGGATGCACGCGCCCGGCGCCGACTTCGCGACCGCTGTCGCGCACGGGATCGACCTCGGCCTCAGCAGCCTCCGCCAGGTGCGCGAGGCGGCGGAGGCCGCGCGCCGCGTCGGCCGGGCCGCCGACGTCCACCTCAAGGTCGACACCGGCCTCGGCCGCAACGGCGTGACCCCGGCGGAGTGGCCGGCCGTCGTGGCCGAGGTCGCCGCGCTGGTCGCGACGGGCGCGATCCGGCTCGGCGGCGTCTTCAGCCACCTCGCCAACGCCGGCCCGGACGAGGACGCCGCGCAGGTGCGCGCGTTCCACGCGGCCGTCGACGTGGTGCGGTCCGCGGGTCTCGAGCCCGGGATCCGGCACCTGGCCGCGACGGCAGGCGCCCTGCGCGTGCCGGAGGCCCGCCTCGACATGGTGCGCCTCGGCATCGGGATCTACGGGATCTCGCCGCTCGACGGCGTCACATCCGCCGACCTCGGCCTCGTGCCCGCGATGACCCTCGTCGGCAGCGTCGTCGCGGTCAAGCGCGTGCCCGCCGACACCGGCGTCTCGTACGGCTACACGTACCGCACCACCCGCGCCACGACCCTCGCGCTCGTCTCGCTGGGCTTCGCCGACGGCGTGCCGCGGCTCGCGAGCAACCGCGCGCCCGTCGCGATCCACGGCGCGCGCTTCCGGGTGAGCGGCCGGATCGCGATGGACCAGTTCGTGGTCGACGTGGGCGACGGCGCGGTCGACGGCCACCCGGTGGCGGTGGGCGACGACGCCGTGCTCTTCGGGGATCCCGCGACCGGCGCGCCCTCCGTGGAGGAGTGGGCCGAGGCGACCGGCACCATCGGCTACGAGATCGTCACGCGCGTCGCCGGCCGCGTGACCCGGAGGCACGTCCCATGACCGGTCCCGCCCACGCCGCCGGCCCGGCCGCGTCCGCTCCCGTCGGATCCGCGGCCGCCGCACCGGCGCCCGTCGCGCCCGGCCGCCGCGCCGTCGTCGACCTCGACGCGATCCGTCACAACGTCCGCGTGCTCGCCGCGCTCGCCGCCCCCGCCCGCACGATGGTCGCGGTCAAGGCCGACGCCTACGGCCACGGCGCCCTGCAGGTCGCCCGCGCCGCCCTCGAGGCCGGCGCCGAGAGCCTCGCGGTGCTCGACGTCGCGTCCGCGGTCGAGCTCCGTCGCGCCGGCATCGACGCCCGCCTGCTCGCCTGGCTGCACGGCGTCGACACCGACTTCCGCACGGCGGTCGAGGAGGGCATCGACCTCGGCGTCTCGGCGCCGTGGGAGCTGGAGCGCATCGCCGCCGCGGGCCGTGCCACGGGGATCCGGGCCCGCGTGCACCTCAAGGCCGACACGGGCCTCAGCCGCAACGGCGCCACCCCCGGGATGTGGCCCGACCTGGTGCGCGCCGCGGTCGCCGCCGACGCCGCGGGGGAGCTGACCCTGCACGCCCTCTGGTCGCACCTCGCCGACGCCTCGCCCGAGGACGACGACGCCGCGCTCGCCCGCTTCCACGAGGCCGTGCGCGTGGCCGAGGAGCTGGGGGCGCGCCCGGCCGAGAAGCACCTGGCCGCGAGCTCCGCGGGGATCCGCCTGCCCGCCGCGCACTTCGACATGGTGCGCTTCGGGATCGCCGTCTACGGCATCTCCCCGTTCGACGACCGCTCCGGCCGGGACCTCGGGCTCATCCCCGCCATGACGCTCGAGGCCGACGTCGTCTCGGTGAAGCGCGTCGAGGCGGGCCACGGCGTCTCGTACGGCCTCGACCACCGCACCGCCGGTCCGTCGACGCTCGCGCTCGTGCCGCTCGGCTACGCCGACGGGATCCCGCGCATCGCCGGCCCCCGCGCCTCCGTGCTGCTGAACGGCCGCCGCTTCCCGGTCGCCGGCCGCATCGCCATGGACCAGCTCGTGCTCGACGTCGGCGACCTGCCCGTCGAGGTCGGCGACACCGCGGTGATCCTCGGCCCGGGCGATCGCGGCGAGCCCACCGCGGAGGAGTGGGCCGGCTGGGCCGAGACCATCGGCGACGAGATCGTGACGCGCGTGGGGCCGCGGGTCGACCGGATCCACCTGCACGAGCGCGCGACCGCCGACGAGGCCGTCGCCGCCGACGAGGTCCTCTCCGACGAGCTCGTCCCCGTCGCCACCACGGACGACATGGAGGAGCTCGGCCGCGCCTTCGCCCGCGAGCTCGGCGCGGGCGACCTCGTCGTGCTCTCCGGTCCGCTCGGTGCCGGCAAGACCACGTTCACGCGCGGGCTCGGCGAGGGCCTGGGCGTCCGCGGGCCCGTCACGAGCCCCACCTTCGTGCTCGCGCGCACCCACCCGAGCCTCGTCGACGGCCCGCCGCTGGTGCACGTCGACGCGTACCGGCTCGCCGACGCCCGCGAGCTCGACGACCTCGACATCGACTTCGCCCGTTCTGTCGTCGTGGTCGAGTGGGGCCAGGGCAAGCTCGACGGCGTCGCGGACGCGTGGTGGGACCTCGCCATCGCCAGGCCCACGGGCGCGGGCGACGCGGATCCGCTCCCCGGCGACGAGGACGCCGCCCCCGAGGAGCCCCGCGCGGTCCGCGTCCGCCGCCTCCGCGCGCGCCCCCGCGCCTAGACTCGTCCAGTGCTCCTCGCGATCGACACCTCCGCCGGCACGGGCGTCGCCGTCATCGACCCCGACGGCCGCGTGCTCGCCGAGCGCCAGGAGGCCGACACGATGCGGCACGCCGAGGTCATCGGCACGCTGCTCGAGGACTGCCTCACCGCGTCCGGCGTCGAGCGCTGCGACATCCGCGCCGTCGTGGCGGGCATGGGCCCCGGACCCTTCACCGGCCTGCGCGTCGGCATCGCGGCGGCCCGGGTCCTCGCGACCGGCCTCGACGTCCGGGTGATCCCCGTGGTCAGCCATGACGCCCTCGCCTACGACCACTACGCGGCGGGCGGCACCGGATCCCTCGTCGTCGTCACCGACGCGCGCCGGCGCGAGCTGTACTGGTCCGTGTACCGCGCCCCCGAGCCGGGCGGCGTCGCCGAGCGCACGGCCGGCCCCGGACTCAGCAGGCCGGACGACGTGCCCGCCGCCGACCACCGCGTGGACGCCACCGCCGTGCGCGCGGCCTCGCTCGCGCAGGTCGCCCGCCGCATGGACGAGCTCGACCTCCCGTCCGCGGCCGACGAGGCGCTGTACCTCCGCTCGCCCGACGTCACGGTGTCGGCCGGACCGAAGCGGGTGACGGCGTGAGCGTCCTGTTCCGCCCCGCGGCGCTCGACGACCTCGGGGCGCTCATGCACCTGGAGACGACCACGTTCGTCAGCGACGCCTGGTCGCCCGACTCCATGCGCGGTGAGCTGACGACCCGGCACGGCTGGTACGTCGTCGCGGTCGACGGGTCCGACGGCCGGATCCTCGGCTACGCCGGCCTCTCCTGCCCGCGCGGCGCGCACGCCGCCGACGTGCAGACCATCGCGGTCGCCGAGGGGAGCCGCGGCCGCGGCATCGGCCGGGCCCTCCTCACCCGGCTCGTCGCGGAGGCGCACGCCCGCGGCGCCCGCGAGGTGCTGCTCGAGGTCCGCGACGACAACCCGGTGGCGCAGGCGCTCTACTCCTCGCTCGGCTTCGAGGCCATCGCCGTCCGCCCGCACTACTACCAGCCGGACGACGTCGACGCCGTGGTGATGCGCGTCGCCCTGGGGGAGGCGCCGCCCGAGGTCGCCGAGCCGCGGGACGGACCGCGCCCGGCCGACCCCGCCGCCGTCGACCCCGACCCCGGCGCCCCGGAGCGCTCGGCCGCCGACGCCGGCCCCCTCGTCCTCGGGATCGAGACCTCCTGCGACGAGACCGGCATCGGCATCGTGCGGGGCCAGACGCTCCTCGCCAACGTGATCTCCAGCTCCATGGAGGAGCACGCCCGCTACGGCGGCGTCGTGCCCGAGGTCGCCGCCCGGGCGCACCTCGAGGCGCTGACCCCCGCGATCGATGCCGCGCTCGCCGAGGCCGGCGTCGCCCTCCGCGACCTCGACGCCGTGGCCGTCACCGCGGGCCCCGGCCTCTCCGGTGCGCTCATGGTGGGCGTCGGCGCGGCCAAGGCGCTCGCCGTGGCCCTCGACGTCCCGCTGCACGGCGTGAACCACCTCGTGGGGCACGTCGGGGCGGACCTCCTCAGCACCGACGGCGGCCCCGGCCGCCCGCTCGAGACCCCGAGCATCGCGCTCCTCGTCTCCGGCGGCCACACCTCCCTGCTGCTCGTGCGCGACCTCGTCGACGACGTCGAGCTCCTCGGCGAGACCATCGACGACGCGGCGGGCGAGGCGTTCGACAAGGTCGCGCGCGTGCTCGGCCTGCCGTACCCCGGCGGCCCCCACATCGACCGGGTCGCGGCCGACGGCGACCCGAAGGCGATCCGCTTCCCCCGCGGCCTCAGCCTCCCGAAGGACATGGAGCGCCACCGCTACGACTTCTCCTTCTCCGGCCTCAAGACGGCGGTGGCCCGCTGGGTGGAGAAGCGCCAGGACGCCGGCGAGCCCGTCCCGGTGGCGGATGTCGCCGCGAGCTTCCGCGAGGCCGTCGTCGACGTGCTGCTCACCAAGGCCGTCGCCGCGTGCGTCGAGCACGGCGTGCCGCGCCTCCTGCTGGGCGGCGGCGTCGTCGCGAACGCGCGGGTGCGCGAGCTCGCGGCGGAGCGGTGCGCGGCCGCGGGCATCGAGCTGCGGATCCCGCCCCTGTCGCTCTGCACCGACAACGGCGCGATGATCGCGGCGCTCGGTGCCCGCCTCATCGTGTCCGGCCGAGCACCGTCGGGCCTCGCGTTCGGCGCCGACTCGACCCTGCCGGTCACCGTCGTCCAGGTCTGACCGCCGCCCGTCCCCGCGTCCCCGCTGAGCGGGACCCCCGTACGGGGCATTTCCGCGTGCCGCTGAATGCGGGACGCGCATCACGGTATGTTCCCAGGGACGAAAGGAACGACAATGACCGATCCGCAGAACCCGGACCGCTCCGCCCACGACTTCCCGCCCGCTCCCGGCCAGCCGTCCTACCCGGCGGCCCCCGCTGCCGGATCCGGCTCGCCCTACGCGGCGCCGTACCAGCCCGGCCAGGGCGGTGCTCCCAAGAAGGGCCTCGCCATCACCTCGATGGTGCTCGGCATCGTCTCGGTCGCGCTGTCGCTGTTCCTCTGGTTCCTCACGTTCTTCGTGGGCATCGCGGCGATCATCACGGGTGTCCTGGCGCGCAAGCGCAACCCGGAGGCCAAGGGCTTCGCGCTCACCGGCATCATCACCGGCGTCGTGGGCGTCCTCCTGAGCCTGCTCTTCGGCATCCTCGCGATCGCGGTCATCGGCGGCGCCCTGAGCACGGGCACCATCGACGGCACGCCCATCCCGACGGCTCCGTAGCACGCACCACCCGCACGACACGACGCGGCCGTCCCCTCGGGGCGGCCGCGTCGTCGCGTCCCGGCCCGCGGGCCGACCGGCCTCAGCCCGCGTCGACCCCGTGCCGGTCCGCGAGGATCGCCACGCGCCGGCCGCCCACGCGCGTCGCGATGAGCGTCGCCGACGCGTCGCCCTTCAGCTGCAGCCGCGTGCGCAGCCGCGCCGGATCGACGTCGACCCCGCGCTTCTTGATCTCGAGCGTCCCGATCCCGCGCGCCCGCAGCTCGCGCTTCAGGCGCTGCTCGTCGAGCGGCAGCACCTCGCGCACGCGGAACCCGCGCGCGAAGGGCGTCGCCTGCTCCCGGTCCGACGTGATCCACGCGATGCCCTCGCCGACCATGCGCCCGTCGAGCGACCGGGCCACGTCGCCGATGAGCCGCGCGCGGATCACCGCGCCGTCCGGCTCGTACAGGTGCGCGCCGAGCTCGCCGAGCTCCGCGTCCTCGCTGTCGGCGGCCGACGTGAGCTCCGCCTGCGACCCGCCGGCGATCACGAGCGCCGCCCGCCGCACGCCGTCGCGCCGCGTGGGCCCGAACCACAGGCCCATCTCCACCGCCTGCCCGTCGACGGACACCCACTGCGCCTCCGCCTCCTCGGGGATGAGGTCGCGGTCGAGCCCCGGCCCGAGCTTGATCCCGGCGGCCCGCCCCGCCGCGAGCGCGAACGCGGCGGAGAGGGTGGGAGAGTAGGCGTCCGGATCCGAGATGCGCCGGGTGGAGGAGTGCCCGTCGGTGCGCCGCGCCGGGTCGAGGTACACGCCGTCGACGCGGCCGGCGTCGAACGCCTCGGCCGTGCCCTGCTCGACCTCCGCCTCGGGGAAGGGCGCCAGGTTCCAGCCGGCGACCGCCGCCGTCACCTCGTCGCGCTCCACGGCCGTCACGCGGATCCCGATGGCCGCCATCGCCATGGCGTCCCCGCCGATCCCGCAGCCGAGGTCCGCGACGTGCGCGACGCCGGCCTGCTGGAAGCGGCCCGCGTGCTGCGCCGCGACGGCCAGCCGGGTCGCCTGCTCGAGCCCCGCCTCGGTGAAGAGCATGCGCTCGGCGAAGTCGCCGAACTTGACCCGCGCGCGGGCCCGCAGGCGGGCCTGCGTGAGCACCGCGCTGACGCGGGCGAGCGAGTGCCCCTCGGCCCGCAGCGCGCTGACGATCCGCACCATGTCGTCGCCCGGTCGGGGCTCAGGGAGGGAGTCGAGCAGGCGGAGCCCCTCGAGCGAGAGCACCTCGCGGAGGTCGGTCTGGTCCATCCGCCCACCGTACCGGGGCCGCTTCCCACGGATTGGCACTCGCGTTGCACGAGTGCAAGCCCAGCCCGTAGAATCTCACCTGGCACTCTCCCCCGGGGATTGCCAATCAGTCTTGTCCCGTATGTGAGAAGGAAGAGGTCAACCGTGTCGGTCTCCATCAAGCCGCTCGAGGATCGCATCGTCATCCAGCAGGTCGAAGCCGAGCAGACCACCGCGTCTGGTCTGGTCATCCCCGACACCGCCAAGGAGAAGCCCCAGGAGGGCGAGGTCGTGGCCGTGGGCCCCGGTCGCATCGACGACAACGGCAACCGCGTCCCGCTCGACGTCGCCGTGGGCGACAAGGTCATCTACTCCAAGTACGGCGGAACCGAGGTCAAGTACGACGGCCAGGACCTCCTCGTCCTCTCCGCGCGCGACGTCCTCGCCGTCATCGAGCGCTGACGCTCGTCGCGTAGCGACACCGCACCACCCGGGAGCCCGGCCGACGCGTTCGGCCGGGCTCCCGTGCGTCCGGGAGGGCGCCGTCCGCCGCGGGGCTAGCCTCGGGAGGTGACGCACCCCGCCCCGGAGCCCTCGACCCGCACCGGCCTCCTCGCCGCCGTGAGCGCGTACGGCCTGTGGGGCGTGCTCCCCGTCTTCTTCCTCCTGCTCGTCCCGGCCGGGGCGTTCGAGATCGTCGGCTGGCGCATCCTCTTCTCGCTCGTCGTCTGCGCCGTCGTCATCACGGTCGCCCGCCGCTGGTCGCACGTGGCCGCCATCGTGCGGAGGCCGCGGATCCTCCTCGGCCTCGGGCTCGCCGGCCACCTGATCCTCGTCAACTGGACCGTCTACGTGTACGGCACGCTCTCCGGCCGCGTCGTCGAGACGGCGCTCGGCTACTTCATCAACCCGATCGTCACCGTGCTCCTCGGCGTGATCCTGCTGCGGGAGCGCCTGCGGCCCCTGCAGTGGACGGCCGTCGGGCTGAGCGCCGTCGCGGTCGCCGTCATCGCGATCGGCTACGGCCAGCTGCCGTGGGTCTCGCTGGCGCTCGCCGGGTCCTTCGGCCTCTACGGCCTGGTGAAGAAGCGCGTGAGCGGCGGGGCGGACGCGCTCTCGGGCCTGGCGCTCGAGACCGCCTGGCTCGTGCCGGCCGCCACGGCCATGCTCGTGATCACCGGAGCGGGAGCGGGCCTCACGATCGGCACGGTCTCGCTCGGGCACACCCTCCTCCTGGTGAGCACCGGCGTCGTGACCGCGGGACCGCTCCTCCTGTTCGGCTTTGCCGCGGGCCGCCTGCCGCTCTCGGTGATCGGCCTCACCCAGTACCTGGCGCCGCTCCTGCAGTTCGCCTTCGGCGTCTTCGTGATGCACGAGGCCATGCCGCCGGAGCGCTGGGCGGGATTCGCGATCGTCTGGGCGGCCCTCGTGCTGCTCACGATCGACATGCTCCGCACGGCCCGCCGCCCGGCGGCGCCCCGGGTGCCCATGCAGAGGGAACCGGCGGTCGTCGACGGCATCTGATGCGGATCCCGTCGCGCATTCCCCGAAAGGTAACGATCGGGTCGCGTTACACGCTGGAAATGCCGATGCATTGTGTCCGTCTCACGCGCACCCTAGGGTCGCACCAGGCGAGGCGCGCATTCGCGTGCCTCATGCACCACATTCCCGAGCATCACCACACACATCCATAAGGAGCACCATGAGCGCATTCGGCAGGGCTTCGGCCTCCCGCTCACGATCCGCCCGCACCGCCCTCAGCGCCGTCACCGTCGCGGTGGCCGGCGCCCTCGTCCTGGCCGGCTGCTCCGGCGGCGGCGACGCCGGAGGCACCGGAGGAGGCACGGCCGACGGCGGCCTGGACCTCAAGATCGGCACGATCCTCCCGCAGACCGGTTCGCTGGCCGTCCTCGGCCCGCCCGAGTTCGCCGGCGTGCACCTCGCCGAGCAGGAGATCAACGACGCGAAGGCCGGCATCACGGTCACCGTGACCGACAAGGACTCGGGCGACACCACCACCGACATCGCGAGCCAGTCCGCCACGTCGCTCATCGCGGACGGCAACAGCGCCATCCTCGGTGCCGCGTCCTCCGGCGTCTCGAAGACCTTCATCGACCAGGTCACGCAGGCCGGCGTCGTGCAGCTGTCGCCGGCGAACACCTCGCCCGACTTCACGACCTACGAGGACGACGGCTACTACTGGCGCACCGCCCCCTCGGACGTGCTCCAGGGCCGCATCCTCGGCAACAAGATCCTCCAGGACGGCAAGACCAACGTCTCGATCCTCTACATGAACGACGCGTACGGCACCGGCCTCCGCGAGAACATCAAGAAGACGCTCGAGGAGGGCGGCGCCACCATCGCCGCCGAGTCGGTCTTCGAGCCGTCCGCCACGGACTTCAACAGCGCCATCACGTCGGTGCTCGCCCCGAACCCCGACGCGCTCGTGGTCATCTCGTTCGACGAGATCAAGACGATCGCCGACCAGCTCGCGTCCAAGGGCTTCGACTTCGCGAACTTCTACGGCACGGACGGCAACTACGGCGTCATCAAGGAGACCGACACCAACGTCGACATCGCGGGCGCGCAGTTCACGAACCCCGGCGTCGAGGCCAAGGAGGACTTCCAGGGTCGTCTGCAGGACATGGTCAAGGCCGACGGCGACCCCGAGCTGACCGTGTTCAGCTACGCCGCCGAGTCCTACGACGGCACGACGCTCCTCGCCCTCGCCGCCCTCCAGGGCGGTGCGACCGACGGCGCCACGCTGAAGGAGAACCTGCAGTCCGTCTCCGAGGGCGGCACCAAGTGCGAGTCCTTCGCCGACTGCGCGAAGCTCATCGAGGACGGCGAGGACGTCGACTACGACGGCATCTCCGGCCCCATCACGTGGGATGAGAACGGCGACCCGACCGAGGCGTACGTCTCCGTCTACAAGTACACCGAGGGCAACGTCCAGACCTTCTCCGAGCAGGTCTACGGCAAGCTCGACTAGCACCGCACCACGCACGTCCCGAGGGGCCCGGTCCGCATGGACCGGGCCCCTTCGGCGTGCCCGGGCGGCCGTCGCCGCGCGGCGTGGGAGCTCGGATCCGACTGGGTCGCGACGCACGCATGCCCGAGGCGCGGGACGGCGTCCTGGCGGCCGGTGGAGCGGCGACGGAGTCCTCCTGCGCCGGCTGCCCCGACCCCGGTCCGCGCCGCCCTGCGCCGATTGGGCGGGGTCATCGCCGAGGACCTGCCGCAGCGCCGTCAGGGCGTCAGGGCGTCAGGGGAGGGCTGCCGTGCACGGATCCCGACCCGGACCGCGGCGCGCCTCCATGAGGGCGCGGGCGACGCGGGCGGCGCCCGTCATCATCCGGGTCCCCGCCGCCCGGTCATGCCCCGCACACGACGACGCGGCACCCCCGGAGGGATGCCGCGTCGGGTCGTGCGAAGAGCGGATCAGGGCTGCGGCGCCGCCTTGGCCTTCTCCTGGTCGGCCGCGAGCGTGCCGAGGTACAGCTCGATGACCTTCGGGTCGTTCATGAGCTCGCGCCCCCGGCCCTCGTACGCGTCCCTGCCCTGGTCGAGGACGTAGCCGCGGTCGCAGATCTGCAGGGCGCGACGGGCGTTCTGCTCCACGATCATGACCGAGACGCCCGCGCGGTTGATCTGCGCGACGTTGATGAACGTCTCGTCCTGGCGCACGGGGGACAGGCCGGCGCTCGGCTCGTCGAGGAGCAGGACCGTCGGGTCCATCATGAGCGCGCGCGACATGGCGACCATCTGGCGCTCGCCGCCGGACAGGGATCCGGCGCGCTGCTTGAGGCGCTTGCCGAGCTCCGGGAACAGGTCGGTGACGAACGCCAGCCGCTCCTTGTACATCTTGGGCTTCTGGTAGACGCCCATCTGCAGGTTCTCGTCGATCGTGAGGGTCGGGAACACGTTGTTGTTCTGCGGCACCATGCCCACGCCGCGCGTCACGAGCTTGTCGGCCTTGAGGCCGGTGATGTCCTGGCCGTTCAGCTCGATGCTGCCGCCGCGCACGTTCACCTGCCCGAAGATCGCCTTGAGGAGCGTCGACTTGCCCGCGCCGTTCGGGCCGATGATGCCCACGAGCTCGCCCTTGTCGACGTGCACGTTGCACCCGTTGAGGATGTTGACCCCGGGCAGGTAGCCCGCGTGGAGGTCGGTGGTCTGGAGGACCCGCTCTGCCGTCACTTCTCTGCCGCTTCCTTCTCGATCTCGTCCTTGACGAGGTCGGACTCCATGTCCTTCGCCACCTCGCGCTGGCCCGTGAGGGTGCCGAGGTCGGTGTCGTGGTGGGCGCCGAGGTAGGCGTCGATGACGGCCGGGTCGCTCATCACGGTGGAGGGCGGGCCCTCGGCGACGATGCGGCCCTCGGCCATGACGACGACCCAGTCGGCGATCTCGTTGACCATGTGCATGTCGTGCTCGACGAACAGCACGGTCATGCCCTCGGTCTTGAGGTCGAGGATGTGGTGCAGCAGCGACTGCGTCAGCGCGGGGTTGACCCCGGCCATCGGCTCGTCGAGCATCACGAGCTCGGGCTTGGTCATGAGCGCCCGCGCCATCTCGAGGAGCTTCCGCTGGCCGCCGGAGAGGCTGGCCGCGTAGTCCTCCTCCTTGGCGTCGAGCTTGAACTTCCGGAGGAGTCCGCGAGCGCGCTCCGTGATCTCGTCCTCCTTCTTTCTCCAGAGGGGGCGGATCAGGGCGGAGAAGAAGTTCTCGCCGCCCTGGCCGGTGGCGCCGAGGCGCATGTTCTCCAGCACCGTCATGCCGCCGAGCGCCTTCGTGAGCTGGAACGTGCGCACCATGCCGAGGCGGGCGACGCGGAACGCGCTCATGCCGGCGAGGTTCCGGCCCGAGAACTCCCACTTGCCCGTGTTCGGCTTGTCGAAGCCGGTGAGCAGGTTGAAGAAGGTCGTCTTGCCGGCGCCGTTCGGGCCGATGAGGGCCGTGATGGAGCCGCGCGGGATCTCGAGGTGGTCGACGTCGACCGCCTTCAGGCCGCCGAACTGCCGACTGACGCCGTGCGCGACGATGATGGGGTCCCTCTTGGCGCAGCCCGGACCGGCGTCGCCGTCGAGGATGGCCGAGACCGGGGTCTTGTCAGGCAAAGTGCGTCTCCTTCTTCTTCCCGAAGATGCCCTGTGGTCGGAAGATCACGAGCAGCATGAGCGCGACGCCCACGATGATGAAGCGGATCGGGCCCTGCTGGGTGCTCGAGATGGGCAGCCACTCGTTCGATACCGCGAGGCTGAGCAGGCCGTCCGAGAGCGACAGCGTGACCCAGAAGATGATCGAGCCGATGACCGGGCCGAAGATCGTCGCGGCACCGCCCAGCAGCATGATCGTGTAGAGGAAGAACGTGAGCTGCGTGCCGTAGTTGTCGGGCTGCAGCGACCTCGGGAGGATGAAGACCACGCCCGCGAGCCCGCCGAACACGCCGCCGAGCACGAGCGCCTGCATCTTGTAGGAGTACACGTTCTTGCCGAGCGCGCGGACCGCGTCCTCGTCCTCGCGCACGCCCTTCAGCACGCGGCCCCAGGGGCTGCGCATGAGCAGGAAGACCAGGAGGCAGGCGATGCCGACGAGGCCCCAGCCCACGATGCGGATCCACCACTGGTCGGCGGAGTAGGTGAGGACGCCGGCGCCGAAGCGGCCCTCGGGCAGCGGGTTGAGGTCGTTGAACCCCGCGGCCGCGCCGTTGATGCCCTCGGAGCCGCCCGTGACGCTCGAGAACTCCGGCGTCTTGACGCTCAACCGGATGATCTCCGCCGCCGCGATGGTCACGATGCTCAAGTAGTCGGCCCGCAACCGGAGGGTCGGGATGCCGAGGATGAGCGCGAACACGGTGCTGGCGACGATCGCCGCGAGGAGGGACGCCCAGACGGGCCAGTCGTACATGACCGCCGTGATGGCGAACGCGTACCCGCCGATGGCCATGAAGCCGGCCTGGCCGAAGTTGAGCAGGCCCGTGAAGCCGAAGTGGATCACGAGGCCGACGGTCGCGAGCGCGTACGCCGCGGTGGTCGGCGAGAAGATCTCGCCGATCGCCAGGAAGATGAAGTTGGTGTTCATGCGCGGCTAACCGATCCGATCTTTCCGACCCAGGATGCCCTGGGGCCTGACGAGCAGGATGACGATCATGACCACGAGAGCGGCCACGTACTTCATGTTCTCGGGCAGGACCATGGTGCTGACGTTGATGAACACGCCGATCACGATCGAGCCGATGAGCGCGCCGAACGCCGTGCCCAGGCCGCCGAGGACGACCGCGGAGAAGACGAGCAGCAGGATGGACGCGCCCGTGTCCCACCGCAGCGACTGGTAGTAGGCGATGAAGACGCCGGACAGCGCGGCGAGGGCCGCGCCGCCGATCCACACGACCCGGATCACGCCCTCGACGTCGATGCCGGACGCTGCCGCGAGCGAGCGGTTGTCGGAGACGGCGCGGGTGGCCTTGCCGATCTTCGTGTACAGCAGCACGTAGGCGACGGCGAGGAGCAGCACGATCGAGACCACGGCGCCGGCGACGTCGGTGAACTTGAGGCTCACCGGCCCGACGACCAGGAACGGCGCCGGGCTGTTGGGGAGCGTCAGGCGGTCCGCGCCGAAGATGAACTGGAAGAGGTAGCGGAGGGCGAGCGACAAACCGATCGTGACGATCATCAGCGGCACGAGGCCGAGGCCCCGCTTCCGGAGGGGCTTCCAGATCGCCGCGTCCTGCGCGTAGCCGAACGCGCCGCCGAGGACCACCGTGATCAGGATCGCGAGCACCGGGTTGAGGCCGAGCACGTTGCTGAACAGGTACGCCATCAGCGCGCCGAAGGTCACCAGCTCGCCGTGGGCGAAGTTGTTGAGGCCGGTGGTGCCGTAGATGAGGGAGAGGCCGATGGCGGCGAGGGCGAGGAGGAGGCCGAAGATGAGGCCCGTCACCACCTTGGGCCAGAAGATCTTCCAGAAGTTGTTGCCCGTCACGGGCTCCGCGGTGCCCGAGACCGCGCCGGTCTCGGTGTCCGGGGCGGCGGTCTCGCCGCCCGACGGCGTCCCGGCGTCGGTGCTCGGCGTGGGGCTCGCACCGCCCGCGCCGCCCGCGGCGGCGTCGGGGGAGAGGAAGAAGAAGGCCGGCACGTTCTTGTTGCCCGCGGCCACGTCGATCTCGCGGGGGCTCGAGCCCGCGCGGGGGAGGCCGGCGCCCTCGGGGATCGTCGACTCGTCGACCTGGACCGTGAACGAGCCCGGCGCGCTGAGCCCGACCTCGGCCTTGCCCTCCGCGTCCGTCGTGCCGGTGGCGCGTCGACGCCGCCGCCCGAGACCGTGACGGTCACCCCGGCGATGCCGGTCTTGTCGGCGTCCGCCCGGACCCACACGAGCAGCGACTGCTCGGCGGCGGCCGGGTCGACCGCCTGCGGCGCCGCGCGCGGATCCGCGTGGGCGCCCGACGGGGGCGAGAGGAGAAGTGCGGTGCAGGCGAACGCCACCGCGAGAATCAGGGCCCACACGCGCTGCGCGCGTGCTCCGGCCGAACCAGTGGCTATCACTAGACCTCCATAGGGGGAGCCGGCGGATGGTGAGTTCCGCGCAGGCGCCGCGACTACCGTCAGGACGACGTTGGTTGACAGTACGTGCTGATTATGTCCTGGATGTTTCGGGGCCGGGCCGCGTGGCGACGTGCTACGCGGGGAATAGCGCACGACGGCGACCGTTAACATCGATGCACCGGTTGCCGACGCGGTCCCCCGGCTCCACCATCCGCCTCTCATCGTCCCCTGGAGGGAACTTGGATCAGTCCGACCCGTTCGGCGTCATCGGCCTCACCTACGACGACGTCATGCTCCTGCCGGGGCACACCGACGTCATCCCGAGCGAGGCGGACACGACCTCCCGCCTGACGCGCAACATCAGCGTCGCCGCTCCCCTCCTCTCCTCCGCGATGGACACCGTCACCGAGGCGCGCATGGCGATCGCCATGGCCCGCCAGGGCGGGCTCGGGGTCATCCACCGCAACCTCTCCATCGAGGACCAGGCCGCCTTCGTCGACAAGGTGAAGCGCAGCGAGTCCGGCATGATCACGAACCCGGTCACCACGCGCCCCGACGCCACGGTCGCCGAGGTGGACGCGCTCTGCGGGCAGTTCCGCGTCTCCGGCCTCCCGGTCGTCGAGTCGGACGGCACGCTCGTCGGCATCATCACGAACCGCGACATGCGCTTCGTCTCGCCGGTGCAGGCGGCCACGACGCTCGTCCGCGACGTCATGACCCGCACCCCGCTCATCACCGGCCGGGTCGGCATCGACCCGGACCACGCCATCGCGATCTTCGCGGAGCACAAGATCGAGAAGCTCCCGCTGGTGGACGACGCCGGCAAGCTGCGCGGCCTCATCACCGTCAAGGACTTCGACAAGTCCGAGCAGTACCCGGACGCCACGAAGGATGCCGAGGGGCGCCTCCGCGTCGGCGCGGCCATCGGCTTCTTCGGCGACGCCTGGCAGCGCGCGCTCGCGCTCGTCGAGGCAGGCGTGGACGTGCTCGTGGTCGACACCGCCAACGGCGACAGCAAGGGCGTGCTCGACATCATCCGCCGCCTGAAGAGCGACCCGGCCACGTCGCACGTCGACGTGATCGGCGGCAACGTCGCGACCCGCTCGGGCGCGCAGGCGCTCATCGACGCCGGAGCGGACGCCATCAAGGTGGGCGTCGGACCCGGATCCATCTGCACCACGCGCGTCGTCGCCGGCGTCGGCGTCCCGCAGGTGACCGCCGTCTACGAGGCGTCGCTCGCGGCGCGCGCGGGCGGGCATCCCCGTCATCGCGGACGGCGGCCTCCAGTACTCGGGCGACATCGCCAAGGCGCTCGTCGCCGGCGCGGACACGGTCATGCTCGGCAGCCTCCTCGCGGGCTGCGACGAGAGCCCCGGCGACCTCATGTTCGTCGGCGGCAAGCAGTTCAAGAGCTACCGCGGCATGGGCTCGCTCGGCGCCCTGCAGACGCGCGGCTCGAAGACGTCCTACTCGAAGGACCGCTACTACCAGGCGGACGTGCCGAGCGACGACAAGCTCATCCCCGAGGGCATCGAGGGCCAGGTGCCCTACCGCGGGTCGCTCGCCAACGTCGTGTACCAGCTCACGGGCGGACTGCGGCAGTCGATGTTCTACGTCGGCGCGCGCACGATCGGCGAGCTGAAGGACCGCGGGCGCTTCGTGCGGATCACCGCGGCGGGGCTCAAGGAGTCGCACCCGCACGACGTGCAGATGGTGGTCGAGGCGCCCAACTACCGGCGCTGAGGCGAGGAGCCGCGCGATCCGCGCGGTGGTGACGAGGGGCCGGTGCGCATCGCACCGGCCCCTCGCGCGTGCGGGCGCTCCCTCACAGGGCGCAGGGCGCACGGGGTGTCCGGCGGGTCGCGGGGCCTCGCGTGCCGGGGCGGTCCCCGACGCGACACTTCCCGCATGCCGTCGTCCCCGCGTCCCGTCCCCTCCTCCGCTCCTCCCACGGAGCCCGCGCTCGGGCCGCCCGGGGTGGCGCTGATCCTCTCCGGGGCGCCGCCCGCGACCCCGGCGTCGTGCCTCGGCTCCTCGGGTGAAGAGGAGCGCGCGGACGCGGGGGCCGTCGCCCGCGCGGAGGCGCGGGGCTCGCTCGTCCGGCTGCGCGCCGGGGTGCACGTGGACCGCCTCGCGTGGGAGGCGGTGTCGGCGCGCGAGCGGCACCTGCTGCGGATCCGCGCGCTCGCCCGGGTCTCCGCGGCCCCGATCGTGCTCGGCGGGGCGTCCGCGGCGGCCGTGCACGCGCTGCCGCGCCTCACGCCGTGGCCGACCCTCGTCACGCTGCTCGAGCTGCCCGGGACGCCCGCGGGACGTCCGGCGGGCACCCGCATCTCCCGTGATCCCACGCGGGGGCGGTCGCCGCTCGTGCGGGTGACGGAGGGCGTGGGTCTGCCGGGTCTCGCGGCGACGGCGCTCGCCGCGTCGCACGAGGCGGCGATGGCGGCGGTGCGGGACGCCTCGCCGCACGGCCCGGGCTGGCTCGCGCACGGGCTGGTCGCGCTCGATGACGTGCTCGGGCCGACGCGCGCGTCGCCCGCGACGCGCGCGGACCTCGAGGCGGAGCGGGAGCTGCGCGGTCCCGGGCCGTGGAGCCGGCGGGCGGAGCTGCTCGTGGAGGCGGCGGACGGCGCGGCCCGCTGCCCCGTCGAGTCGGTCGCCCGCGGCGTCGCCCGGGAGACGGGGCTCGCGCATCCGGACGTCGGGGTCGGCGTGGACGGTCACGGGCGGCTCGTGCTGGCCTGGCGGCGCGAGCGGATCGGGCTGCGGATCGCGGCGTCGGCGACGGCCGACGACCGGCCGGATCCCGTGGCCGGGGAAGCCGGGCAGGCCACGGAGCGGGGTCGGTGGCGCGTCGTCGTGGCGGCGGAGCGCGACGTCCTGGCCGCGGGCCGGCTGCGGGCGCTGCTGCTCCATGCGGGTCTCGAGCCCGAGCGTCGGTCCGCGCACGTGCGACCCGGGGCGCGGCCGGATCCGGGCGGCGGCCGGTCGCGCAGGAGCCCGCCGCTAGGCTGTGCGGGTGAGTGATGTAGAGATCGGCCGCGCCAAGCGCGCCCGCCGCGTGTACGCGTTCGACGACATCGCCATCGTCCCGTCCCGTCGCACACGCGACCCCCAGGACGTGTCGGTCTCGTGGTCGATCGACGCGTACCAGTTCGAGATCCCGTTCCTCGCGGCGCCCATGGACTCCGTGGTCTCCCCGGCCACGGCGATCGCCATGGGGCGCTTCGGCGGCGTCGGGGTCCTCGACCTCGAGGGCCTCTGGACCCGGTACGAGAACCCCGAGCGCCTGCTCGAGGAGATCCGCTCGCTGCCGCCCGAGTCGGCGACCGCCCGCATGCAGCAGATCTACGCCGAGCCGATCAAGCCGGAGCTCATCACGGCGCGCATCGCCGAGATCCGCGCGGCCGGCGTCGTCGTCGCCGCGGCCCTCTCCCCGCAGCGCACCGCCGACCACTACGAGACCGTGGTCGCGGCCGGCATCGACCTCTTCGTCATCCGCGGCACCACCGTGTCCGCCGAGCACGTCTCCAAGGGCGCCGCGCCCCTCAACCTCAAGGAGTTCATCTACGAGCTCGACGTCCCCGTCATCGTCGGCGGCGCGGCCACCTACACGGCGGCCCTGCACCTCATGCGCACGGGAGCGGCGGGCGTGCTCGTCGGCTTCGGCGGGGGAGCGGCGTCGACCACGCGCTCGGCCCTCGGGATCCACGCGCCCATGGCCACCGCGCTGTCCGACGTCGCGGGCGCGCGACGCGACTACATGGACGAGTCCGGCGGCCGCTACGTGCACGTCATCGCGGACGGCGGCCTCGGCAGCTCCGGCGACATCGTCAAGGCCATCGCGGTCGGCGCCGACGCCGTCATGCTCGGCTCGACGCTGGCGCGCGCCACCGACGCACCCGGCCAGGGCTTCCACTGGGGCGCCGAGGCGCACCACCCCGAGCTGCCGCGCGGCCACCGCGTCCGCGTCGACCAGGTCGCGCCCCTCGAGCAGATCCTCTACGGCCCGTCTACCCGGGCCGACGGCAGCTCCAACCTGGTCGGCGCCCTGCGCCGCGCCATGGCCACCACCGGCTACTCCGACCTCAAGGAGTTCCAGCGCGTCGAGGTCGTCGTCGCTCCGTACGGCAAGTAGTACGCCGGCCGCCCCGCCGGACCCGCATCGCGTCGAGCGACCGGGAACATGCGGGGTCCGGCCGGCGTTGTGATCCACAGGAAGAGGGAGGTGCGCGCATGGCGGAGGTCCGTCGCGTCAAGCTGCCGGGTGTCGGCGTGCTGCACACCTTCATCACCGACGACGGGGGCAAGGTCGGCGTCATCGCCCACCGCTCCGGCCACAGCGACCTGATCACCTTCTCGGAGGAGCAGGACGGGCCCGACACGCAGAAGGTGTCGCTCCGCCTCAGCGAGGACGAGGCCCACACGCTCGCGGAGCTGCTCGGCGGCACGCGCATCACCGAGTCGCTCGACAAGCTCGACCAGATCCCGGGCCTCAGCATCGACTGGTTCACCGTCGACTACGACGACCACATCGCCGGTCAGGCGCTCGGCAACCTCGCGTCGCGCGGCGTCGTCGGCCTCACGGTCGTGGCGGTCGTGCGCGGCGACTCCGCGAACCCCGCGCCCGCCGACGACTTCACGGTGTACCCGGGCGACACGCTCGTGGTCGCCGGCTCGCCGGAGAAGGTCGCCAAGGCCTTCGCGTTCTACCGGACGGGCGAGTTCCCGCACCGTCCCGCATCCGGCTCCGCGCCGGACGGAGGGTAGCGGGTGCACCACGGCCACGACCTCATCGTCCTCGGCCTGCTGTTCGTCCTCGCCTACGCGTTCGGCCAGCTCGGCAAGCGCGTCGGCCTGCCCGCCATCCCCATCTACATGCTCATCGGGCTCCTCGCGAGCCCGAGCGTCGACTGGTTCCCGCTCGACTTCGCCTCGGGCGACATCGAGCTCATCGCCGTCTTCGGCCTGATCCTCCTGCTGTTCAACCTCGGCCTGGAGTTCGACCAGGACGAGTTCTTCGGCAACGCGGGCAAGCTCATCGTCTCCGGCGGCTCCTACGTGCTCATTAACATGGGCGTCGGGTTCGCGTTCGGCTTCGCGCTCGGCTGGGGCACCCGCGAGGCGCTGGTCATCGCGGGCATGACGGCCACCTCCTCGAGCGCCATCGTCACGAAGCTCCTCATCGAGCTGAACCGGCTCGCCAACGACGAGACGCCCATGATCCTGGGCGTCACGGTGGTCGAGGACATCTTCATCGCCGTCTACCTCGCCATCGTGTCCGTCGTGCTGAGCGGCGAGACCGAGCCCTGGGCCGTGGTCGGCCAGCTGGCCGTGTCGTTCGCGTTCCTCGTCATCATGTTCACGGTCGCGCGGAAGGGCGGCGCCTTCCTCTCGCGCTTCCTCCGCACGCGCGACGTGGAGCTGTTCACGGTCCTGTTCTTCGGCCTCGCGATCCTCTTCGGCGGCATCGGGGAGGTCCTCGGCGTCACGGACGCGATCGGGGCCTTCCTCATCGGCCTCGTGCTCGGGGCGACCCGCGTGCGCAACCGCATCGAGCAGATCGCCATCCCGCTGCGCGACGTGTTCGGCGCGTTCTTCTTCCTGAACTTCGGGCTCGCGCTCGACCCGGGCGAGTTCCCCACGGTGGTGGTCCCGGTGCTGGTGGCCGTCGCCATGACCGTCACGCTCAACCTCATCGCGGGCCAGTTCGTCGCCTGGCTCAACGGCCACGGCGCCCAGGCCGGCATCAACACGGCCTTCATCCTGCAGAACCGGGGCGAGTTCGCGCTGATCCTCGCGACGCTGTCGCTCTCGGCGGGGCTCGACGAGCGGATCCAGCCCTTCGCCGGCCTCTACGTGCTCGTCATGGCGATCATGGGGCCGCTCCTCGCCGCCAACTCGGTGCGCATCGGCACGGCCGTCCTGCCCACGCGCTACCGCTCCGCCACCAAGCGCGCGGCGGAGAAGGCCGAGCGCGACGCCGAGCGCGCGGGCGCCCTCGCCCTGTTCGAGGCCGCCGAGCGCGGGGACCCCGTGCCCGCGGACGCCTTCGACGACGGCCTCGCGATCGCGGGATCCCGACCCGGCACGGCCGCGCGCGGCACGACGCCGGGCACCGGTCCCGAGGCGGAGGGCGGGCGCGGATCGGGCGTGCCGCGCGGTGCGGGAGCCGACGCCGCCGACGGCGACGACGAGGAGGCGCGTCCCGCCCCCGACCGCCGCCGTGCCGAGCAGGCCGGGCAGCAGTCCGACCACGACACCTGGACACCGCCGACGCGCGAACGGGAACCCGACTACTGATGACGCACGCATCCGACCACCTCCCCGACGGCAGCGGGCGCTCCGGCTCCGGGACGCCCGGACCCGGCGGTCCGGGATCCGAGGGCCCCGGCCCCACCGTCGCCCAGGTCGCCCGGCGCCCCCGTTCGATCGCGCTGCTCGCGCTCGCGCTGGTCATCGCCGCGGGGTTCGCCGCGCTCGGGCAGTGGCAGCTGGCCCGCGCCGTCGAGTCGGGCGTCGTGATCGAGCGCGACACCGAGACGGCGCTGCCGCTGGGGACGCTCGCCGAGCCGCAGGGCTACGTCACCGACCGGTCGGCCGGGCACATGGTCACCGTCTCGGGCGCGCTCGTCCCCGGCGACTTCGTCGTCGTGTCGGACCGGCTGGACGACGGCCGCACCGGCGCCTGGGTCGTCGGCCACCTGTCGGTCACGGACGACGGCCGGCCCGCGGATGCCGCGCCCGACGCCCTCCCCGCCAGCGTCCCCGTCGCCCTCGGCTGGGCCGCGACCGACGACGAGGCGGCGGCCGTCGCCGCGCGCCTGAACGCCGATGCCGGTCCGTCGGCAGGCACCCGGGAGGTCGTCGGCCGCTTCCTCCCCAGCGAGCAGCCCGAGCCGTCCGGCACCGGCCAGGATCCGCAGCGCATGACGCGCCTCAGCACGGCGGCGCTCGTCAACGTCTGGCAGGGCGACGTGGGCGACGTCTACAACGGCTTCGTCGTGGCCTCCGACGCCCAAGCGGGGCTCTCGCCCATCTACTCGCCGCCGCCGAGCGAGGACGTGCAGCTCAACTGGCTCAACATCTTCTACGCGGCGGAGTGGGCGGTCTTCGCGATCTTCGCGATCGTCATCTGGTACCGCACCGTGCGCGACACCTGGACACGCGAGCAGCCGGGCTACCGCGACGACGACGACGATGACGACGACGACCCGCTCCCCGAGGGCGCCCTCGACGCGTCCGGCGGCGCTCCCCGCCCCGGGAGCCGCGCAGACGCCGACCGGTAGGATCCAGGCATGGCCCACGGACTCAAGCGCTCCGACGTCCCGCAGATCCGGAGGGTCCTCGGCTTCTACCGCGTCATGGCCTTCATCACCGGCGCGTTCCTCCTCCTCCTGGTCGTGGAGATGGGGTTCAAGTACCTGCCGGGCTTCCAGTTCGCCGACGGTTCGCTGCAGTACCTCGCGGGCGCCGGCTACGAGCTCGAGCTGAACGGCCCGTCGGGCTTCCTGGCGCTGTCGCCGGCCGACACCCTCACGGGCACGAACCTCAGCCTCATCGTCCAGATCGTCCACGGCAACATCTACGTCGTCTACCTCATCAGCGACTTCCTGCTCTGGCAGCGGATGCGCTGGTCGTTCACGCGCTTCATCCTCATCGCGGCGGGCGGCGTCGTGCCGTTCCTGTCCTTCGTGGTCGAGGCCCGCATCGCGCGCCAGGTGCACGCGACCATCGCGGAGCTCGAGGCGCCGCGCCGCGCCGCCGCGAGCGCCCCCGGCGACGACGACCGCCGCGCCCCCCGACCCACCGACCCGACCACCACCACGGAGGCCACCACTTGAGCGTCGACAACCCCACGAACCAGCGCCCCGTCCTCGTCGTCGACTTCGGCGCCCAGTACGCGCAGCTGATCGCCCGCCGCGTCCGCGAGGCCAACGTCTACTCGGAGATCGTGCCGTCCACGATCACGGCCGAGGAGATCCGCGCGAAGGACCCGTCCGGCATCGTCCTGAGCGGCGGCCCGTCGAGCGTCTACGAGGAGGGCTCGCCCGGCCTCGACGAGGGGATCCTCGACCTCGGCGTCCCCGTGCTCGGCATCTGCTACGGCTTCCAGGTCATGGCCCGCGCGCTCGGCGGCGAGGTCGCGCACACCGGCCAGCGCGAGTACGGCTCCACCGCGGTCACGCTCACGCCCGGCAGCACCCTGCTCGACGGCCAGCCCGACGACCAGACGGTGTGGATGAGCCACGGCGACTCCGTGTCGAAGGCACCCGAGGGCTTCGAGGTCCTCGCCTCCAGCGCGTCCACGCCCGTCGCCGCGTTCGCGAGCGACGAGCGCCGCCTGTACGGCGTGCAGTGGCACCCCGAGGTCAAGCACTCCGCGCACGGCCAGGCCGTGCTCGAGAACTTCCTGCACCGCGCCGCCGGCATCCCGGGCGACTGGAACAGCGGCAACGTCATCGCCGAGCAGGTCGAGCGGATCCGCGCCCAGGTCGGCGACGCCCGCGTCATCTGCGGCCTCTCCGGCGGTGTCGACTCCGCCGTGGCCGCCGCGATCGTGCACCGCGCGGTCGGCGATCAGCTCACGTGCGTGTTCGTCGACCACGGCCTCCTCCGCCAGGATGAGCGCCGCCAGGTCGAGGAGGACTACGTGGCCGCCACGGGCGTCCGCCTCGTCACGGTCGACGCGGCCGAGCAGTTCCTGGACGGCCTCGCGGGCGTCACGGACCCCGAGGCCAAGCGCAAGATCATCGGCCGCGAGTTCATCCGCTCGTTCGAGGGCGCCGCGGAGGCGCTCGTGCTCGAGGCGAAGGCCGACGGCGAGCCCATCCGCTTCCTCGTGCAGGGCACGCTCTACCCGGACGTCGTCGAGTCCGGCGGCGGCACGGGCACCGCGAACATCAAGAGCCACCACAACGTGGGCGGCCTCCCGGAGGACCTCAAGTTCGAGCTCGTCGAGCCGCTGCGGACCCTCTTCAAGGACGAGGTGCGCGCCATCGGCCGCGAGCTGGGCCTCCCCGAGGTCATCGTGGGGCGCCAGCCCTTCCCCGGTCCCGGCCTCGGGATCCGCATCGTCGGCGAGGTCACGGCCGAGCGCCTCGAGCTGCTGCGCCAGGCCGACGCGATCGCGCGCGCCGAGCTCACCGCGGCGGGCCTCGACCAGGAGATCTGGCAGTGCCCCGTGGTGCTCCTGGCGGATGTCCGGTCCGTGGGCGTGCAGGGCGACGGCCGCACCTACGGCCACCCCATCGTGCTGCGTCCCGTCTCGAGCGAGGACGCGATGACGGCGGACTGGACCCGCCTCCCGTACGACGTGCTCGCGCGGATCTCGAACCGCATCACGAACGAGGTCGACGGGGTGAACCGCGTCGTGCTCGACGTCACGTCGAAGCCGCCGGGAACCATCGAGTGGGAGTGATCCTCCCGCCCGGGCGTTGGACGACGAAGGCCGCTCCCCTCGGGGAGCGGCCTTCGTCGTTCTGCCGGTCCGCGGTGCTGCGCCGCGGACCGGGTGCTGCTAGTCGTTGCCGCGCAGGATCGCGAACAGGCGGAGCAGCTCGACGTACAGCCACACGATGGTGACCACGAGGCCGAAGGCCGCGGTCCAGCCGTAGCGACGCGGGGCGCCGGCGCGGACGCCGCGCTGGATGAAGTCGAAGTCGAGCACCAGCGAGTAGGACGCCAGCAGGACGACGAAGATGCCGAGGATGACGCCGAGCGGGATGCCGAACACGGGCTGGCTGCGCAGTCCGAAGGCGCTGTCGGTGACGCCGAAGGCCATCAGGCCGAAGTTCAGCAGCGAGAACAGCAGGTAACCGACCATCGCGACCATGAAGATCTTCGTGGCCTTCTTGGAGGCGCGGATCTTGCCGCTGCGGAACAGCAGGAGGACGGTGGCGAACACCGCCGCCGTGCCGAGGACCGCCTGCGTCGCGACGCCGGGGTAGATGCCCTCGAAGACGCGGGAGATGCCGCCCACGAAGAGGCCCTCGAACGCGGCGTACGCGACGATGAGCGGGACGGACGGCTCCTTCTTGAAGGAGTTGACGAGTCCGAGCACGAATCCGCCGAGCGCGCCGAGCAGCGCGAGGGGCATGGCCAGCGGGCCCGAGAGCCAGGCGACGGCGCCGAGGACGATGACGATCGCGAGAAGGCTGACCGTCTTGACGGTCGTGTCCTCGAACGTCATGCGGTCGGTCTGGGAGGCCGTCGCGGACGGGCGGTTGTAGAGCTCGTCGAGGCTCTCCGGGGTCACATCCCTCGTGGGCGTCGCACCCCGGCCGTTGAAGACCGGGTTGTTGGAGAACGTGGGGTTGGCCATGATCCTTCTACTCTCAATGGTGGATGAACGTGATCGGGCATCAATTTAGCCGACCAGGCTGGGAAACCACTCGCGCGGGCCCTGTATTTCCTCACATGGGCACCCGCTCGCCGTCCACCTGGCGCCTGTAGCGTCCCCCGCGTGGATCACGCCCCTCGCCCCCGCCCCCTCGTCATCGCCCATCGCGGAGCGAGCGGACACCGCCCCGAGCACTCCGCGGCCGCCGTGCGGCTGGGCTTCGCGCAGGGAGCGGATGCCGTCGAGCCCGACCTCGTCACCTCGTCCGACGGGGTGCTCGTCATCCGGCACGAGAACGAGCTGTCGGGCACCACGGACGTCGCGGACCGTCCCGAGTACGCCGACCGCCGGACCACGCGCGTCGTCGACGGCGTCGAGCGCACGGGCTGGTTCACCGAGGACATGACGTGGGCCGAGATCCGGACGCTCCGATGCCGGGAGCGGATCCCCGCGATCCGGCCGGGCAACGCGACGCACGACGACGAGGAGGCGGTGCTCTCGCTGCCCGACCTGCTCCGCATCATCGACCAGGAGTCCGCGCGACACGGCCGACCGCTCGGCATGGTGGCGGAGATCAAGCACGCCACCCACTTCGCCGCCTTCGGCCTGCCGCTCGACGAGCTGCTCGCGCGCGACCTCGTGGCTCACGGCTGGGCGTCGGACGCATCGCGCCTCACGGTCGAGTCCTTCGAGCGGGACGTGCTGCTGCGGGTCCGGGCACGCGGCGTGGAGGCCCGGCTGGTGTACCTGCTCGAGGGACGCGGCGCCGCAACGGACGAGGTCGCGCGCCACGGCGGATCGGCGGCCACCTTCGACGAGCAGCTGACGGACGCGGGGCTCGCGGCGCTCGCCGCCGACGTGGACGGCATCAGCGTCGGCGTGGAGCGGATCTGCCCGGCGGCGGGCTTCACCGCCGATCGCGCCGACGATGCGGTCCCCGCTCCCGGCTCCGACCTGGTCGGGCGCGCGCACGCCGCCGGCCTCTCCGTGTTCACCTGGACGCTCCGGCCCGAGAACGCGTTCCTGCCCCGACCCCTCCGCGGGTCCGGGCCGAGGTCCGCGCACGGCGACTTCCGCGCGCACTGGGGGCGGCTCCTCGACGCGGGCGTCGACGGCGTGTTCGTCGACCATCCGGATCTCGCGGTGCGGCTCGTCGAGGAGCGGGCGGCGGCGGTCGGGGCCGGGGGATAGGGGCGCGGGGCGTCAGGTCCGGTCGCGGGGGCTCCGGGTCGCTCGGCTCGCTCGGTCGCTCGGTCGCTCGGTCGCTCGGCTCGGCTCGGCTCGCTCGGTTCGGATCGCTCCGCTCCGCTCGGCGCTCGCGCCGCCTCGCGGCGGGCGTACCGGATGGTGCGGCCACGGGCCGCGCGTCTCCCGCCCGGACCGGCGTCGGGGGCAGCGCCTAGGATCGATGCCGACATGAGTGCCGACCCCGCCGCCCTTCCCGCCTCCAGCACGCCGATCATCCTCGACGGCCGCGGGGGCGCCGGCGGAGGGCCCGGGACCCCGTCGGATCCGCTGCTCGAGGGCCTCAACCCGGAGCAGCGCGAGGCCGTCGTGTACCGCGGGCCGGCCCTCCTCATCGTCGCTGGCGCCGGCTCCGGGAAGACGCGCGTGCTCACCCACCGCATCGCGAGCCTCATCGAGTCGCGGGAGGCGTGGCCGAGCCAGATCCTGGCCATCACGTTCACGAACAAGGCCGCCGCGGAGATGCGCGAGCGCGTCGAGTCGCTCCTCGGCCAGGCGTCCGAGGGCATGTGGATCTCGACGTTCCACTCCGCGTGCGTGCGCATCCTGCGTCGCGAGGCGGAGGCGTTCGGCTTCACGCAGAACTTCACCATCTACGACTCGGCCGACAGTCGGGTCCTCATCAAGCGGATCATCAAGCAGCTCGACGCGGACACGCTCGGCTTCACGGTCTCCTCCGTGTCCGGCCGCATCTCGAAGCTCAAGAACGAGCTGTCGGACGCCGACACCTTCGCCCGCACGGCCAACTTCAACGACCCGGCCGAGGCCATGTTCGTGGAGATCTTCCGGCAGTACACGCGCTCGCTGGCGTCCGCGAACGCCTTCGACTTCGACGACCTCATCGGGCAGACCGTCTTCCTGTTCCGCGCGTTCCCGAAGGTGGCGGCGCTCTACCAGCGGCGCTTCCGGCACGTGCTGGTGGACGAGTACCAGGACACGAACCACGCGCAGTACTCCCTCATCCGCGAGCTCACACGCGCGGTCTCGCCCGACGACGTGCCCGTCGACACGCGCATGTCGACGAACGGCATGGGCGGCATCGACGGAGCGTCGCTCACCGTGGTGGGCGACAGCGACCAGTCGATCTACGCCTTCCGCGGCGCCGACATCCGCAACATCACCGAGTTCGAGCGCGACTTCCCGCAGTCGAAGGTCGTGCTCCTCGAGCAGAACTACCGGTCGACGCAGAACATCCTCACCGCGGCCAACGCCGTCATCTCCCACAACTTCGACCGCAAGGACAAGAAGCTGTGGACGTCCATCGGCGACGGCGACAAGATCGTCGGCTTCACGGGGTACTCGGGTCACGACGAGGCGCAGTTCGTGGCCGACGAGATCCAGAAGCTGCACGAGGAGGGCACCGCCTACTCGGAGATCGCGGTCTTCTACCGGACCAACGCGCAGACGCGCGCGCTCGAGGAGATCCTCATCCGCTCCGCAGTCCCGTATCGGATCATGGGCGGCACGAAGTTCTACGAGCGGGCTGAGATCAAGGACGCCATGGCGTACCTGGTCTCCGTGGCGAACCCCGCCGACGTGCTCGCGCTCCGCCGCATCCTCAACACCCCGAAGCGCGGCATCGGCCCCGCCACGGAGACGGCGCTGGCGAACTTCGCCGAGGCGCACGGCGTCACCTTCCGGGAGGCCATGCGGCGCGCGTCCGAGCTGGGGCTCGGGCCGAAGGTCACCCAGGCGATCCTCACGCTCTCTCGCATGCTCGACGAGGTGGCGCTGCTGCTCGATCCCGACCGGCCGGAGGGGCGCACCTCCGTCGGCGACCTCGTCACCACGCTCCTCGACCGGAGCGGCCTGGTGCAGGCGCTCCGCGCGAGCAAGGACGCCCAGGACGAGGCGCGCGCGGAGAACGTCGAGGAGCTCGTCGCGGTGACGAAGGAGTTCTCGCGCAACAACCCGGAGGGCCAGCTCGTCGACTTCCTCACGGAGGTCTCCCTCGTGGCCGCCGCCGACGAGCTGGACGACTCGAGCGGCACGGTGTCCCTCATGACCCTCCACACGGCGAAGGGCCTCGAGTACGACTCGGTATTCCTCACCGGGGTGGAGGAGGACCTGCTCCCGCACCGCATGTCCGCGAACGAACCCGGCGGCCCTGCCGAGGAGCGGCGTCTCTTCTACGTCGGCATCACGCGAGCCCGCCGCCGCCTCTTCATCTCCCTCGCCATGACCCGCGCGCAGTTCGGCGAGGTCAACGTGGCCATGCCGAGCCGGTACCTGCAGGAGATCCCAGCCGAGCTGATCGACTGGAAGCAGTCCCCGGGCATGGCCACGTCGCGCGGCGGCACCCAGCCGCGGGCGCTCAACGCCCGTCGGGAGGGCGGCGGGTACAGCGGTCGATCCCGGTCGACGAGCGGCTTCGAGGACCCGGCCCTGCCGCCGCCCCCGCGTCCCAAGACCCAGTGGGCCAACACGGTCACGGGGCAGGTGCGCGACAACGGCGACCTGGAGCTCGCGTTCGGCGATCGCATTCGCCACACCGACTTCGGCGACGGCCGGGTCACGGCTGTCACGGGCGAAGGGCGCAAGCGCATCGCGGAGGTGCAGTTCGACGGACCGGCGGGGCGGAAGCGGCTCCTCATCAAGATCGCGCCCATCGAGAAGCTCTAGCGGTCCTCCGGCGACGTCGGCCGCTGGTGCGGGCGCCGACGCCGAGCGCGCCGATGGCGCCGACGGCGGCCGCCGCGCAGGCCAGCTGCCCGGCGCCGACCCGCTGCCCACCTGCTGTTCCCGGGACGTCGATCCCCGGCGCGCCGCCCGTCATCGCCAGCTCGGGGTTCGCGGGCGGGGTGGGCGGGGTCGCCGGCGGGGGCGGGCTGACATGGAACGTCTCGGCGGCGTGCGCCACGTGGTCGGCGAAGGGGGCGATGGCAGCCCCGTCGGCGTCGTCCGCCGGGCGCCCGGGGCTGTCGAGCACGGCCACGTACCACCCGGGAACGTCGACGCGCATGCACGGCGTGGTCACGTCGCCGTCGCCCCTGAGCTGCACCACGGCCTGGGCGGCTGCGGGCGACGTCTCGTCGGAGGGCTCGAGGGCCTCGCCCTCCGCAGGAGCGGAGTCGAGCGGTCCGACGAGGCGCACCCGGATGGGCACGGGCCCCACGCCGACGAACCCCGTGGCGTGCAGCGTGTCGGCCTGGCACTCGCCCGTGGTGATCTCCGGCGCCCCGATCGTGGTCGTGACCGTCGGAGGGTGCGGGACCTGCGTCGACTCCGTCGCGGCACCGAAGGTCGAGCGCCAGGGGAGCACCCGCGTCCGGCCCTCCGCCATCGGGGTGTCGTCCGGCGAGATGGACTCGACCCAGGTGTAGAAGCCGCCCGCGGGCACGCGGCAGGCGGGCGTGGTGTAGTCGCCCGGTCCGCGGTCGACGGGGGTGGTCACCGCGCAGACCTGCGGTGCATCGTCCGGGGCGTCGTCCCGCTCCGGGCCCACCTGCCCCGGGAACGGGCCGAGGAGCCTGCTCCGGACGATGACGGGCACGGGGACGAGGCTCCCGTCCTCACGCCGCGCGACCCCCCAGCCGTCGGAGGTGGCCGGCCTCCCGGGCGCAGCCGGCGCCGCCGGGTCGCTGGAGACGAGGAGATGGTCCGCCACCTCGTCGCCGACCGCGGCCACCGCACGTGACGTGCGCGTGACGACCCGGGGCGCGAAGGGGAGGGGACTCGGCGCTCGCGCATCCGCCCGTGCCGCGGCGCGCGCATCCGCAGGACGGGCCAGGACCAGTCGCTGCGACGCGGCCCCGGCGCCGACCACGTCGAGCGCGTCGCCGTAGGGGAGGCCGGAGAACGCGGCGCTCGCCGTGACGTGGGACTCCGGGGAGGACCCGGTCGCCGTGACGGGGACGGCGGTGCCGTTCGCCACCTCCGTGCTCGTGCTGCCGTCCGCGAAGACGGCGCCCTCCAGGGAGACGGTGCCCGTCCGGGTCCCGGGGGCGACGTCTGCCGGCCCGGTGGCGAGGAAGTCGGCACGCAGGTCGGCGCGCACCGTGCCGTGGCCGTCGTCCCCGAGCGTGACCGCGGCGGCGGCGGTGATCGACCGCGAGGCGCCGGTCGCGGAGCCGGCCTCGGCGAGCATGTCCCGGGCACGCGACTCCACGACGCCCGCCCGATCGCCGGCGCGCGATGCGTACCAGTCGAGGTCGTGCCCGCCGAGGCCGGTGATGCTCCACGTCGCGAGCTGCCCGGCGGCCGCGGTGTCGGGATCCGCGGTCCCCGCCCAGGTTCGGGCGATGTAGGCGAGGCGCGCCCGGTCGTCGGCGGAGCGGCCCGGATCGTCCACCGGTGCGTACTCGTGACCGGGCGGGGCGGCCAGCCCGACGTCGATGCAGAAGCCGAGCCGCCCGTCGTCCAGCCGGTACGACCCGAGCCAGCGGCCGTCCGGGCCGGAGGCGTAGCCCGTTCCGCGGGAGGTCGCGCTCAGCGCCTGCGCGGGAGGCGCGGCGCTCGTCGCGAGGCCGAGGCCGGGGCCGATGGCCAGCCCGATGCCCACGAACGTGGCCACGAGGCGGGCGGCGGGGCAGGGGCCCGGCGGCCGCGCGGGGCGTCGGCGGGTCGGGGGAGCGGGGGAGGGGATCCGTGTCATGGCCGCAGGGTGCGGCATCGCGCGCGCCCCCGATCGGGCTCCCGGCGGGACGGGGAGGGGATGCGGGACGCGCGACCTGTGCAGGAGCGGCCCGGCGTCCGCTAGTCGGCGTCGCGCCGCCCGTACCGGCGCGTGATCACCGACCGCGGCGCCTCGCGGACCGCGCGCGGCATCAGCCGGTAGACCGCGAGGACGGTCCCGAGCGCCCGTCGGAAGCGGCGCTCGAGCCGCGCGTCCCAGCGCATCCCGAAGCCCGAGCGGATCCGCGGCGGCAGCAGCCCCGCCGTCACGAGGGCGACGAGCGGCATCACGGCGCGCACCACGGGCGATCCCACGCGTCCGCCCAGCAGCGTCCGCGCGACCCGGCGGGCGTCCGGCGTCGGGTCGAGGGTCGCGATCCGCTCCTCCCAGTACGCGCGGAAGGCGACCCTGTCCGCGGGCCAGCGCCCCTCCGGGACCTGGAGCGCCGTGCCCAGCACGGCGTACTCCGCGTAGATCCGGTCCGCGGCCTCCTCGGGCAGCGGGCCGAAGCAGGTCTCGAACATCAGGACGGCAGAGTCGTAGAGCGTCGCCGCCACCCACAGCTGCAGGTCGGCGTCGTACGCCGAGTACGCCGGCGCGGAGCCGTCCGCGGCGGGGACCGCCGACCGCACGGGAGCGTGGGCGCGTCCCACGATGCGCCGAGCGCGCGCGACCTCGGCGGGCGACCCGAAGACGACGGCGTACACGTAGCCGAGGGTGCCCTCGAGCCGGTCGAGCGGACGCGAGGCGAAGTCGCTGTGCTCGGCCACCCCGCGGGCGACCGACGGGTCGGCGATCTGCAGCAGGATCGCCCGTCCGCCCGCGGCCAGGAGGATCCCCTCGCCGGCGAGGTCGCGGATGGATCCGTCCCGCCGTCGCGCGGCGTGCGTCGTCGGCCTCATCCGCCCAGTCTCCCTCCCCAGGCGGGCGGTTCCCGTCCCGCAGCACGGGCGCAGGGCGCCCCGGTCGGCCGACGCGGGACCCGATAGGCTCTCCACGGTCGTCGACGCGGCGGGCCGGTCCACCCCGGTGGGCGGCGTGCGCGTCGACCAGCCGCTACACACCGGGTGCCGCCACCAGACGGTCGTGGCACCGCAGCCTCGAACGACGCACGTAACCGCCGAGCGCGGGTGCGGATGGGATGACACGCGTGGATCTTTTCGAATACCAGGCCAGGGACCTCTTCGAGTCCTACGGCGTCCCGGTCCTCCCGGGGATCGTCGCCGACACCGCCGAGGAGGTGCGCGCCGCGGCCGAGAAGCTGGGCGGCACCGTGGTCGTGAAGGCGCAGGTGAAGACCGGCGGCCGCGGCAAGGCCGGCGGCGTCAAGGTCGCCCAGAGCGCCGACGCGGCGTACGAGGCGGCGCAGTCCATCCTCGGCCTCGACATCAAGGGCCACACCGTGAACCGCGTCATGGTCGCCGCCGGTGCGCGCATCAAGCAGGAGTTCTACTTCTCGATCCTGCTCGACCGCGCCGAGCGCTCCTACCTCTCCCTCACCAGCTACGAGGGCGGCATGGAGATCGAGGAGCTCGCGGTCACGCGCCCCGAGGCCCTCGCCCGCATCGAGATCGACCCGGTCACCGGCATCGACGCCGCCAAGGCCGAGGAGATCGCGCGCGCCGCGTCCTTCCCGGAGGAGCTCATCGCCAAGGTCGCGCCCGTGTTCGAGCGCCTCTGGTGGGTCTACCGCGACGAGGACGCGACGCTCGTCGAGGTCAACCCGCTGGTGCTCACCGAGTCGGGCGACATCATCGCCCTCGACGGCAAGGTCACGCTCGACGAGAACGCCGGCTTCCGCCACGAGGGCCACGCGGCCCTCGAGGACGCGGCCGCCGCGGACCCGCTCGAGGCGAAGGCCAAGGAGTCCGACCTCAACTACGTGAAGCTCGACGGCCAGGTCGGCATCATCGGCAACGGCGCGGGTCTCGTCATGTCCACGCTGGACGTCGTCAGCTACGCGGGCGAGAAGCACGGCGGCGCGCGCCCCGCGAACTTCCTCGACATCGGCGGTGGAGCGTCCGCCGAGGTCATGGCCGCGGGTCTCGACGTCATCCTCGGCGACGAGCAGGTCCGCAGCGTCTTCGTCAACGTCTTCGGCGGCATCACGTCGTGCGACGCCGTCGCGAACGGCATCGTCGGCGCGCTCGACAAGCTGGGCGACACCGCCACCAAGCCGCTCGTCGTCCGGCTCGACGGCAACAACGTCGAGGAGGGCCGCCGCATCCTCGAGGAGCGCGCGCACCCCCTCGTCACCGTCGTCGGCACCATGGACGAGGCGGCCGACAAGGCCGCCGAGCTGGCCGCCGCGTAACTCCCGAGAGAGAACAGGAACAGGTACATGTCGATTCTTCTCGACGAGAACAGCAGGATCATCGTCCAGGGCCTCACGGGCTCCGAGGGCACCAAGCACGCGGGCCGCATGCTCGCGTCCGGCAGCAAGGTCGTGGGCGGCGTCAACCCGCGCAAGGCCGGCACCACGGTCGAGATCGCGGGCGTCGAGCTCCCGATCTTCGGCTCCGTCGCCGAGGCCATGGCGGAGACGGGCGCCGACGTGTCGGTCATCTTCGTGCCCCCGGCGTTCGCCAAGAGCGCGGTGCTGGAGGCGATCGACGCGGCCATCCCGCTCGCGGTCGTCATCACCGAGGGCATCCCGGTCAAGGACTCCGCGGAGTTCTGGTCGCACGCCAAGAGCACCGGCGGGAAGACCCGCATCGTCGGTCCGAACTGCCCCGGCATCATCAGCCCCGGCAAGTCGAACGCCGGCATCATCCCCGCCACCATCACCGAGGCCGGCCCCATCGGCCTCGTGTCGAAGTCCGGCACGCTCACGTACCAGATGATGTACGAGCTGCGCGACCTGGGCATCTCCACCGCCATCGGCATCGGCGGCGACCCCGTCATCGGCACCACGCACATCGACGCCCTCGAGGCGTTCGAGGCGGACCCGGAGACGCGCGCCATCGTCATGATCGGCGAGATCGGCGGCGACGCCGAGGAGCGCGCGGCCGAGTACATCAAGGCGCACGTCACCAAGCCGGTCGTCGCGTACGTCGCGGGCTTCACCGCCCCCGAGGGCAAGACCATGGGCCACGCCGGCGCCATCGTCTCCGGCGGCAGCGGCACGGCGCAGGGCAAGAAGGAGGCCCTCGAGGCCTCCGGCGTCAAGGTCGGCAAGACGCCGACCGAGACGGCCAACCTCCTCCGCGAGGTCTTCGCCGCGCTGTAGGGCGCCCGCGCTCCAGGCGCATGACGACGGCCCGCATCCGGTGGATGCGGGCCGTCGTCACGCCCGCGCCTCCTCCCCTGGCGGATCGCCCCGCGGATGCCCCGCCGCGCCCGCCGCCCGACCGGTCGCGCAGGGCCCGGCCGGTAGGGTCGTCGAGGCATGAACCGACACGCAACCGCCCTGTTCGCGGCACTCGAGGCGCTCCTGGTGGTGGGGGTCGGCGTCGCCCTGCCCCTCGTCCCGCTCACCGCGCTCTGGGCGGGGCAGTACGACCTGCAGATCGACTGGGGCGTCTTCGCGCGCACGGCGATCGACCTGTGGCTCCTGGGGCACGGCGTGCCGCTCACCGCGTCGCTGGATCCGGCGCTCGCGGCGGCCCTCGGGCTCCCCGCGGTGGACGCGCCGTTCATGCTGTCGCTCGCGCCGCTCGGCTTCGCCCTCCTCACGCTCCTCCTCGGGATCCGCGCCGGCCGCCGCATCGTCGAGACCGACCACCCGGGGATCGGCGCGATCGCCGCCGTCGGGACCACGGCCGTGCTGTCGCTCGGCCTGGCGCTCGCCGCGCAGCACGAGGGCATCGCCCCGGCCGTCGTGCGGGGTGCCGCGCTCCCGACGCTGGTGCTCGCCCTCGGCCTCCTCGTGGGCGGCATCGCCCGCGTCGACCGCGCGCGCGCCGGCAGATGGTGGGCCTCCCTGTCGTCCGGCCGTCTCGCGGCGGTCATCCGGAGCGGGCGCGACGCGTTCGACCGCCTCCCGGCGGGGGCGGCATCGGTCACCGCGACGGCCCTGCGCGGGGGAGCGGCGGCGGCCTTCGCGGTCGTCGCGATCTCGGCCGTCGTCGTCGCCGTGCTGCTCGGCATCCAGTACGCCACCGTGATCACCCTCTACGAGACGCTGCAGACGGGGATCGTCGGCGGCGTCGCGCTCACGCTCGGGCAGCTCGCGCTCCTGCCGAACCTGGTGCTCTGGACGGCGTCCTGGCTCCTCGGTCCGGGCTTCGCGATCGGCACCGGGTCGTCCGTGTCGCCGCTCGGCACGTCGGTGGGCCCGCTGCCGTCGGTGCCCGTGCTGGGCATCCTGCCGCAGGGCGCGCTCGACCTCGGCTTCCTCGGCATCCTCGTGCCCGTGGTCGTGGCCTTCGTCGCGGCGGTCGCGCTGTCGCCGCGCGTGTCGCGCATCCCGGAGCCGGAGGCGCGGCGGTGGCCGTGGTTCCTGGTGGCCGGGCTCGGCATGGGCGTCGTCGGCGCGGGGATCCTCGCGCTGCTCGCCGTGATCTCCGGCGGGGCCGCGGGTCCGGGCCGCCTGGCCGACGTGGGGCCGGCCGCCGGGTGGATCCTCCTCGCCGCGTTCCTCGAGATCGGCATCGCCTCCGTCGCCGGCATGTTCGTGTCCGGGCTGATGGCGCCGCTCGTCCGGCGCAGCGCCGAGGGACGCGGATAGGCTGTGGCCGTGCTCAACGTGGTCGTCCTCATCTCCGGCAGCGGGACCAACCTCCACGCCCTCCTCCAGGCGGCCGAGCACGCCGACTACCCCGCGCGGGTCGTGGCCGTCGGCGCGGACCGCGACGCCGACGGGCTGCTCTTCGCCGAGGAGCGCGGCATCCCCACCTTCACGGTCCCGTTCGGGAGCTTCCCCGACCGTGCGGCATGGGGCGACGAGCTGGCCGCCGCCATCGCCGGCTGGGAACCCGACCTGGTGGTCCTCAGCGGCTTCATGCGCCTGTTGCCGCCGCGCGCCGTCGCTGCCTTCGCGCCCCGCATCGTGAACACGCATCCGGCGTACCTGCCCGAGTTCCCGGGCGCCCACGCCGTGCGCGACGCCATCGCGGCCGGGGCGACGAGCTCCGGCGCGTCCATCATCGTCGTCGACACCGGCGTCGACACCGGTCCCGTGCTCGCGCAGGAGCGCGTGCCCGTGGAGCCGGGCGACACCGAGCACACCCTGCACGAGCGCATCAAGGTCGTGGAGCGCAGGCTCCTCGTCGACACGGTGCGCGCGATCTCCCTCGGCACCATCGACCTCAAGGAGCTGTCCCCGGCATGAGCGGACCCCGTCACGACCCGTCCCTGTTCCGCGATCGCGACGGCATCGAGGTGGCACGCGCCCTCGTCTCGGTGAGCGACAAGACCGGCCTGCTCGAGCTGGCGTCGGCCCTCGCGGAGGCCGGCGTCGAGATCGTCTCCACCGGATCCACGGCGAGCACCATCGCGGAGGCGGGCTTCCCCGTCACCCAGGTGCAGGACGTCACGGGGTTCCCCGAGTCCCTCGACGGTCGGGTGAAGACGCTGCACCCCGCCGTGCACGCGGGCCTCCTCGCCGACCTGCGGCTGGAGTCGCACGAGGTGCAGCTGGCGGAGCTCGGGATCTCGCCGTTCCAGCTCGTGGTCGTGAACCTGTACCCGTTCGTGGAGACGGTCGCCTCGGGCGCTCCCGCGTCGGACGTGATCGAGCAGATCGACATCGGCGGGCCCGCCATGGTGCGCGCCTCCGCCAAGAACCACGCCAACGTGGCCATCGTCGTGTCGCCGGCGAGCTACGACGAGCTGATCGCGGCGGTCCGGTCCGGGGGGACCACCCTCGAGCAGCGTCGGCGCCTCGCCGCGTCGGCCTTCGCGCACACCGCCGACTACGACCGTGCGGTGGCGGACTACTTCGGGTCCGCGGTCGTCGGCGCCGAGCCGTCGGCATCCGGCGACCCCGGCTGGCCCGCGACGTGGGATGTCCGGGGTGAGCTCGCGCAGGTGCTCCGGTACGGCGAGAACTCCCACCAGGACGCGGCCCTGTACCGACGATCCGACGGGGCGGGCATCGCCCAGGCGGTGCAGCTGCACGGCAAGGAGATGTCCTACAACAACTTCGTCGACGCGGACGCGGCGGTCCGAGCCGCCTATGACTTCGCCGAGCCGGCGGTCGCCATCATCAAGCACGCGAACCCCTGCGGGATCGCCGTCGCCGCGCCGCGTGCAGTGGACGCCATCGCCTCGGCGCACAGGAGCGCCCACGACTGCGATCCCGTGTCGGCGTTCGGCGGCGTCATCGCGGCGAACCGGACCGTGACGCTGGGGATGGCCGAGACGGTGAAGGAGATCTTCACCGAGGTCCTCGTCGCGCCGGGCTTCGACGACGACGCCCTCACGCTGCTGAAGACCAAGAAGAACCTGCGGCTGCTCACGCTGCCGGAGGGGTACCACCGCGAGGACCTCGAGGCCCGTCAGATCTCCGGCGGATACCTGGTGCAGTCGGGCGACGCGTTCCCGACCGACGGCACGCGGCTGTCGGGATCGTGGACCCTCGCCGCCGGTGAGCCGGTCGACGACCAGACGCTCGCCGACCTCGAGTTCGCGTGGAAGGCGTGCCGCGCGGTGAAGTCGAACGCGATCCTGCTCGCGCACCACGGTGCATCAGTCGGCGTGGGCATGGGGCAGGTCAACCGGGTGGACTCGTGTCAGCTCGCGGTGCAGCGGGCGGGGGACCGGGCGACCGGCTCGGTCGCGGCATCGGACGCGTTCTTTCCGTTCGCCGACGGCCTGCAGGTCCTGCTCGACGCCGGCGTCCGCGCCGTTGTCCAGCCCGGGGGATCGGTCCGCGACGAGGAGGTCGTCGAGGCCGCCCGTGCCGCGGGCGTCGCCATGTACTTCACGGGCGAGCGCCACTTCTTCCACTGACGGGGGGAGCAGCGGCGCCTCCGGGTGCCGCCGCCCCTCCTGTGCGGGACACCGTCGCGACACGCCCGGGATGCGGGTTGTTTTGCGGGGGTGGGGTGGTCCGCGTAATGTCTCCTCTTGTCGCCGGAACGGGCGGGAAGCTGAAAGGCTTCCGGAGCTGTTCTGGCGGGTGATGATCCTGGTGAAACAGAAGTTGCCGCGGCCTACGGGTTGCGTGTGTACCACCAACTGAGCTAGGGTCTGATTCTGCTTCCGACGTGAGTGCTGGGCCTTGTGGTCTGGATCACTCCCACGGGGAGCGGTGGAGTGTGAGCTCCGATGGCTGGCTGTGATGGTCGGTGTCGGGAGCGTCCGTTCCTTGAGAACTCAACAGCGTGCACAATGTCAAATGCCAAATACCCGTGGCATCGTCCTTCTGGATGGTGTCCGGATTCCTTTGGAATACATTTAAACAAACAAGCAAGTCAGTAATGATTTGTTCTGTCGGTTTCAAACTTGCTGGTTCGTGTTCGATTCCCGTTCACGTCCGGCTTTAGATGTGCCGATCGCCTTCGGGTGGTCGTGCGTTTAAGCATTTATGGAGAGTTTGATCCTGGCTCAGGACGAACGCTGGCGGCGTGCTTAACACATGCAAGTCGAACGGTGAAGTCAGAGCTTGCTCTGGCGGATCAGTGGCGAACGGGTGAGTAACACGTGAGTAACCTGCCCCCGACTCTGGGATAACTGCTAGAAATGGTAGCTAATACCGGATATGACGACTGGCCGCATGGTCTGGTCGTGGAAAGAATTTCGGTTGGGGATGGACTCGCGGCCTATCAGGTAGTTGGTGAGGTAATGGCTCACCAAGCCTACGACGGGTAGCCGGCCTGAGAGGGTGACCGGCCACACTGGGACTGAGACACGGCCCAGACTCCTACGGGAGGCAGCAGTGGGGAATATTGCACAATGGGCGAAAGCCTGATGCAGCAACGCCGCGTGAGGGATGACGGCCTTCGGGTTGTAAACCTCTTTTAGTAGGGAAGAAGCGAAAGTGACGGTACCTGCAGAAAAAGCACCGGCTAACTACGTGCCAGCAGCCGCGGTAATACGTAGGGTGCAAGCGTTGTCCGGAATTATTGGGCGTAAAGAGCTCGTAGGCGGTTTGTCGCGTCTGCTGTGAAATCCCGAGGCTCAACCTCGGGTCTGCAGTGGGTACGGGCAGACTAGAGTGCGGTAGGGGAGATTGGAATTCCTGGTGTAGCGGTGGAATGCGCAGATATCAGGAGGAACACCGATGGCGAAGGCAGATCTCTGGGCCGTAACTGACGCTGAGGAGCGAAAGCATGGGGAGCGAACAGGATTAGATACCCTGGTAGTCCATGCCGTAAACGTTGGGAACTAGATGTGGGGACCATTCCACGGTCTCCGTGTCGCAGCTAACGCATTAAGTTCCCCGCCTGGGGAGTACGGCCGCAAGGCTAAAACTCAAAGGAATTGACGGGGGCCCGCACAAGCGGCGGAGCATGCGGATTAATTCGATGCAACGCGAAGAACCTTACCAAGGCTTGACATATACCGGAAACGTGCAGAGATGTACGCCCCGCAAGGTCGGTATACAGGTGGTGCATGGTTGTCGTCAGCTCGTGTCGTGAGATGTTGGGTTAAGTCCCGCAACGAGCGCAACCCTCGTTCTATGTTGCCAGCACGTAATGGTGGGAACTCATAGGAGACTGCCGGGGTCAACTCGGAGGAAGGTGGGGATGACGTCAAATCATCATGCCCCTTATGTCTTGGGCTTCACGCATGCTACAATGGCCGGTACAAAGGGCTGCGATACCGTAAGGTGGAGCGAATCCCAAAAAGCCGGTCTCAGTTCGGATTGAGGTCTGCAACTCGACCTCATGAAGTCGGAGTCGCTAGTAATCGCAGATCAGCAACGCTGCGGTGAATACGTTCCCGGGCCTTGTACACACCGCCCGTCAAGTCATGAAAGTCGGTAACACCCGAAGCCAGTGGCCTAACCGCAAGGGAGGAGCTGTCGAAGGTGGGATCGGTGATTAGGACTAAGTCGTAACAAGGTAGCCGTACCGGAAGGTGCGGCTGGATCACCTCCTTTCTAAGGAGCATGTGCACCTCTCCTCTGTATACAGGGAGATCAAGGGTGCCAAGTCACGCGTCAGGCGTATGTCCTGGCGGTGGCGCTCATGGGTGGAACATTGACATTGATGCCGGCTGATATGTCGTGCTGCTAGTACGCCTCCTTGTGGGGTGGGAACGTGGTGCGGGGTGTCGAGGGCATGTTGCACGCTGTTGGGTCCTGAGGGACCGGGCCGCACCTTTCGGGTGTGTCTGGTTTCTTGTCGGACCCTTTCCGTCGTCCTGTTGTGGATGGCGGTGGGGTACCGCCCGTATATTGAGAACTACACAGTGGACGCGAGCATCTTAGATTCACCGGTTTTCCGGTGGATCACAAAGATCTATTTATAGATCATTGGTCAATTCTGTCTCCTCTAGGGGAGGCGAAACGATTCAATCTCATGTGATTTCAAGATTCTAAGAGCAAACGGTGGATGCCTTGGCATCTGGAGCCGAAGAAGGACGTATAAATCTGCGATAAGCCTCGGGGAGCTGATAATAGAGCTTTGATCCGAGGATCTCCGAATGGGGAAACCCCGCCAGGCCCTTTGGGTGACCTGGTGACTCCCGCCTGAATATATAGGGCGGGTAGAGGGAACGTGGGGAAGTGAAACATCTCAGTACCCACAGGAAGAGAAAGCAAAAGCGATTCCGTTAGTAGTGGCGAGCGAAACCGGAAGAGGCCAAACCGATCATGTGTGATATCCGGTAGGAGTTGCATGGTCGGGGTTGCGGGACTTTCCGTACAGTTCTACCGAGCTGTGAGGGCAATGAGCGCGATATAGACGAATGGTCTTGAAAGGCCAGTCATAGAGGGTGCGAACCCCGTAGTCGAAATGTCGTCGCCTGTCCGGAGAGTATCCCAAGTAGCACGGGGCCCGAGAAATCCCGTGTGAATCTGTCAGGACCACCTGATAAGCCTAAATACTCCCAGATGACCGATAGCGGACAAGTACCGTGAGGGAAAGGTGAAAAGTACCCCGGGAGGGGAGTGAAATAGTACCTGAAACCGTTTGCTTACAAACCGTTGGAGCACCCTTGTTGGTGTGACAGCGTGCCTTTTGAAGAATGAGCCTGCGAGTTAGTGATATGTGGCGAGGTTAACCCGTGAGGGGCAGCCGTAGCGAAAGCGAGTCTTAATAGGGCGTATGAGTCGCATGTTCTAGACCCGAAGCGAAGTGATCTATCCATGGCCAGGTTGAAGCGACGGTAAGACGTCGTGGAGGACCGAACCCACTTCAGTTGAAAATGGAGGGGATGAGCTGTGGATAGGGGTGAAAGGCCAATCAAACTTCGTGATAGCTGGTTCTCTCCGAAATGCATTTAGGTGCAGCGTTGCGTGTTTCTTGCCGGAGGTAGAGCTACTGGATGGACGATGGGCCCCAAAAGGTTACTGACTTCAGCCAAACTCCGAATGCCGGTAAGTGAGAGCGCAGCAGTGAGACGGTGGGGGATAAGCTTCATCGTCGAGAGGGAAACAACCCAGACCACCATCTAAGGTCCCTAAGCGCGTGCTAAGTGGGAAAGGATGTGGAGTTGCATAGACAACCAGGAGGTTGGCTTAGAAGCAGCCACCCTTGAAAGAGTGCGTAATAGCTCACTGGTCAAGTGATTCCGCGCCGACAATGTAACGGGGCTCAAGCACGCCACCGAAGTTGTGGCATTTATATTATAGGCAGGCCTTCGTGGTCCAGCCGTATGGATGGGTAGGAGAGCGTCGTGTGGCCAGCGAAGCGGCGGTGTGAACCAGCCGTGGAGGCCACACGAGTGAGAATGCAGGCATGAGTAGCGAAAGACGGGTGAGAAACCCGTCCTCCGAAAGACCAAGGGTTCCAGGGCCAGGCTAATCCGCCCTGGGTAAGTCGGGACCTAAGGCGAGGCCGACAGGCGTAGTCGATGGACAACGGGTTGATATTCCCGTACCGATGAAGAACCGCCCAAGACAACCCAGTAATGCTAAGTGTCTGAATCCTTGATTCGATCCCTTCGGGGTGACGGTCTTGGCCTAGCACACGACCCTACGCTGGTGCGTTTAGCGTATTAACAGGTGTGACGCAGGAAGGTAGCTGAGCCGGGCGATGGTAGTCCCGGTCTAAGGATGTAGGGCAGAAGATAGGCAAATCCGTCTTCTATTAAGCCTGAGACCCGATGGGTAGTCCTCACGGACGAAATCAGTGATCCTATGCTGCCGAGAAAAGCATCGACGCGAGGTTCCAATCGCCCGTACCCCAAACCGACTCAGGTGGTCAGGTAGAGAATACTAAGGAGATCGAGAGAATCGTGGTTAAGGAACTCGGCAAAATGCCCCCGTAACTTCGGGAGAAGGGGGGCCTGAGGCGTGTAGGGATTTACTCCTGAAGCGTTTGAAGGCCGCAGAGACCAGTGGGAAGCGACTGTTTACTAAAAACACAGGTCCGTGCTAAGTCGCAAGACGATGTATACGGACTGACGCCTGCCCGGTGCTGGAAGGTTAAGAGGAACGGTTAGCACGCAAGTGCGAAGCTGAGAATTTAAGCCCCAGTAAACGGCGGTGGTAACTATAACCATCCTAAGGTAGCGAAATTCCTTGTCGGGTAAGTTCCGACCTGCACGAATGGCGTAACGACTTCCCAGCTGTCTCAACCGCGAACTCGGCGAAATTGCACTACGAGTAAAGATGCTCGTTACGCGCAGCAGGACGGAAAGACCCCGTGACCTTTACTACAGCTTGGTATTGGTGTTCGGTGTGGCTTGTGTAGGATAGGTGGGAGACTTTGAAGCTCGGACGCTAGTTCGGGTGGAGTCATTGTTGAAATACCACTCTGGTCACTCTGGATATCTAACTTCGAACCGTAATCCGGTTCAGGGACAGTGCCTGGTGGGTAGTTTAACTGGGGCGGTTGCCTCCTAAAAAGTAACGGAGGCGCCCAAAGGTTCCCTCAACCTGGTTGGTAATCAGGTGTCGAGTGTAAGTGCACAAGGGAGCTTGACTGTGAGACTGACAAGTCGAGCAGGGACGAAAGTCGGGACTAGTGATCCGGCAGTGGCTTGTGGAAGCGCTGTCGCTCAACGGATAAAAGGTACCTCGGGGATAACAGGCTGATCTTGCCCAAGAGTCCATATCGACGGCATGGTTTGGCACCTCGATGTCGGCTCGTCGCATCCTGGGGCTGGAGTAGGTCCCAAGGGTTGGGCTGTTCGCCCATTAAAGCGGTACGCGAGCTGGGTTTAGAACGTCGTGAGACAGTTCGGTCCCTATCCGCTGCGCGCGTAGGAAATTTGAGAAGATCTATCCCTAGTACGAGAGGACCGGGATGGACGAACCTCTGGTGTGTCAGTTGTTCCGCCAGGAGCACCGCTGATTAGCTACGTTCGGAACGGATAACCGCTGAAAGCATCTAAGCGGGAAGCCGGCTTCGAGATGAGATTTCCATCCCTTTTAGGGTGAAGGCTCCCGGCTAGACTACCGGGTTGATAGGCAGGATGTGGAAGCGAGGACTAAAGACTCGTGGAGCTGACCTGTACTAATAAGCCGATATCTTGAAAACACTTTGCTTGCGTCCACTATGTGGTTCCCGATATACGGTCGGGTATCAATTGAACAACCAGCTTGACTGGTCGATTCATCACAGATTTCATGCCCCTGTGGGGTGTGTATGAGGTGTTTCGGTGGCCATAGCGAGAGGGAAACGCCCGGTTACATTCCGAACCCGGAAGCTAAGACTCTCAGCGCCGATGGTACTGCAGGGGGGACCCTGTGGGAGAGTAGGACACCGCCGGACTTTACTTGTTTGATCGGGGAGGCCCGTCGCACTTTGTGCGGCGGGCCTTTCTGCGTTAACACGCACGACGCGAGATCCCAGCCGTCCGCCGTCTGACGTCGACGTGCCTGGCACGCGGTGCGAGGTAGTGCGCGGTGCCTGCTGCGGCCCGGTGTTCGGCGCGCGGGGCGTCATGCGGCGGCCGGCAGGGGGACCGGCTTTCGCGCGAGTGGCTGTGCGCGCATTCCCCTTGAGCCACCCACGGACGTCGATGCGCAAGGGTCCTCCCAGGGGAGGGGGCAGGTCGAGTTCGGTGGCAGACCAGCCATCGGTGGCACCGGTGCCGCTGGCCGACACCGCTTCCCCCTGTCAGCGCCCTCACATCGCGTTCATCAGCCCGCCCGTTATGGTCGTGGGTCGTGACCGATCCCCGTGAGAACGACCGCGCATCCGACCAGTCCGACGAGAAGGCCGCCATTGTTTCGCCGGCGGGCCGCCCTTCGGCGCCCACGACGGCCCCACCGCGGTCGACGCCTCGCGCCTCTGCGGGCACGCCCCTCGGGCGTGCGGTGTCCGCCGCGCTCGTAGCCGCAGGGGTCGCCGCGATCCTCGGGCTCCTCTTCAGCGTCCTTGCCCTGTTCAGCGCCAACCAGCCCGGTGCCGCTGTCCTGGTCACGCTGCTCGACTACTGGACCGTCCACACCCTGGTCGCGTTCGTGCTCCTCGCCGCCCTCGCGGGGACGGGGATGTACCGCCGTCTGTGGACGACCATCGTCGGGTCGATCGCCGCGGCGGTCGTCGGCGCCCTCGTGGGGAGTCTCGTCGGGGCGCTGGGGCAGGGCGCCACGGTGACGGGCGACATCGTCGGCCCGCTGCTCGAGACGCTCCTGGGGCTGAACCTCATGTTCGTGCTGGGCGTGTCCCTCGCCTCCGTGCTCCTCGGTCGTCGCATCTGGCGGCGACTCGTCGGCGTCACCGATGAGACCGCGCGGGAGCGCGTGGCACTGGTGCGCATCCCGTCCTCCCGTCTGGCGGAGGGGGAGCTCACGCACCTCGAGCGGCGTCCGCTCGACGCCGACCTCGCCGACCAGCAGTGGGAGCGCTATGTCCTCGCCTTCGAGGAGCACGGCTGGTCGACCCGCGAGGTCCCGCCGGCGGACGACCACCCCGACTCGGTGTTCGTCGAGGACGCGGTGCTCGTGCTCGGCGGGACGGCGGTCCTCCTCACCTCCGGAGCCGACTCGCGCCGGGGCGAGCGCACCGGGGTGGAGCGTGCGCTCGAGGACATGGACCTCACCGTGGCGTCCATCGACCTGCCGGCCACCATCGACGGCGGCGACGTGCTCGAGGTCGGGCGCACGATCTACGTCGGCGCGAGCAGCCGCACCAACGCCGCGGGGATCCGGCGATTGCGCGAGATCGCCCGTCCCCTGGGGTACTCCGTCGTGGGCGTCCCCGTCAGTCGCACGCTGCACCTCAAGTCGCAGGTGACCGCGCTGCCCGACGGCACCGTGATCGGCTACGAGCCGCTCGTCGACGAGCCGCGGGTGTTCCCGTCGTTCCTCGCCGTCCCCGAGGCGGAGGGGACCGCGGTCGTGGCGCTCGATCCGGACACGCTGCTGCTGTCGGCCGCGGCCCCCCGCACCGCCGAGCTCCTCCGGGGGCTCGGCTACGAGGTCGTCACCGTCGACATCAGCGAGTTCGAGAAGCTCGAGGGCTGCGTCACCTGCCTCTCCGTGCGCATCGGCTGACGCCCCTCGCCCCACGACGAGCCCGGCGCGCATCCACGGATGCGCGCCGGGCTCTTGTGCGCGTACCGCTCCGCTCCGTATCCTGAAAGGCTGCTCGGAGCGGCCACTGACGTGGTCATCCCGGTGCGGCCCACGTGAATCGCATACGCAGCCAGGGAGGATGTCATGACCACGACATCGACGACAGACGCACGCACGGCCTCGAACCGGATCGGTGCCGACCGTCGGCGCATCGTCCCTGCGTCTCCCACCTCGATCCGCTAGCGCGGCGGGCGGGTCCGGCGCCTCTCATCCTCGGCGCCGACTGCAGCATCCGCGCATGAGCGCGCGGCCTCGCGGCATCCGCACCCGGGGGCGGCGTCGCCCCCGGAGCCGGACGCGATGCTCGCGCTCCTCCCCGGTGGTCGGTCCGGCCGCCGGCCTCCGGCCGCCCGTCGGCCGCCCGTCGGCCTCCGTCCCGGGGACCGAACACCGGCCGTCCGCATCGACGCCCGCCCTCCGGCCGGCCGTCTCCGCTCCCGACCACCCACCCGATCCTCCGCCGCGTGCGTCCCGACGCCCGCGGCCGCAGAGCACGTCCGGCCGCGCATCGGCCGGGACTACAGAAGGAATGACACGTGTCCACCTCCCCGTCCGAATCGCCTGAGCAGGCGCCGTCCGACCGTCACGGTCCGCGGCCCGGCACCATCCGGGTGCTGATGCGGCTGCTGCCGTTCGCCCGCCCTGCCATGCCCAGCATCATCGCGGGCATGGTGGTCGCGCTCATCGGGTCGCTGCTGTCGCTCGTGATCCCGCAGGTCCTGCGCGGACTCGTGGACGGGCCGCTCGGCGACGGCGACTCCGCCGCCGTCGTGCCCGCCGTGCTCCTCATCCTGGGCCTCGGGGTCCTCGAGGCCGTGATGATCGCGCTCCGCCGCTGGTTCGTGCTGAAGCCGGGCACGCTCATGGAGGCGGACATGCGGAACTCGTTCTACCGGAAGCTGCAGCGGCTGCCGGTCGCGTTCCACGACCGGTGGCAGAGCGGGCAGCTGCTCTCGCGCATGGTCAGCGACCTCAACCTCATCCGTCGCTGGATGGCGTTCGGCCTCGTCCTGTTCATCGTCAACATCCTCACGATCCTCGTGGGGATCGGCTTCCTCGTCGCCATCGACTGGCGCCTGGGGCTCGGGTTCCTCGTCTGCTCCATCCCGCTGTGGGTGTACGGCTACCTGTTCGAGCAGAAGTACTCCTCGGTCGCGCGGCTCAGCCAGGACCAGTCCGGCGACCTCGCCACGAGCGTCGAGCAGTCGGTGCACGGGATCCGCGTGCTCAAGGCGTTCGGCCGCGGCAAGCACATGCACGACGCGTTCGCCGAGCAGGCCGAGGAGCTGCGCGGCACGGAGATCAAGAAGGCGAAGGCGATCGCCGGCATCTGGCTGTGGCTGCTGCTGGTGCCCGACCTCACGTTCGCCCTGGCCCTGCTCGGCGGCGTGCTGCTGGCGTTCGGCGGGGAGATCTCCGTGGGCGACCTCGTGGCCTTCTTCGCGACGGCGGCGGTGCTGCGCTGGCCGATCGAGTCGGTCGGGTTCCTGCTCTCCATGACCTTCGACGCGCGCACCGCCGTCGACCGCTACTTCGAGGTGATGGACGAGGACGACGCGATCACGGACCCGGCGACGCCGACGCGCATCGGCGAGCCCCGCGGCCACCTCGTCTTCCGGGGCGCGCACTTCCGCTACCAGGACGCCGTCGCGGGTCAGCCCGACCTCATCGACGGCGTGGACCTCGACCTCCAGCCGGGGGAGACCATGGCGCTCGTCGGGATCACCGGCTGCGGCAAGTCGACGCTGACGGCGCTCACGACCCGGCTGTACGACGTGACGGGCGGCAGCGTCGAGCTCGACGGCGTGGACATCCGCGACCTGCGGCTCGAGGAGCTGCGGAGCCGGGTCGCCATGGCCTTCGAGGACGCGACCCTGTTCTCCTCGAGCGTCCGCGACAACGTGCTGCTCGGCCGTCCCGAGCTCGCGGCCGGCGGGCCCGAGGCGGAGCGCGTGCTCCAGGAGGCGCTCGACATCGCGCAGGCCGGCTTCGTCCGCGACCTCCCCGACGGCGTCGACACCACCGTCGGCGAGGAGGGGCTCAGCCTCTCCGGCGGCCAGCGCCAGCGGCTCGCCCTCGCGCGCGCCGTCGCCGCGGCGCCGGACGTGCTGGTCCTCGACGACCCGCTCTCCGCGCTCGACGTCGACACGGAGGCGCTCGTCGAGGCGGCGCTGCGCCGCGTGCTCGCCTCCACCACCGCGCTCATCGTCGCGCACCGCCCCTCGACCGTGATGCTCGCGGACCGGGTGGCGCTCATGCAGGACGGCCGCATCACCGCGGTCGGCCGGCACTCCGATCTGCTCGCCACGAGCGAGCACTACCGGTTCGTCATCTCGAGCCTGGACGTGGAAGGGAACACCGTGCGCGAGGAGGCCTCAGCATGAGCGTCACCGGGGTCACCGGCGAGGAGAGGGACGACTTCTCCCGCGCCGAGAGCAAGGAGATCCGCCGGCGGTCGACGCGGCTGCTCGTCAGCACCATCCAGCCCGTCAAGCAGACGCTGATCCTCACGGCCGCGACGATCCTCGTCGCCACCGCCGCGAACGTCGCGGGGCCCGCGCTCATCGGGATCGGCCTCGACCGTGCCCTGCCGGCGCTGCTCGAGACGGACGACCCCACCGGGCTCGCGCTCGTGATCGGGGCGTACGTCCTGGTCGCGGTGACGGGCGCGGTGCTCGTCGCCAAGTACCAGGTGATGTCCGCGCGCATCGCGCAGGAGATCCTCATCGACCTCCGCAAGCGCATGTTCCTGCACACGCAGAAGCTGAGCCTGGAGTTCCACGAGACGTACACGTCCGGCCGGATCATCTCCCGCCAGACGAGCGACCTCGATTCGATCCGGGAGCTCCTCAACGGCGGCATCAACCAGCTCGTGCAGGGTGCGCTCTACATGGCCTTCACCGCCATCGCGCTGTTCTCCTTCGACTGGGTGTCCGGCCTCGTGCTGCTCGCCGCGCTGGTGCCGCTGTTCTTCCTGAGCCTCTGGTTCGCGGTGAAGTCGCAGGCGCTGTTCCGGCAGACGCGCGTGAAGTCGGCCCGGCTGATCGTCCACTTCGTCGAGACGATGACGGGCATCCGCGCGGTGAAGGCGTTCCGCAAGGAGAAGCGCAACGCGGAGGAGTTCGCCGAGCACGTCGAGGGGTACCGCGACACCAACATGCGCGTGATCCAGGTGTTCGGCGTGTTCGACCCGGGCCTCGTCCTCATCGGCAACGTCACGGTCGCCGTGGTGCTCCTGGTCGGCGGCCTCCGCGTCGCCGACGGGCAGCTCGGCATCGGCGCGCTGCTCGCCGTCGTGCTCTACACGCGGCAGTTCTTCGGCCCGGCGCAGGACATGGCGATGTTCTACAACAGCTACCAGTCGGCGTCGGCCGCGCTCGAGAAGATCTCGGGCGTGCTCGAGGAGGAGCCGAGCGTGCCGGATCCGGTCACGCCGGTCGACCTGTGGGAGTCCACGGGGCACGTGTCCTTCGAGGGCGTCGAGTTCGGCTACGGGAAGGGCAAGACGATCCTGCCGCGGTTCGACCTCGACCTGCCGGCCGGGCAGACCATCGCCCTCGTCGGGTCGACGGGAGCGGGGAAGACGACGCTCGCGAAGCTCATCTCCCGGTTCTACGACCCGTCGGACGGCCGCGTGGCGCTCGACGGGATCGACCTCCGCGACCTGCACCCCAAGGACCTCCGCCGCGCCATCGTGATGGTCACGCAGGAGGCGTACCTCTTCTCCGGCTCCGTCGCGGACAACATCGCGATCGGCAAGCCCGACGCGACGCGGCGCGAGATCCAGGAGGCGGCCGAGGCGGTGGGGGCGCACACCTTCATCGAGTCCCTGCCGGACGGCTACGACACCGACGTGAACAAGCGCGGCGGGCGGGTGTCGGCGGGCCAGCGCCAGCTGATCTCCTTCGCGCGCGCGTTCCTCGCGGACCCGGCCGTGCTGATCCTCGACGAGGCCACGAGCTCGCTCGACATCCCGAGCGAGCGGCTCGTGCAGCAGGGTCTCACCACGCTGCTCGCGGACCGGACGGCGATCATCATCGCCCACCGCCTCTCGACGGTGGCGATCGCGGACCGCGTGCTCGTCATGGAGCAGGGCCGCATCGTCGAGGACGGCACGCCGGAGGCGCTCATCGAGGGCACCGGCCGGTTCTCCCAGCTGCACGCCGCCTGGCGGGAGTCGCTGGTCTAGGTCAGGTGACGTCGGACGGCCCGGGCGCCCCGTGATCGGGGAGCCCGGCCGTCTGCGTCAGAGATCGAGCGCGGGGGCTCCCTCCGGCAGCCACGCACGCACGGCGTCGCCGTCCGCGGCGGCCAGCCAGCCGTCGCCGCACGTCATGGTCGCGGCGGGGGAGGGATCCGGCCACCACGTGTCCTGCACACCGGCCGGTGCGGCATCTGCGGGTGCGGCGGCGCAGCCCAGCTGGTCGGCCGGCGTCGCGGAGCGGAACGCGAGGATCGCGCCCTCGCCGCGCAGGGACGTCTTGATCCGCACGTCGGTCGCGTCCGCCGGGATCCACGACGGGATCCGGCCCTCGGCGTCCGCCGCCGTCGCGTAGACGCGCGCGTCGGCCGGGGTGGTCATGCCGCCGACGGTGCTGGCCGCGCCGCAGCCGCCGAGCGCCAGCACGAGCAGCACGGTCACGGGGACGGCCGTGAGGCGCGCCGTCGGCCGGTGCCCCGTCCGGCGAGCGGAGGCGGAGCCGGCGACGCCCGGCTCGGAGGGTGACGTGACGACGAGGGGGAGGGCGGACAGGCTGCGGGGCATGATCCCAGTCCAGCGGAGCGGCGGATCCGGCGCATCGGCCGCGAGGCCTCGCCCGTGGTCCCGCAGCATGACCCGCGTCCGGCCGGAAGGCGGACGCGCCGCGCCGGACGGTCAGGGGATCACGGGAACCAGCGCGCCGCCTCGAGGTCCACGCGGTACCCCGCGTCCGTCGGGGCGGAGACGAGCGGCGTCCCCTCGGCCTCGTAGCGGGGCCGCGCCTCGTCCGCCAGACCCGTCGGAGGGTGCCCGCCCGCGCGGAGGACGCGCCACCAGGGGAGCCCGGAGCCGTGGTAGCGCAGCACCATTCCGACCGCCCGCGCGCCGCGGCGACCGAAGACGGCGGCGACGTCGCCGTAGGTCATGACCCGTCCGGACGGGATCTCGGCCACGACCTCGAGCACGCGGTCGGTGAACTCGCCGGGCGTCGCGAAGACGGCCACGCGCTAGAGCGCCAGCGCGCCGATGGCCTCGCCGTACTGCGTCTCGCCGATGACCGCGAAGCCGACGCGCGTGAAGAAGTCCTCCGGACCGTCCTCGCCCGGCTCCCACACGACGGTGAGGCGGTCGAAGCCGCGCGAGCGCGCCTCGTCGGCGAGGGCGAGCACCGCGAACCGGCCCACGCCGTGGCCCTGTGCGTCGGCGTCGACGTTGATGCGCCAGATGCAGCTGCGGAAGATCTCCTCGTGGGCCTCGGGGTCGAAGTTGCCCATGATGAAGCCGACGACCTCCTCGTCCTCGATGACGACGCGCGGCCATGCGGTGGTGGGGTTGACGTACGCCTCGGCGATGGAGTGCGACACGGGGGCGACGTAGTTCTCCTGCCCCGGCTTGAGCGTCAGCGTGTTGGCCGCCACGATCGTGCGGGCGCTCAGCTCTTCGAGTCTCATGTCGCTCATGGGCACAGGGTATCGGGCGGATCCCGGTCCGGCCAGGAGCCCGCGGGCGGCCGGGACCGGACCGCGGCCCGGGGAGCCAGCCGACCCACCGGTCTCTCGATGTCGAGAGACCGGGGTCGGCGGGTAGGCTGGCCGACGGATCCACCGGCGACGAGCCGGACCCGCCGCGCGCCGACGGAGACGCGCGGACGGAGGGCACCGACGAGCATGAGGAGGACTTCGTGGAGAAGATCAAGGTAGAGGGGACCGTCGTCGAGCTCGACGGCGACGAGATGACGCGCATCATCTGGCAGTCCATCAAGGACACGCTCATCCACCCGTACCTCGACATCGACCTCGAGTACTACGACCTGGGCATCGAGAAGCGCGACGAGACCGACGACCAGATCACGATCGACGCGGCCGAGGCCATCAAGCGCCACGGCGTGGGCGTCAAGTGCGCGACGATCACGCCCGACGAGGCGCGCGTCGAGGAGTTCGGCCTCAAGAAGATGTGGCGCTCGCCGAACGGCACCATCCGCAACATCCTGGGCGGCACGATCTTCCGCGAGCCCATCATCATCAGCAACATCCCGCGTCTCGTCCCCGGCTGGAACAAGCCGATCATCGTCGGACGCCACGCGTTCGGCGACCAGTACCGCGCCACCGACTTCCGCTTCGAGGGCGAGGGCACGCTCACGATGACCTTCACCCCGAAGGACGGCTCCGAGCCGCAGCAGTTCGAGGTGTTCCAGAGCCCCGGATCCGGCGTCGCGATGGGCATGTACAACCTCGACGACTCGATCCGCGACTTCGCGCGCGCCTCGCTGTCCTACGGCCTCGCCCGCAACTACCCCGTCTACCTCTCCACCAAGAACACGATCCTCAAGGCCTACGACGGCCGCTTCAAGGACCTGTTCGAGGAGGTCTTCCAGGCGGAGTACGCCGACCAGTTCGCCGCCGCGGGCCTCACCTACGAGCACCGCCTCATCGACGACATGGTCGCCGCGTCGCTCAAGTGGGAGGGCGGCTACGTCTGGGCCTGCAAGAACTACGACGGCGACGTCCAGTCCGACACCGTCGCGCAGGGCTTCGGCTCGCTCGGCCTCATGACCAGCGTGCTCACCACGCCCGACGGCAAGGTCGTCGAGGCGGAGGCTGCGCACGGCACGGTCACGCGCCACTACCGCCAGCACCAGCAGGGCAAGCCCACGTCGACGAACCCCATCGCGTCGATCTACGCCTGGACCCGGGGCCTCGCGCACCGCGCCAAGCTCGACGGCAACGACGCCCTCAAGGAGTTCGCGGACACCCTCGAGGACGTCGTCATCACGACGGTCGAGTCCGGCAAGATGACGAAGGACCTCGCGCTCCTCGTCGGCCCCGACCAGCCGTACCAGACGACCGAGGAGTTCCTCGCGTCGCTCGCGGACAACCTGCAGGCGCGCCTGGCCTGATCCCGTCGGCGTCGCGCACGACGCCGCACCGCCCGAGAGGCCCCCGACCACGCCGGTCGGGGGCCTCTCCTGCGTCCGCTCCGTGCCCGGGCCCGTCCCCGGGTGTGCAGAGGACGGGTGCGGGGCGCCGCGTCCTCCCTACGGTTCTCCCCATCGCGTCATCGACGCGACTCCGCGACGGCGATCTCCGCCGTCCCGCGCACGTGGTGCGCCGCGGATCCGGACGCCGGCGGTCGCCGGTGACAGGAGGGAACAGCCATGCCCATCCATCGAGAGACGATCCCGCCCGGCCGGAGGCGCGCCCTGCACGCGGCCCGGCCCCTCACCGCCTGCGCCCTGGCGTTCGCGCTCGCCGCCGCGGGAGGTTCCGCGGCCGGGGCCGCCGTCCTCCCGCAGGCCGCCGTCCCGCTCGACGCCGCCGACGGCCACTACCTCGTCACGCTCAAGGGCCAGCCGGCCGCCACCTACGACGGGACCCTCGACGGGCTCCCGCGCACGGAGGTCGACGCCGGCGCGCGCCTCGACGCGCGGTCCGATGCCGTCCAGCGCTACACCGACCACCTCGCCGAGGCGCACCGCTCGGTCGCGGACTCGATCGGCGTGACGCCCACGCACGAGTACTCCCTCACGACGAACGGCTTCTCCGCGGCCCTGACCGCGGCGCAGGTCCGGGCGCTCGGCCGCTCGGCCGACGTCCTGAGCGTCGAGCCCGACCGGACGAGGCACACCCAGTCGACGCCCGCGATGCGGGCGCTCGGCCTCGAGGGCGACCACGGGCTCTGGGCGGCCGCGGGAGGTGCGGACAAGGCGGGCGCGGGCACGGTGATCGCCGACATCGACACCGGCATCGCCCCCGACAACCCGTCGATCGCGGGGAGGCCCCTCCGGTCGAGCCCGGGCGACGAGCCCTACCGCGACGGCACCGGCATCGCGTTCCGGAAGGCCGACGGCAGCGTCTTCCACGGGGCCTGCCAGACCGGGCCCGGCTTCACGGCGGCCGACTGCTCGACGAAGCTCATCGGCGCCCGCTACTTCGACGCCGGGCGGAGGGCGTCCGGGGCCGCCCTCGGGCCGCAGGAGATCCGCTCCCCGCGCGACACGCTCGGACACGGCACCCACACCGCCAGCACCGCCGCGGGTGACGTGGGCGTCCCGGCCGCGATCGAGGGACATGTCCTCGACAGCATCTCGGGCGTCGCACCGGCGGCGAGGATCGCCGCGTACAAGGCCTGCTGGCAGGGACCCGACCCGGACGTCGAGACCGACGACGGGTGCGAGGAATCCGACGTCATCGCGGCCATCGACCAGGCCACGGCCGACGGCGCGGACGTCATCAACATGTCGCTCGGCGGCAGCGGGAAGTCGACGGACGCGTGGCAGCGGGCCCTCCTGGGCGCCGCGAGCGCCGGCGTCTTCGTCGCCGCCTCGGCGGGCAACAGCGGACCCGACGCCGGCACCGTGGCGAACCTCGAGCCCTGGATCACGACGGTCGCGGCGAGCAGCGTGCCGGACAACTACTCGGCCACCGTGGAGCTCGGCGACGGCGAGCGCTTCTCCGGTGCCTCCATCACGGTGCCGTCCGCGGTCACGGGCCCGCTCGTGCGCGCCGCGGTCTCCGGCGTCGTCGGTGCGAAGTCGCCGGAGCTGTGCGGGGAGGGCACCCTGGACCCGGCGAAGGTGACGGGCCGCATCGTCCAGTGCGACCGCGGCGTGTCGGGGCGCGGCGCCAAGAGCGCCGAGGTCCGGCGCGCGGGCGGGATCGGCATGGTCCTCACCGACGTGGAGGCGGGCTCGCAGGAGTTCGACACCCACGCCGTGCCGACCGTGCACCTCGGCGTCGACGCCCGGCCCGCGGTCGTGGCGTACGCCGCGACGGTCGGCGCGACCGCGACGCTCACGCCCGGCAACACCTCGGGCGTGCAGCGCCCGGCCCCGCAGGTGGCCGCCTTCAGCTCGCGCGGACCCGACGAGTCCGACGGCGGCGACATCATCAAGCCCGACATCACGGCTCCGGGTGCCGGCATCCTCGCGGCGTCCGCGGACAGCGACGGCAAGCCGGGCTTCGCCGTCCTCTCGGGCACGTCGATGGCGGCGCCGCACATCGCGGGGTTCGCGCTCCTCTACCTCGGGCTCCACCCGACGGCATCGCCGTCGGAGATCAAGTCGGCGATGATGACGACCGCCACGGACACGGTCGACGCGCAGGGCAGGCCCGCGACCGACCCCTTCGCGCAGGGCGCCGGCCAGATCGCGCCGGACAGGTACCTCCACCCGGGCCTCGTATACGCGAGCGGGCCGCGCGACTGGGCGGGATACGCCGCCCAGACGGGGCTCGAGCTGCCGCATCCCGCGGCGGCCGTGCCGGTGTCGCAGCTCAACCTGCCGAGCATCGCGGTCGGCTCGCTGGTCGGCAGCGCGACCGTCACGCGGACGGTGACGTCGCAGGCCGCCGGGACGTGGACCGCGTCCGTGCAGGGGGTGGCCGGTGCCGCCGTGTCGGTCAGCCCCGCGCGGCTGACGTTCACGGGGCCGGGCCAGACCCGCACCTTCCGCGTCCGCATCGCGGCCAAGGCCGGAGCGTCCATGGGAGCCTGGACGACCGGGTCGCTCACCTGGTCGGGCGCCGGGGGCACCGTCCGCAGCCCCCTCGCCGTGCGCCCCCTGCAGCTCGAGGCCCCGACGGCCGTCGCGGGCAGCGGCACCACCGGGAAGGCCGCCGTGACGGTGACGTCCGGTGTCACGGGACGGATCGGGCTGACCGCGTCCGGCCTCGCGAAGGGGCAGGTGCTCCGCGACCCGTCCGGACCGCCGACGGGGCCGACCCTCTCCCTCACGGAGGGCCAGCCGCGCGAGGTCCCGTTCACCGTCACCGCGGGCGAGGGGGCGCTGGTGCTCGCCGCGACCCCGCGGGACGGCGAGTCGGACCTCGCCCTGCAGCTGGAGCGGGTCGCCGCGGACGGCACGCGCACGGTGGTGGACGTGCAGCTGACGTCGTCGCCGTCGGAGCGGATCGTCGTGCCGGCGCCCCCGGCCGGGTCGTACGTCGCGACGGTGCGGGCCGACTCGGTGGCGGGGTCGGCGGCGACGGCCGACGTCGACCTGACCCGGTACGACGTCCCCGCCTCGGGCGGGGAGGGGGCCTTCGCGGTCACGCCCGCGCAGCTCCGCGTCACGGCGGGGCGGAAGGCGACGTACACCGCGTCGTGGTCCGGCCTCGCACCGGGTTCCCGGTACGTCGGGGTCGTGTCGTACGCGGGAACCGGCGCCGTCACCCTGGTCGACGTCACGACGCCCGCGAGGGCGGGGCGCCCCGCGGGCTGACGCGCATGGGATGGGGAGGGGCGGGTGCCGACGGCACCCGCCCCTCCGTCGTCCCCGGGCGTGTGGACGCCGTGATCTCCCCGGACGGGCTCCTGGGATCCTGCTGTGCGCGCGGCATCGACGGCAGGTCGGAGACGGGGATCACGCGGGTCGAGAAGGCCGGGATGACGGGCATCCGAGAGCGTCCGGCAACTGTTACACGGCGGTAACACGCGCCCTGTCTCAGGGCGAATACCCGGGGTATGTTGAGGATTCGTGCGCGTCGCAAGGGGCGCGGGCGACCATCCATCCCCTCTCGAAGGACGTGTTCGTGATCCCACGCTCCCCGCGGCTCCGCACGGAGTCCGCCCGCGCCGCATCGCTGCGCAGGGCGACGGCCTCCGTCGCCGCCACCGCCCTCGTGGCCGCCGGTCTCGTGACCCTCGGAGCCGGAGGTGCCCTGGCGGCCCCCGCCCCGACCGTCGCGACGCAGGCGTCCGATCTGAAGGACGGCCGCTACATCGTGACCCTCGCCGACGAGGCCGCCGCGACCTACCAGGGCGGCGTCTCCGGGCTCGCCGCGACGCAGGCGCGCTCGGGCGCGCAGCTCGACGCCGAGGCCGCCCCGGTCGTCGAGTACACCGACTACCTGAAGCAGCAGCAGGAGGAGGTCGCCGCCAGCGTCGGCGCCGACATCTCCTACTCGTACTCCCTCACGGTCAACGGGTTCTCCGCCGACCTCACCGCCGCGCAGGCCGCGAAGCTGTCGACCGACCGCGCCGTCGCGAGCGTCGAGCCCGACCGGATCTACCACCCCACCTCGACCCCGGCCGCGGACTTCCTCGGCCTCACGGGACCCGACGGGGTCTGGGCGAAGACGGGCGGCCAGGAGAAGGCCGGCGAGGGCGCCGTCATCGGCGTCATCGACACCGGCATCGCGCCCGAGAACCCGTCCTTCGCGGGGGAGCCGCTCGGCCGCGCCAAGGGGTCCGAGCCGTACCGGCAGGGCACGACCATCCGCTACGACAAGGGCGACGGCACGCAGTTCACCGGCCTCTGCCAGAGCGGCCCGCAGTTCACGGCAGCCGACTGCTCCACGAAGATCGTCGGCGCGCGCTACTACGTCGACGGCTTCGGCAAGCGCAACATCGGCACGGCGAAGACGGGCGAGTACCTCTCCCCGCGCGACGGCGACGGCCACGGCTCGCACACCGCGTCCACCGCGGCCGGCAACGCCGGCGTGACCGCGACCATCGGCGGCAACGACCTCGGCGAGATCTCGGGCGTCGCGCCCGCGTCGAAGATCTCGTCGTACAAGGTCTGCTGGTCCGGACCCGACCCCGCGTCGCAGGACGACGACGGCTGCGCGGGCGCGGACCTCGTCGCCGCCATCGAGCAGGCGACCGCGGACGGCGTCGACGTCATCAACTACTCCATCGGCGGCGGATCCGCGGCGACCACGGTCTCCGCGACCGACGTCGCGTTCCTCGGCGCCGCCGCGGCCGGCATCTTCGTGTCCGCCTCGGCGGGCAACTCCGGCCCCGGCGCCTCGACGCTCGACAACGCCTCGCCGTGGATCACCACGGTCGGCGCGAGCACGGTCGCGGGCAACTTCCAGGCGACGGCGCAGCTCGGGAACGGCACGGCCTTCGCGGGCGCGTCGATCACCGTCACCGAGCCCGTCTCGGGCGCCTTCGTCACGGCGGCCTCCGTCGCCGCGGCCGGCGCCACCACGCCGGCGCTCTGCGGCCCCGGATCCCTCGACCCGGCGAAGGCCGCGGGGAAGATCATCCTGTGCGAGCGCGGCACGTTCGACCGCGTCGCCAAGTCGGCTGAGGTCGCACGCGCCGGCGGCATCGGCATGGTGCTCGTGAACCCGACCCCCAACTCGACGGACTCCGACACCCACGCGGTGCCGACGGTCCACCTCGACGCGGACGCGTACGCGGCGGTGTCGGCCTACGCGGCCACGCCGGGCGCGACCGTCACCCTCGTGCCCGACAACACCACGGGCATCGAGGAGCCGACGCCCCAGGTCGCCGGCTTCAGCTCGCGCGGCCCGGTCCTCGCGGACGGCAGCGACATCCTGAAGCCCGACGTCACGGCGCCCGGCGTCGCGATCATCGCGGCGACCAACAACCCGAAGGGCGGCGAGCCGACCTACGGCCTCCTGTCCGGCACGTCGATGGCCGCCCCGCACGTCGCCGGCCTCGCGCTCCTCTACCTCGGCGAGCACCCGAAGGCGCCCGTCTCGGAGATCAAGTCCGCGCTCATGACGACCGCCTACGACACGGTGGACGGCGACGGCCAGCCCGTCACCGACCCGTTCACGCAGGGCGCGGGTCACGTCGACCCGACGCGCTACCTGTCGCCCGGCCTGCTGTACCTGAACGACCTCGACGACTGGCTCGGCTACGTCGCCGGCGTCGGGTACGACAGCGGCGCCGACCCGGTCGACCCCTCCGAGCTCAACCTGGCGAGCATCGCGATCGGCACCCTCACGGGTGCCGAGACCGTGACGCGCGAGGTCACCTCCACGGGCCCCGGCACGTACACGGCGTCGATCCAGGGCCTCGAGGGCGTGCGCACCGACGTCACGCCGAAGACGCTCGAGTTCACAGCCGCCGGCCAGACCAAGTCGTTCGAGGTGTCGTTCACGCGCACCACGGCGACGGTCGACGAGTACGCCACCGGATCGCTCACCTGGACGGGCGGCGGCACGACCGTGCGCAGCCCGATCGCGGTGAACCCCGTCAGCATCGCGGCCCCGGCCGAGGTGCGCGGCGAGGGCACCGACGGATCCGTCGACGTCACCGTCACGCCCGGCACCACCGGCCCGATCGACCTCACGGCCGAGGGACTGACCGCCGGTCGCGCGTTCCCGGACCCGGACGACGCCGCGTCGCCGTCCACCGGATCGGGCGCCGCCAAGGAGTCCTTCCAGTACCGCACGACGGTGCCGGAGGGCCAGCTGGCCACGCGGATCGACCTCGACGCGGACGACGACGCCGCCGACCTCGACCTGTCGGTCTTCCGGCTCGAGGACGGGGAGCCCGTCGAGCAGTTCGACTCGGCGACCGCCTCGGCCGACGAGTCCGTGACCATCGACACCCCGGTCGCCGGCGACTACGTCGTCCAGGTGTCGATCTTCTCGATCCCGAAGGGCCAGCGCACCGAGGAGTTCACGGTCACGCAGTTCGACCTCTCCGCGACGACGGACGAGGGCGCCTTCACGGTGACCCCCGACCCGATCGACGCGACGCAGAGCCGTCCGGTCACCTACACCGCCTCGTGGAGCGGCCTCGCTCCCGAGACGGCGTACCTCGGCCGCGTCGCCTACGCGGGCAGCGAGGCCACGACGTACGTGCGCGTCGAGTCCGGCGCGGCGCCGGCCCCGGAGGCCACCGCGCCTCCCGTCATCACCGGCACCCCCGCCGTCGGGCAGACGCTCACCGCGTCGACCGGCGAGTGGGACGCCGAGGGCCTCACGTTCTCGTACGCCTGGTACGCGGACGGGAAGCCCCTCGCCGGGCAGACGCGGGCGACCCTCCGGGTCTCGCCCCCGGTCGCCGGCAAGGAGATCACGGTGGTCGTCACCGCGACGCGCGCCGACGGCGCCACGGGCACCGCGACCAGCGCGGGCGTCCGGGTGAAGCAGGCCAGCACGATCACGGTGGGCCTCACTCCGTCCGTCCTGACGAGCACGCAGAAGGCCGTCGTCACCGTGAAGGTCGACAGCCCGGCCGCCGCGGCGCCCACCGGCACCGTCACCGTGACGGTCGGCTCGGACGCGTACGAGGTGGCGCTCGACGCGGCCGGCACCGGCCGCGTGGAGCTCCCGGCGTACGCGAAGGGCCGCTACGCGGTCGTCGCGACCTACCCGGGCGACGACGCGAACACGGCGGGGACCAGCTCGCCGAAGTACCTCGTCGTGAGCCGCTGACCCGGCTGACGCAGGGGATCGACCGCGGAGGGGCGGGTGCCGGAAGGCGCCCGCCCCTCTCGGCGTCCGGGTCCGTTGCGTGGGGAAATGCCCGGCGCTACCATGCGCCATGGCCGTCATCGAAGCCGAGGGGCTCGTCAAGACCTACCACCCGCGCGGGGCGCCGCCGGTGCACGCCCTCGCGGGCCTCGACCTCGACGTGCCCGAGGGCACCGTCCTCGGGCTGCTCGGACCGAACGGCGCCGGGAAGACCACCGCCGTGAAGGTCCTCACCACGCTCGTGGCGCCGCACTCCGGCACCGCCCGGGTCGACGGCGTCGACGTGCTCGCCCGCCCCGCCGAGGTGCGCGCGATGATCGGCGTCTCCGGCCAGTACGCCGCCGTCGACGAGAACCTCACCGCGTTCGAGAACCTGGACATGGTGGGTCGCCTGTACCACCTCGGTCGCCGCGCCTCCCGGGCGCGGGCCGACGAGCTGATCGGCACGTTCGGCCTGACCGAGGCGCGCGACCGCGCCGTCAAGGGGTTCTCGGGCGGCATGCGGCGGCGCATCGACCTGGCCGGCGCGCTCGTCGCCCGGCCCCGCGTGCTGTTCCTCGACGAGCCGACCACGGGCCTCGACCCGCGCAGCCGCCTCGGCCTCTGGGACGTGATCACCCAGCTCGTCACCGAGGGCACGACCGTGCTGCTCACCACGCAGTACCTGGAGGAGGCGGACCGCCTGGCCGACGACATCGCGGTGATCGACGGCGGCACCGTCATCGCGCGCGGCACCGCGGACGAGCTGAAGAGCTCCATCGGCGGGCACCGGGTGGAGGTCGCGCTGGTGCGCGACGCGGACGGGCCCACCGTGCGCGGGATCCTCGAGCGCGCGGGCACGACCATCCCCGCGGTGTCCTCCGACGGCCGCACCCTCTCCGTACAGGTCGACGACGGCCCGCGCGCGCTCGCCGCGGTGGTCGGCGAGCTGACGGCGGCGGGCATCGAGCTGCACGACGCGGGCATGCGACGGCCGACCCTCGACGACGTGTTCCTCCGGCTCACCGGGCATGCGACGGCCGGGAACGAGGAGGACGGGGACGGGGGCGCGACGGGAGCCGGCGGATCCGATCCCGCGGCCGTGCACCGCGCCGCCGGCCGCGCGCAGGGGTCGGACGCGGCATGACCGCCGTGGAGGGCCGCAGGGCCGCCCGCGCGCCGCGTCCCGAGCCGCGCGCCACGTTCGGCACGTGGCTCGAGGACGGGTGGATCGCCACGCGTCGGAACCTCATCAAGATCAAGCGGCTGCCGGACATCCTCGTCTTCACGCTGATCCAGCCGATCATGTTCGTGCTGCTGTTCAGCTTCGTCTACGCGGGCGCCATCGACATCCCGGGCAGCGACTACAAGGAGTTCATCATGGCGGGCATCTTCGCCCAGACCGTGGTCTTCGGCTCCACCTACTCGGGCTCGGCGATGGCGAACGACCTGAAGGACGGGATCATCGACCGCTTCCGCACCCTGCCGATGAGCCCGTCGGCGGTGCTCGTGGGGCGCACGAACGGCGACCTGCTCATCAACGTGTTCTCCATGGTCGTGATGCTCGCCACCGGGCTCGTCGTCGGCTGGCGCGTGCGCTCGAGCCTCGTCGAGGCCCTCGCGGGCGTCGCGCTCCTGCTGCTGTTCGCCTACGCCCTGTCCTGGGTGATGGCGCTGCTCGGCATGAGCGTGCGGAGCCCGGAGGTGATCAACAACGCGTCGTTCCTCGTGCTGTTCCCGCTGACCTTCATCAGCAACGCCTTCGTGCCGAGCGACACGCTGCCGACGCCGCTGCGGGTGTTCGCCGAGTACAACCCCGTGTCGTCGGTGGTGCTCGCCGCGCGGCAGCTGTTCGGGAACGTGCCGCCGGGCGCGCCGGAGCCGGACGCGTGGACGCTGCAGCACCCGATCGTGACGACGCTCGCGTGGGCGGCGGTGCTCCTCGTCGTCGCGGTGCCGCTCGCCGTGCGGAAGTACCGGACGATCAGCACGCGCTGACGGCGGGCGGTCCGGCGTCGGCGTCGGCGTCGCGTCAGCGGAAGATGATCGTCCGCGCCCCGTCGAGCAGCACGCGGTGCTCCGCGAACCAGCGCACGGCCTGCGTGAGCGTGCGCGACTCCTCGTCCTGGCCGATGGCCATGAGCTCGCGGGCGCTCCGCGAGTGGTCCACCCGCACGACGTTCTGCTCCACGATGGGGCCCTCGTCGAGGTCGCTCGTGACGAAGTGGGCGGTCGCGCCGATGAGCTTCACTCCGCGCGCGTGCGCCTGCTTGTACGGGTTCGCGCCCTTGAAGCCGGGCAGGAACGAGTGGTGGATGTTGATGATCCGACCGCTGAGCGCCGCGCACAGCCCGGGGGAGAGGATCTGCATGTAGCGGGCGAGCACCACCAGCTCGATGTCGTGCTCCTCGACCGCGCGCATCACGCGCGCCTCGAACGCGGCCTTGGACTCCTCGTCGGTGACGGGCACGTGCTCGAACGGCACGCCGTAGAAGCCCGCGAGGTCGGCGAGGCGCCCGTGGTTGCTGAGCACCAGCGGGATCTCGACGGGCAGCTGGCCCGCGCGCTGCCGGAAGAGCAGGTCGTTCACGCAGTGCTCGGCGGTGGATCCGAGCACCAGCGTGCGGAGCGGCCGGCCCACCTCGTCGAGGTGCCACGTCGCGTCGTAGCGCTGCACCACCGCGGCGAGCGCGGCGGCCAGCCGGTCGTCGTCGGCGGCGGTCTGGATCTGGAGGCGCATGAAGAACCGGCCCGTGTCGGCGCTCGAGAACTGCTGCGACTCGGTGATGTCGCCGCCCGCCTCGACGATGGCGCCGGCGATGGCGTGGACGATGCCGGGACGGTCGTCGCAGGAGAAGCTGAGGACGCGGTGCGGGGCGCGCGCCCGGGTGGCCTGGTCGGTCATCCGTCTAGGCTATTGCCTGGCTGCGCGGATCCCGCCGGCCCCGGGAGCTCTCCCGCCGTCGACGTCCTGTGGGTCTCCATGACGAACACCTCCCCCATCTTCCTGCCCGATCCCGACCGCGCCGCGCACGCCGGCCGGCGGTCCCCGGCGCCCCCGCACGACCCCGCCGACCCGGCGTTCCGGTTCCCGTGGGTCGGCATCCTCACGCTCGCGGCGTGCGTCTTCCTCAGCGTGACGAGCGAGATGCTGCCCACCGGCCTCCTCAGCGAGATGAGCGGCGACCTCGGCGTGGAGGAGTCGCGCGTCGGCCTCCTCGTCTCGGTGTTCGCGGTCGCCGTGGTGGTCTCGAGCGCGCCGCTCGCGGCCCTCACCCGCCGGGTGCCGCGGCACGCGCTGCTGCTCGCGGTGCTCGCCGTCTTCGCGACGAGCAACCTCCTCACGGCGCTCGCGCCCACGTTCGAGCTCGTCGTCGCGACGCGCGTGCTCGGCGGACTCGCGCACGGCCTGTTCTGGGCGGTCGTCGGCGCGTACTCGGCGCACCTCGTGCCGCCCGCGCTCATCGGCCGGGCCGTCGCGCTGACGGTCGGCGGCGGCAGCCTGGCGTTCGTCCTCGGGGTGCCGCTCGGCACCGCGGCCGGGCAGGCCCTCGGCTGGCGGGCGGCGTTCGCGGGGATCGGCGTGCTCACCCTGCTCGGGATCCTGCTCACCTGGCGATTCCTGCCGGCGGTCGGTCGGCCCGAGCGGGAGGCGCCCGCGGACGCACCGGCGGGTGCGCGCCTCGGGATGCGGCAGCGCATGGCCGGGCAGGGCGTCGGCGGCGTGCTGTTCGTGTGCCTCACGGCGATGGTCATCATGATCGGCCAGTACGGCTTCTACACGTACGTCGACCCGTTCGTCACGCGCGTGATGGGGATCCCGGAGCAGCAGCTGAGCGCCATGCTCTTCGGCTACGGGATCGCGGGCGCCGGAGGGCTCCTGCTCGCCGGCACCGTGTTCTCCAGCCGCCCTCAGCTCGGCGTGCTCGCCGGCCTCGCGGCCGCGGCGCTCGGGGTCACCGCCCTCGCGCTCGTGCCGGGCCTCTGGGCCGTCGCGATCCCCGGCTTCCTCCTCTGGGGCCTCGCGTTCGGCGCGATCCCGTCCCTGCTCCAGACGCGCATGCTGCACGCGGCGCACCCGTCCTTCCGCGACACCGCGAGCTCCTTCTACACGACGGCCTTCAACGTCGGGATCGGCGGCGGGGCGCTCGCGGGCGGCGCGCTCCTCGACGGACTCGGCATCGCGTCGCTCCCGGGGGCGTTCCTCCTGGTGATGGCGGTCTCGCTCGTGCTCGTGGTCGGATCCGCGGGCCGGGCCGCCCGCGGTCGCGCCGTCGCGCGCGCCGACGGCTGACGGGCCGCCGGCCGTCTCCCCCCGCCCGCCTGCGGGAGGATGGATCCGTGACCACGACCCCCGCGCCCCTCGGCCTCCTCCTCGACGTCGACGGCCCCATCGCCAGCCCGATCACCCGCACCCTCGCCATCCCCAGCATCGCCGCCGACCTCGTGGAGCTCGCCGCCGCCGGCGTCCCGATCGTGTTCAACACGGGCCGCTCGGACGCCTTCATCCGCGCCCAGGTCGTCGGCCCGCTGATCGACGCGGGCCTGCCCGAGGGCGCGCGCGTGCACGCGGTGTGCGAGAAGGGCGCGTCGTGGTTCTCGATCACGCCCGCGGGCGCGGGGGAGGTGCACGTCGACCGGACGCTCGCGCTGCCGGAGGCGTTCATGCGCGACATGGAGCGGCTCGTCGCCGAGCGGTTCGCCGACTGGATGTTCTTCGACACCACGAAGCTCGCGATGGTCTCGCTCGAGCAGCTCACGAGCGTCGCGTCCGCCGACTACCTCGCGGTCCAGCCGGACCTCGACGCGCGCGCGGTCGAGATGCTCACGGCGCACGGGCTGGGCTCGGTGCTCGAGGGCGTCGAGGTGCCCGACGCCGAGGGGCGCGTGCAGGTGCGGGTCGACCCGACGATCATCTCGACCGACGTCGAGTCCGTCCGCCTCGGCAAGGACCTCGGTGCCGCCCGCGCCCTCGAGCTCCTCGCCGACAGCGGACCGCTCCCCGTGCGTTGGCGCACGGTCGGCGACTCGCGCACCGACTACGCGATGGCGGGCTGGCTGCACGAGAACGGGCACGAGGTCGCGCACGTCGACGTGCGCCCGGCCGACGGCATCCCCGCGACGCCGTACCCCGTGCTCACAGCGGGCGACCTGATCCACGACGAGGCCGGCGCCGCCCTGCTCGCGCACTGGGTGCGCATGATCCGCGGCGAGGAGGCCGACGACTCCGCGTTCCTCGCCCCGGCGCGTCCCGCGAGCTGATCGCCGGCGGACGCACCGGATCCGGATCCGCCCCTTCTCGGCGGCCGCCGTGAATGTTAGCCTCGGCTAACACTTCGACGGAGAGGCCGCCATGACCCGCACCGCCCCCGCGCCCGCTCGCGCGCGCCGGCCCGTCACGGGGCCCCGGCTCGTCCTGCTGCTCGGCCCGGCGTTCGTCGCCGCCATCGCGTACGTGGATCCCGGCAACGTGGCGGCCAACCTCACCGCCGGCGCGCGCTACGGGTACCTGCTGGTGTGGGTGCTCGTCGCCGCGAACCTCATCGCCGTGCTCGTGCAGTACCAGTCGGCGAAGCTCGGGCTCGTCACCGGCCGGAGCCTGCCGGAGCTCCTCGGCCAGCGCCTGCCCACCACCCGCCGCCGGGCGTTCTGGGTGCAGGCCGAGCTGATCGCCGCGGCCACCGACCTCGCGGAGGTCATCGGCGGGGCCATCGCGCTGCACCTCCTCTTCGGGATCCCGCTCGTGGCGGGCGGGGTGATCGTCGGCCTCGTGTCCATCGGCCTCCTCGCCGTGCAGTCGCGGCACGGGCAGCGGCCCTTCGAGCTCGTGATCGGCGCGCTGCTCCTCGTCATCACGGTCGGCTTCCTCACGGGCCTCGTCGTGAGCCCGCTGTCGGCCTCCGGCATCGCGGGCGGCCTCGTGCCGCGCTTCGACGGCGCCGACAGCGTGCTGCTGGCCGCGAGCATGCTCGGCGCGACCGTCATGCCGCACGCCGTCTACCTGCACTCGTCCCTCAGCCGCGACCGGCACGGGGTCCAGACGGACGACGGCGTGCTGCGGCGGCTGCTCCGCGCGACGCGGTGGGACGTGATCACGGCGCTCGCCGTGGCCGGCGCCGTCAACATCTCCATGCTGCTCATCGCGGCCGCGAGCCTCGGCGGCGTGCCCGGCACCGACTCGATCGAGGGCGCGCACGCGGCCATCACGGCCTCGCTCGGGCCGGTCGTGGGCGTCGTGTTCGCGGTGGGGCTCCTCGCGTCCGGCCTCGCGTCGACGTCGGTCGGCGCCTACGCGGGCGCGGCGATCATGGGCGGGCTGCTGCACGTGCGCGTGCCGCTGCTCGCGCGGCGGGTGGTGACGCTGATCCCGGCCCTGGCGATCCTCGCGATCGGCGTCGACCCGACGTCGGCGCTCGTCGTCAGCCAGGTGGTGCTGAGCCTCGGGATCCCGTTCGCGCTCGTGCCGCTGATCCGCCTCACGGGCGACCGCCGCGTGATGGGCGACCACGTCGACCGGCCGCTCACGCGCGTCGCGGCGTGGGTCGCGGTCTCGCTCGTGGTGGTGCTGAACGTCGCGCTCGTCGTGCTCACCGTCACGGGCTGACCGTACGGGGCCGCATCCGCGGTTCAGCCGGCGTTGGACACCCAGACCGCGGACGCCGCGGCGGGCGTGAGCGGACGGCCCGCGGATCCGTCGACCGTCACGACCACGGCGGCGGGGTCCCGCGCGTCGGACGCGTCGGCGCGCACGAGCGTGGCGTCCAGCCCGATCCCGTGCTCGGCGAGCTCGCGCAGGAGCCGCGGGTCCTCGTCGGAGATGCGGCGGACCCGCATGGGCCGGTCGGCGACGGCGTCCGCGAGCACGGTGGCCTCCGGCAGGTGCGGCTCGCCGTCGGCCGACGGGATGGGGTCGCCGTGCGGATCCCGCGACGGGTGCCCGAGGTGCGCGTCGATGCGCGCCACGAAGTCGTCGGAGACCGCGTGCTCGAGCACCTCGGCCTCGTCGTGCACCTCGTCCCAGCCGTAGCCGAGCACCTCCACGAGGAACGTCTCGAGCAGGCGGTGCCGGCGCACCATCTGGATCGCGTGCCGCCGGCCGTCGACCGTGAGCTCGATGCTGCCGTACGGCCGGTGCTCGACGAGGCCCTGCGCGGTGAGCCGGCGGAGGCCGTCGGACGCGGTGGCGGGCCGGATCCCGAGCCGCTCGGCCAGCCGGGTCACGGTGACGGGCTGGTCGGACCACTCGGTGGCGGTCCAGATGAGCTTGAGGTAGTCCTGCGCGGCGCTCGAGAGCTCGTCGACGGACATGCGCCCATGGTAGCGACCGCCCCGGCGGCCACCCGGTCCTCCGGCGGCCGCCCCGTCCCCGGGCGGCCACCTGGTCCCCCGGACCCGCCGGGGCGGAGCATGCTGGGTGGTGACCGCGGGCAGGGACGCCCGCGGCGCATCCGATGGAGGAACCACATGCAGTACCGCACTCTCGGCAACAGCGGCGCGATCGTGTCGACCTACGCGCTCGGCACCATGACCTTCGGCGCGGAGGCGGACGAGGAGACCTCCGGTCGCATCCTCGAGGCCTACGTCGCGGGCGGCGGCACGTTCATCGACACCGCCGACGTCTACTCGGCCGGCATCTCGGAGGAGATCGTGGGCCGCTGGCTCGCGGCGCACCCCGCCGAGGCCGACCAGCTCGTCATCGCCACGAAGGGCCGCTTCCCGATGGGGGAGGGCAACAACGACGTCGGCACCTCGCGCCGCCACCTCACGCGCGCGCTCGACGACTCGCTCCGCCGCCTCGGCGTCGACACGATCGACCTGTACCAGATGCACGCGTGGGACGCGGTGACCCCGCTCGAGGAGACCCTGCGCTTCCTCGACGACGCCGTGCGCGCCGGCAAGATCTCGTACTACGGCTTCTCCAACTACCTGGGCTGGCAGCTCACCAAGGCCGTCGGGCTCGCGAAGGCGCTCGGGTACACGCCGCCCGTCACGCTGCAGCCGCAGTACAGCCTGCTGGTGCGCGAGATCGAGTCGGAGATCGTGCCGGCGTCGCTCGACGCGGGCATCGGGCTCCTGCCGTGGTCGCCGCTCGCGGGCGGCTGGCTCACCGGCAAGTACCGCCGCGACGAGACCCCGACCGGCGCGACCCGCCTCGGCGAGGACCCGGAGCGCGGCATGGAGGCCTTCACGCCGCGGAACGGCCAGGAGCGCACCTGGGCGATCCTCGACGAGGTGCGCCGCATCGCCGACGCCCACGGGTCGAGCTCCGCGCGCGTGTCGCTCGCGTGGCTCGAGGCGCAGCCGGCGGTCACCAGCGTGATCCTCGGCGCCCGCACGGTCGAGCAGCTCGAGGACAACATGGCCTCGGCCGACCTGGAGCTCAGCGCGGAGGAGATCGCGTCGCTCAGCGCGGTGAGCGCGCCCGTGGTGTCCGACTACCCGTACGGCCCGGCCGGCGTGCAGCAGCGCCACCGCGCGATCGACGTGCGCGGCTGAGGCCGCCGCCGGCCGTCCCCGCGTCCGCTCCGGCGACGCGGGGACGACCGGCCCCCGGCGCCCGGGGCGTGATCCGCACGCGCGGCACGTGCCGGCGCACCACGACCTCGAGGGTCAGCTGACCCCGCCGCGCCAGCACCACGGCCACGACGGCCGCGGCCAGCGCCGGCACCCCGCCGGACACCACCATGCCGACGTGCACGCCCCACGCCTCGACGATCCCGCCCATGAGCGGGCCGCCGACGGCCTGGCCGCCGAGGAGCACGAGCACGTAGACGCTCATCACCCGCCCGCGGATGGCGACGTTGCTGGAGAGCTGCACGAGCGAGTTCGCCGCCGTCTGGAAGAGCAGCGACGCCATGCCGACCGTGACGAGCACGGCCGCGAACGGCGCGATGCCGGGCATGAGGCCCGCGACGGCCTGCAGGACGCCCGTGATCCCGACGCCGACCACGATGGTCCGCAGCCGCACGGTCGCCCGCCGCGTCGAGAGCAGCGCGCCCGTGAGCGCGCCGATCGCGACCATCGAGTTGAAGAAGCCGTAGCCGCCCGCGCCCACGTCGTAGACCTCGCTCGCGAACGCCGCGAGGAGCACGGGCATGGTCAGCCCGAAGACGCTGAAGACGGCCACGAGCACGACGGGCCAGAGGATGGTCGGCTTCGACCGCGCGTACCGGAGGCCCTCCGCGAGCTGGCCGCGGCGGCGCGGGGCGGGCGGGATGCGGATCAGGTCCCGCGTCCTCAGGCTCCACAGCGTGAGCACCACGACGACGCACGCGACCGCGTTGATGGCGAACGACCAGCCGGCCCCGACCGCGAGCAGCAGGATCCCGCTGAGCGCCGGGCCCACCATGCCGCCGAGCTGGAACACCGACGAGTTGACGCTGATCGCGTTCCGCAGGTGCTGCTGCCCGACGATCTCCGTCACGAACACCTGGCGCGCCGGGTTGTCGATCACCGTCACGAGCCCGGTCGCGAACGCGATGGCGAAGATGTGCCACGCCTCGACCGCGCCCGAGAGGGTGAGGACGGCGAGCAGCGCGCTCAGCAGCGCGTACGTGCCCTGCGTGATCATCATCAGCATCCGCTTCGAGCACCGGTCGACGATGACGCCGCCGAGGAGGCCGAAGAGGAGCATGGGCGCGAACTGCATCGCCACCGTGATGCCGACGGCGGTGACGCTGCCGGTGAGCTCGAGCACGAGCCAGTCCTGGGCGATGCGCTGCATCCAGCCCGAGGTCATGGCGATCACGTTGGACGCGGTGAACCGGCGGAAGTTCGGCACGCTCAGGGCGATGAGCGTGTGGCGCCACGGCGGGCGCTCGGTCTGGACGGGGAGCGGGGCGGTCGGGGGGAAGGCGTTCGGGGGCGGGGTCACTTCATCCTGCGTGTGCGTTGCGTATGGGCGGATCGGTTCCGTATGGGTGCGGCCGCGGACGGCCGAGATCGACGGTACTCCGGGGCTTCCCATTCGGATCCCGCCTCGACATGATGAGTGTCATCACGTGATCGAATGACCGGAGGCCGCCGTGCTGGACCCGACCCTGCTCGCCACGTTCCTCGCGGTCGCCGACACCCGGAGCTTCACGCAGGCGGCCGCCCGGCTCGGCATCAGCCAGCCCACCGTGAGCCAGCAGGTGCGGCGGCTCGAGCGGGCCGTCGACCGGACGCTGGTCGCGCGCGACACCCGCGCGATGCGGCTCACCGACGCGGGTGACGCGATGGCCGGCTTCGCGCGCACGATCCTCGCGGCCCACCAGGTGGCGGAGAGCTACTTCGGCGGATCCGCGGTGAGCGGCCGCCTGCGCTTCGGCACCGCCGACGACCTCGCGATCACGCAGCTCCCGCGGATCCTCCGGCACTTCCGGCAGCTGCACCCGCAGATCGAGCTGGAGCTCACGGTCACGCAGAGCGGGCCGCTGCACCGGCGGCTGCTCGCCGGGCAGCTCGACCTCATCCTCACGAAGACCGCGGTCGACGAGCAGCCGGCGGCCAGGCGCGTGGGCCGCGACCGGATGGTGTGGGTCGGCCTCGACCGCACGCTGGTGGAGCCGGGCGCGAGCGTGCCGCTCATCGCCTACCGCGCCCCGAGCATCAGCCGGCAGATGGCGATGGACGCGCTCGAGCGCGCCGGGCGCACCTGGCGGATCACGTGCAGCACGCGCGACGTGAACGGGGTGCTCGCCGCGGTGCGCGCCGGCATGGGCGTCGCCGTGCTGCCGCAGGCGCTGATCCCCACCGATCTCGTGAAGGTCACGTCGCGGCTCGGCCTGCCGGAGCTCGACGAGGTGGACTACGTGCTGCTCGACAACCCGGCGGGGCCGCGCGCGTCCATCGAGGCGCTGACGTCGGCCATCATGTCGCGCGGGGTGGCACGGGCGAGCTGAGCGCGCGCGCTACCAGCGGGCGACGGGCGGCAGGCCGTCGTCGTCGAGGTCGCCGCCGCGGACCCGCGCGCGGCCCCGGCGGCCGCGACCGCGGGCTCCGGGCTGGTGCGGCGGCTCGGGCTTGTCGGGATCCGCGGTCGGGTCGCCGGGCTGCTCCAGCTGCATGGCGAGCGCGCGGAGCCGGGCGTCCATCTCCGCGTGCGCGGCGGCCGCGTCGCCCGGGCGGGCCGGATCCTCGTCCGGGTCGGCGGGCATGCGGGTGGCCTGCGCGAGCGGCAGGGCGTCGGCCTCCGCCTCGGCCAGGCGGCGGGCGCGACGGCGGGACGCGAGGATCCCGAACGCGCCCACGGAGATCTGGAACGCGCCGAGCCAGCCGGACGCGTCATTGACGGGGGCGACCACGTGCCACGCGCCGAGCGCGATCCAGCCGATGTTGACCCACATGGGCCAGGCGAACCCCGTCGGGCGCGCGCCCTCGCGCGGCTCGTCCGTGCCGCGTCCCTCGTCGCTCATGCCGTTCCTCCGTGCCGCCCCGCCTGTGTCCGTGAGTGTGTCACGCCGGGTCGTGAGCGGCCTGGAGCCAGACGAAGGTGCGCGGGCTGAGCACGATGCCCTTCGTCAGGCGGAGGCGCTCGTCGCGCACGAGGTCGACGGCGTGCTCGGCGAAGCCGCCGAGCGTCTCCGCGGAGACCGTCGCGGGCTCGTCGCCGAGGTTGGCGAGCACGAGGACCGTGCCGTCCTCGTGCGGGCGCTGGTAGCCGAGGATGCGCGGGTCCTTGGCGTCGAAGCCGACGACGCGCGTGCCGCCGAGCGCGGGCGTGGCGCGGCGGACGGCCACGAGGCGACGGACGCCCGCGTGGATGACCCCCGTGCTCGTGGTGCGGTCGTCGCGCTGGTCGTAGCGCTCGAAGGGGTAGAGCGGGCGGTTGACCCAGCGGCTGTCCTCGGCGTGGGCCGGGACGTCGTCGTAGCCGTAGTCGTTGATCTGGCCGACCTCGTCGCCGAGCACGATCAGCGGCAGGCCGCCCGTGCTGAGCGCGACGGAGTGGGCGAGGAGGATCCGCTCCACGGCGCCCGGGTCGTCCTGCTCGAGGCCCGCGAGGGAGGCCGTGGTGCCGGCGACCGCGCCGTCGGCGTGCCAGACGCCGCGCGCGTGGCTGCCCGGGAAGCGGCCCACGTGGTAGTCGGCGAGGAAGCGGCGATGCTCGTCGGGGTCGATGCCGAGGGGCGCGCGCGTCGTCGTCGTCGAAGGCCCAGCGGAGCGCGTCGTGGCTGCGGACGCGCGCGATCCACGCGGATCCGGCGGGCGCCTCGCCGCGGCGCGCGAGGGCCCGGGAGAGGAGGGACGCGGACCGGGTGGCGAGCGCCTCCCAGACCAGGGCGGTGAGCGCGGGGTCCTCGGCGAGGCGCACGGCGTCGCCGTCGAGGAGGTCGGCGCCGCCGCGGGGCTCGGCCTCGGCGGCGACGGCCAGCGCGAGGGCGGGGGCGACGCGGCGGGCGAGGGCGCCGATGACGCGGAGGAGGGCGGCGCGGTCCGCGTCGGGGCGGTCGCCCAGGACGGCGGCCGGGTCCACGCGCACGACGTCCGCGCCCACGGCGGCGAGGGCCGCCGCCTCGCGCATGGCGGCGCCGACGCGGTCGGCGGGCGAGGCGTCGGGATCCGCGGGGGAGAGGTCGACGGCGAGCGTGAGGCCGGCGTCGTGCAGCGCGTCGACGAGCGCGGCCAGGTCGTCGGCGGATCCGAGGCCCGCGCGCACGCGCACGCCCGGCGCGAGGAGGGCGTCCGGGTCGTCGTCGGTCGCCCGCTCGGCGACGGGCGTGACCTGCAGGTGCGTGAGCCCCAGGTCGCGGAGGGCGGGGATCCGCGCCACGAGGCCGCGGAGGTCGTCGGCGTAGCGGTCGACGTAGCAGACGCCGCCGGTGCGGCGGTCGAGGTCGAGGGACGCGGGCGGGGTGCGGCGCGCGTGCACGCCACGGAGGTCGGCGGCGAGGGCGTCCGCCAGGGCGTCGGCGTCGTCGCCGAGGAGCGGGCGGAGGTCGGCGGCGAGGGCGTCGCGGTCGAGCGGGGGCGCTTCGGCGGGTGCCGCGGGGGCCGCCGCGTCGTCGAGGCGCGCGTCGTCGCGGTCGTGTCCGCCTGTGGCGGGATCGGTCGTGAGCGCTGTGCTCCCCATGCTCGGTCCTTCCTCCGCATCCGGCGGGCACCGTCGCCCGACCCTCCGATCCTACGGGCGAGGGGTGCCCGTGACCGGCCGATCCGTTCGTGCCCTCCGCTTTTCCTCGCTCGGCGGCCATGCGGGCTCCGCAGAGGGCGTCCGGCCGGACGTCCGCGCGGCATCGGGAGGACGGCGCCGCCTCGCGTCGGCGTGCCCGCCCGGGTAGGCTCGACGACGTCGCGACTGGCGTTCGGATGGGTCACCATCGGGGAGCGACTCACACGGTTGGTGGCCGTACGCCTGGGCCACGACGCATCCGCTCGTCCACCGTGCACAAGGAGTCCCATGCCCGTCGACCAGTCCTTCAACGCCCCCCTCTCCGAGGTCGATCCCGAGATCGCGGCCGTCCTCGAGCAGGAGCTCGGCCGTCAGCGCGGCACCCTCGAGATGATCGCGAGCGAGAACTTCGTGCCGCGCGCGGTGCTGCAGTCGCAGGGATCCGTGCTCACCAACAAGTACGCCGAGGGCTACCCGGGCCGCCGCTACTACGGCGGCTGCGAGTTCGTCGACGTGGCCGAGCAGCTCGCCATCGACCGCGCGAAGAGCCTCTTCGGCGCCGAGTTCGCCAACGTCCAGCCGCACTCCGGCGCCACGGCCAACGCGGCCGTCCTCGCCGCCATCGCGCAGCCGGGCGACACGATCCTCGGCCTCGAGCTCGCGCACGGCGGCCACCTCACGCACGGCATGAAGCTCAACTTCTCGGGCAAGCTCTACGACGCCGCGGCGTACGGCGTGGACCCCGACACCTTCCTCATCGACATGGACGTCGTGCGCGAGAAGGCGCTCGAGCACCGCCCGCAGGTCATCATCGCGGGCTGGTCGGCCTACCCCCGCCACCTCGACTTCGCCGCCTTCCGCTCCATCGCGGACGAGGTCGGCGCCAAGCTCTGGGTCGACATGGCCCACTTCGCCGGGCTCGTGGCCGCCGGCGTGCACCCCTCGCCCGTGCCGTACGCGGACGTCGTCTCCTCCACCGTGCACAAGACCCTCGCGGGTCCCCGGTCCGGCGTCATCCTCAGCCGCGACACCGCGCTCGCCAAGAAGCTCAACTCGGCCGTCTTCCCCGGCCAGCAGGGCGGGCCGCTCATGCACGTCATCGCCGCCAAGGCCACGGCGTTCAAGATCGCGGCCACGGAGGAGTTCGCGGACCGCCAGCGCCGCACCATCCAGGGCGCGCAGATCCTCGCCGAGCGCCTCATGGCCGCCGACTCCACCGAGGCGGGCGTCTCCGTGCTCACCGGCGGCACCGACGTGCACCTCGTGCTCGCGGACCTCCGCCACTCCGAGATCGACGGCAAGCAGGCGGAGGACGCCTTGCACGAGGTCGGCATCACGGTCAACCGCAACTCGGTGCCGTTCGACCCGCGCCCGCCCATGGTCACCTCCGGCGTCCGCATCGGCACGTCCGCGCTCGCGACCCGCGGCTTCGGCGAGGCCGAGTTCACCGAGGTGGCGGACGTCATCGCCGAGACCCTGAAGCCCGGCAGCGACCTGGCGAGCCTCCGCGCGCGCGTGCTCACGCTCACCGACGGCTTCCCGCTCTACGAGGGCCTCACCCAGTGACCGCGGTCGTGCTCGACGGCGTCGCGACCGCGTCGGCCGTCAAGTCCGAGCTGGCCGTGCGGATCCGCGCGCTCCGGGAGCAGGGGCTCGTCCCCGGCCTCGGCACGCTCCTCGTGGGCGACGACCCGGGATCCCGCTCGTACGTCGCGGGCAAGCACCGCGACTGCGCCGAGGTGGGCATCGAGTCCATCCGCGTCGACCTCCCCGCCGACGCGAGCGAGGCCGACGTGCGCCAGGCGATCGAGCGCCTCAACTCGGACCCGGCCGTCACCGGCTACATCGTGCAGCTGCCGCTCCCGGCGGGCATCGACGAGAACGCGATGCTCGAGCTCATCGACCCGTCGAAGGACGCGGACGGCCTGCACCCGACGAACCTGGGGCGCCTCGTGCTCGGCGTCCAGGGGGAGCTGACCTCGCCGCTGCCGTGCACGCCCGCCGGCATCGTCGAGATGCTCCAGCGGTACGACGTGCCGATCGCCGGCCAGCACGTGGTCGTCGTCGGCCGCGGCCTCACGGTCGGGCGGCCGCTCGGCCTGCTGCTCACGCGCAAGGGCCTCGACGCCACCGTGACGCTCACGCACTCGCGCACGCGCGACCTCGAGCAGGAGGTCCGCCGGGCGGACATCGTGGTCGCGGCCGTGGGCGTCGCGCACCTGATCCAGCCCGGGTGGGTGAAGCCGGGCGCCGCGGTGCTCGACGTCGGGATCACGCGCGTCGTCGATCCCGAGACCGGCAAGGCCCGCCTCACGGGCGACGTCGACCCGGCCGTCGCCGAGGTCGCCGGGCACCTGTCGCCGAACCCGCGCGGCGTCGGCCCGATGACGCGCGCGATGCTGCTCGTCAACGTGGTGCTGGCCGCCGAGCGCGACGCGCGCCTGGCCGCCGAGCTGCGCGGCTGACGGCGCTCGCCGCGGTCGCGCGGCGCGGATCGAGGAGGGGACGGCCGGTCAGGCCGTCCCCTCCTCGCGTCCGGCGTCGGTCGAGGCGGCGAGGAGCACGGCCGGCATCGGGATCGTCCCCGCGTGCAGCCGCGCGTTCTCCACGTAGTGCGCGGCGTTCGCGCGGAGCCCCGTCACCTCCTCGTCGGTGAGCTCGCGCCGCACCTTCCCGGGCACGCCCGCGACCAGCGAGCGCGGCGGGATCACCTGCCCCTCGAGCACGACGGTGCCGCCCGCGAGGAGCGACTCCCGGCCGACGATCGCGCCGTTCATCACGGTGGCCGACATGCCGACGATGCAGTCGTCCTCGACGGTGCAGCCGTGCAGCACCGCGTTGTGGCCGACGCTCACGCCCGTGCCGACGGTGAGCGGGAAGCCGGCGTCGACGTGGCAGCTCACGTTGTCCTGCAGGTTGGAGCCCGCGCCGATCACGATGTCCGCGGCCTCGGCGCGCAGCACGGCGTTGAACCACACGCTGGATCCGGCGCCCAGCGTCACCCGCCCCACGATGCGCGCACCGGCGGCCACGAGGGCGTCGGGGGCGATGCCGGGCGCGGGCGACCCGGGGAGCGCGCGGACGGTGGCCTGGGGGTCGACGGTCATGCCGCCAGGGTAGGCCGCGGGCGCATCCGCGTGCCCCGGTCCAGGGGCGCGAAGCCGACCGCGACGTAGGCGTCCCAGGGCGCGCGGTAGTACGGCAGCGGGGAGGCGTTGATGAGCACCTCGCGGCCGCCGAGCTCGGCGACCCGGCGGCAGACGTCGAGCGCGAGGATCCCGGCCAGCCCCCGCCGCCGGTGCTCGGGCACGATGCCGAGCGGCTCGAGCTCCGTCCAGCCGCTCGTCGGGTCGAGCCAGGCCGTGCAGGTGCCGGCGAGCGAGCCGTCCGGGGCCTCGATCACGAGGTCGAGGTCGCGCCGGTAGACGGGAGCGCGGCGCATGGCGGCGTAGGCGTGGGCGTCGAAGCGGCTCTCGGCGGCCGGGTCGATGCCGTCGCCGGATCCGTCGGTGAAGGGCAGGTCGACCGGCTTCCAGGCGCGGCGGTGCGCGTCGACCCTCGCCGGCTCCTCGCCGTCCGCGACCGGCCGGATCCGGTACCCGGCGGGCGCCCGCGCCCCGGTGTCGCGGGCCGCGTGCCGGAGCCCGGCGAGCGGGATCGCCTCGTCGACGAAGCCGCGGTCCGCGAGGATCCCGCGCAGCCGCGCCTGCCCGCGGTGGACGGCGACGCTGACGGACGCGCCGCCGGCCGCGTCGAGGAGCCAGGCCGCCAGCAGGTCGGTGGTCGCGTCGTCGCCGGGCGCGCACTCGACGCGCGCGTCGTCCGGCGAGGAGGCGGCCCAGCCGATCACCGCGCCGGCGCCGTCGCGGACCACGGCGATCCGCGCGGGCAGCTGCCCGGTGGCGGCCTCCCACGCGAAGCCGCCCGGGTGGGTCGACGCCGGGGTCCACGCGGACAGCGCCCGCGCGACGTCCCGCAGGGCGTCGTCCCGGTCGTCCGCGATCTCGGTCAGGCCCGGCCGTCGTCGCATGCGCCCGAGCCTAGGGGCGGCGCCGCGGGAGCGCCCCGCGCCCTACTGCTCCGCCGTCGCCCCGTCCGACGGCGTGACCGTGAAGACGGTCGGGCCCGTGTAGCCGTGCTCCGCGAAGGCGCCGTCGATGGCCACCTGGAGGCGCGACAGGGAGTCGACGTCGATCAGCGCGATGGCCGATCCGCCGAAGCCGCCGCCGGTCATGCGCGCGCCGATCGCGCCCTCGTTCTGCGCCACCTCGACCGCGAGGTCGAGCTCGGGGACGCTGATCTCGAAGTCGTCGCGCATGGAGCGGTGGCTCGCGTCGAGCAGCTCGCCGATGGCGCGCGGGCCCTCCTCGCGGAGCGCGCGCACGGTGTCGAGCACGCGCTGGTTCTCGGTGACGATGTGCCGCACGCGGCGGAACGTCTCGTCGTCGAGCACCTCGCGGGCGCGCACCAGGTCGTCCACGGACAGGTCGCGGAGGGACGCGACGCCCATCAGGCGCGCGCCCGTCTCGCACGACTCGCGGCGTGCGCGGTAGCCGCCGTCCGCGTGCGCGTGGGCCACGTGCGTGTCGATCACGGCGATGGTGAGGCCCGCGGCCTCGAGCCCGAGCGGGATGACCTCCGCGTCGAGCGAGCGGCAGTCGAGGAACACGCCCGCGTCCTGGCGGCCGAGGAGGCTCGCGGACTGGTCCATGATCCCGGTCGGAGCGCCCACGATCTCGTTCTCGGCCAGCTGCCCCACGGCGGCGAGGGTGGGCCGGTCGAGGCCGAGGCGCCAGATGTCGTCGAGCGCGAGCGCGACGGATCCCTCGAGCGCGGCCGACGAGGAGAGGCCCGCGCCCACCGGCACGTCGCTGTCGATGAACACGTCGAAGCCGGGCACGGCGGCGAGGTCGGCCCCGCGCTGCCCGAGGGCCCACGCGACGCCCAGCGGGTAGGCCTGCCAGCCGGCGATGCGCTCACCGGTGAGGTCGGCGAGGCGCGCCTCCACGACCTCCTCGGAGAACGAGCTCGCCAGGCGGATCCGGTCGTCGTCCCGTGGCGCGAGCGCGATGACCGTGCGGCGGTCGATCGCGAACGGGAACACGAAGCCCTGGTTGTAGTCGGTGTGCTCGCCGATGAGGTTCACGCGCCCGGGCGCGGACCACACGCCGTGCGGCTCGCGGTCGAAGCGCTGGCGGAATCCCTCGCGCACGTCGTCTCGGATGTCGGTCATGCGTCCTCCACTGCCTTCCGGATCATCTCGGCCGCCTTCTCGGGCGGCACGTCGCCGATCCAGGCGCCCATGGCCGCCTCGGATCCGGCCAGGAACTTGAGCTTGTCGGCCGCGCGACGCGGCGAGGTGATCTGCAGCATCAGGCGGATCTCGTCCCGGTGCGCGTCCACGGGCGCCTGGTGCCAGGCGGCGATGTAGGGCGTGGGGGTGTCGTAGAGCCGGTCCATGCCCTGCAGCAGCTTCAGGTACATCGCGGCGAGCTCGTCGCGCTCGGCGTCGGTCGTCTCGGCGAGGTCGGGCACGTGCCGGTGGGGGAGCATGTGCACCTCCACGGGCCAGCGCGCCGCGAACGGCACGAACGCGGTGAAGTGCTCGCCGCGGAGCACGACGCGCTCGGACGCCTGCTCGGTCTCGAGGATGCGGTGGAACAGGCCCGGCCCGAACCGCTCGATCGACTCGACGAGGCGGCGCGTGCGCGGCGTGACGTAGGGGTACGAGTAGATCTGCCCATGCGGGTGGTGCAGCGTGACGCCGATGGCCTCGCCGCGGTTCTCGAACGGGAACACCTGGCGGATGCCGGGCATCGCGGAGAGGGCGCGCGTGCGCTCGGCCCACGCCTCCACCACGGTGCGGGCGCGCGACGGCGTGAGGCCGCTGAACGAGCCGGTGTGCTCGGGGCTGAAGCAGACGACCTCGCAGCGGCCGACCGAGGTGCGGGTGCGCTCGACGCCGACGGAGGTGAGGTCGTCGTCGTCGACGGGGGCGTCGACGCCCGCGGTGTCCGCGAGCGCCGGGCCGAAGGACGGCGACTTGTTCTCGAAGACCGCGACGTCGTACATGCTCGGGATCTCGGACGGGTTGGTCGCGCTCGCCGGGGCGAGGGGATCCAGCTCCGCCGGCGGCAGGTGCGCGCGGTTCTGGCGCGCGGCCGCGATGGACACCCACTCGCCCGTGAGCACGTCCTGCCGCATCGTCGCGGTGGGCGGGCGGGGCGCGGCGGGGCGGGCGTCGACGGCCCGCTCGGGCGGCAGGGTCGTGTCGGCGTCGTCGAAGTAGACGAGCTCGCGGCCGTCGGAGAGCAGCGTGCGGCGCTGCGTGATCCCGGACGGCGACGTCGTGACGGTCTGGTCGGCATGCATGATCCCCCGATCCTACGGGCTCCCGCGGCCGGGATCTGCGCTCGCGAAAGGCCGGCTTGCGTTCCGGCAACCCCGTGCGGGAGGCTCGCGGCATGGCCGACGACACCGCATCCGTCCCCGCGGCGACCCGCCGCTCCCGGATCCTCGCGGCGCTCGCCGACCGCGGCTTCGCGACCGTCGCCGAGCTCGCGGCCGACGCGGGCGTCTCCGCCGTCACGATCCGCGCCGACCTCGACGCGCTCGCCGACTCCGCCGCGGTGCAGCGCGTGCACGGCGGCGCCGTCCTCCGCTCCGGCCTCGGCGCCCGCGAGCAGAGCCTCGAGGTCACGCTCGAGTCCGCGGCCGACGCCAAGCGCGCCATCGGGCGGGCCGCCGCCGACCTCGTCGAGAGCGGGCAGAGCGTCCTGCTCGACGTCGGCAGCACGACGCTCCAGGTGGCCCGGGCGCTCGTGGCGCGCGAGGACCTCGTCGACGTCACGGTGATCACGAACGGGCTCACCCTCGCGCTGGAGCTCGAGCGCGCCATGCCCCGCTTCACCGTCGTCGTCACGGGCGGCACGCTCCGGGCCCTGCAGCACAGCCTCGTGGATCCGCTCGCCTCGGTCGTGCTCGACCGGCTGCACCCCGACGTCGCGTTCATCGGCTGCAACGGCGTCGACGTCGACCGGGGCGTGACGAACGTCAACCTCCCCGAGGCGGAGGTGAAGCGGCGGATGGTCGACGCGAGCGCCCGCACGGTGGTCGTCGCGGACGCCGCGAAGCTCGGCCGCACGCACCTGGGGTCGGTGGCACCGCTCGACCTCGTCGACACGCTCCTCACCGACGACGGCGCGGACCTGCACGAGCTCGCCCGGCTCCGCGACGCGGGCCTCCGGATCGTCCAGGCCGGCCGGTCGCCGGGCGTCGGACGGTCGTAACGTGGATCCCATGAGACCCGTCACCGGAGAGCAGCACCACCTCGTCCACGCCGGCCCGTCCGGTGAGCTCCGCGCCACCGTCGTGCAGCTCGCGGCCGCCGTCCGCGGCCTGACCCTCGACGGCGTCGACCTCGTCGAGCCCTACGGCGAGGACCTCGTGGCGCCCATGGGCGCCGGCATGGTGCTCGTGCCCTGGCCGAACCGCATCCGCGGCGCCCGCTACGAGCTCGACGGGAAGGCGCAGCCGCTCGACGTCTCCGAGCCCTCGCTCGGCAACGCCTCGCACGGGCTCCTCCGCAACACGGGCTACACCGCGTCCGACCGGGCCGACGACCGCGTGACCCTCTCGGCCACCGTCTTCCCGCAGCACGGCTACCCGTTCCTCCTCGACACCTCCGTCACGTACCGGCTCGCCGACGACGGCCTCGTCGTCACGCACCGGATCCGCAACGACTCGGAGGCGCCCGCGCCCGTCGCGGTCGGCGCGCACCCCTACCTCGCGATCGGCGGCGTGCCGTCGTCCGAGCTCACCCTCACCGTCCGCGCCGACACGTGGTCCGAGGTCGACGACGCGCTGATCCCCGTCGCCGACCACCCCGTCGACGGCGCCGACGAGGACCTCCGCGAGGGCCGCGTCGTCGGCGACCTCGACCTCAACACGGGCTACGGCGACGTGCACGTGGTCGACGGCACCAGCCGCCACGGCCTCACCGCGCCCGACGGCCGCGGCGTGGAGCTCTGGGCCGACGCGTCCTTCCGCTTCCTGCAGGTGTACACGCCGCGCGAGTTCCCGACCCACGGGCGCCAGGCCGTCGCCATCGAGCCGATGACCGCGCCGGCTGACGCCTTCAACTCGGGCGTCGGCGTGCGCCGGCTGGAGCCCGGCGAGGAGTGGACGCTCAGCTGGGGGATCCGCGCGACCGGCTCCTAGCCCTCGTCCTCCTGCGCCCACTGCAGGGCCACGCGCCGCGTGTACTGCTCCAGCGCGATCCGGTTCTCCTCGGGCTCGCGCAGCCCGTCGATGTAGGCGAGCAGCCGCCCGACGACCCCGGACAGGTACTGCACGCCCCGGTCGTCGTGCTCCTCGAGCGCGGTCCTCAGCAGGTCGTACCGCTCGCTCGTCTCCTCGGCGGTCAGCATCGCGATCACGAGTTCGTCGGCCTGCATGCTCATGCGCTCCAGCATCGCACCGCCTCGCGGCACGGCGACGCTCCGGACGCGGAGCGCGGAAGTGGGCCCCGTCGGGCTCGAACCGACGACCCAGGGATTAAAAGTCCCTTGCTCTACCAACTGAGCTAGAGGCCCGCGTCCCCGATGCTACGGGACGGCGGATGCGCGATCAGAGCCGGTCGACGTCGCGCGAGGAGCCGCGGCGCACGAGGGCGCCGGCGACCAGCGTCACCACCACGAGGAAGATCCCGACGCCGACGAGCCACGCCAGCGCCTTCACGACGAAGCCGACGACGACCAGGACCAGCCAGAGGGCCACCAGGCCGAGGACGAAGCGCTTCATGCGCACCACCCTACGTGCGCGTCCCGGGTGCCCGCCGGTCGATCATCCGGCGACCGCGGCCGGTCGCGGCGTACGCTTGCCGGGATGTCCGGCGAATATCACAAGCCCACCAAGTTCTCCGGGTCCAAGTTCGAGAGCATGCTCGGCGGCGAGGACCCCGCCACGATCAGCCGCGTGGCCCACGAGACCGCGTCGGCCCTGCTCGCGCGCGTGCGCGCCGATCCCGACCCCGCCGTCGTCGAGCGCCTCATCGCCTACACCGACGAGCACGGGATCGACGCGGTCGCCGAGCTCTGGTCGCGCGCGAGCCCGAGGAGCCTGCCGGGAGCGCTCTGGCGGCTCTACCTGATGCGCGCCCTCATCCGCCAGGATCCCGACGGCATCAGCCTGCTGTACCAGCGCGGCACCGAGGTGGCCACGACCATCGACCAGGTCGTCGCCGGCGCCACCGCCCCGACGGGTCCCGCGGAGATCATGGACCTCGCCGACAGCATCCTCCGCGGCCTCTTCACGGGCGACTTCGCCGTCGCCCTCGACCGCGCGGGCGCGTTCAGCCGCCTGGCCGCGCTCGGCGCCACGAGCGTCGCGGACGACCTCGACGCGACGGCGTCGCCCGAGCGCGCCGGCGACCTCACCACCCGCGCCCTCCGCCTCTCGCAGATGGCGGCCGACCTCGTGCAGTGCGCCCGGCTCTGGCGGAGCGACCGGCTCGACTGACCCGCCGCGGCCACGGTCACCGCCCCGGCCCGCCCTCCGGCCCGTCCCGCACCGCGGATCCGCCCCGTTCGCTGTGAGCGCGATGCCCGGGGACGACAGCCCGCGCGGACTCGGTTACAGTGGACGAGGTCGGGCCGCAGTAACCCCGGGCTCCAATATTCGCCGCTCCGAGCGGCCTCGCGCCGAGAGGCGTTCTGCGGCCCGGCTTCCCTCTTCCCCCTCCTCGCCGGAGGGCCGGCCCCCATGCGAGCGGCCGCCGCGACCGGCGTGCGGCCGGGTCCTCATCCGCGTGCCCTGTGACCAATCCGCGCCGTCGCCCGCGCCGAAGAGTCATGGTGAGGCGGTCACCCGCCTCGCACCCGTCACCCGCGAGGGTGCGACCCGCATCGGTCGGATCCTGCCGCGTGGCAGGCCGTCCGGCCATCCCAGATGTCCCGCATGCGGGGCCCGGCCGATGCGGGGCGACGCACCCCCGACCGACGTCCATCGCCCGAACCACGACCGGAAGCACCAGATGACCTCCCCGCTGCACGACCCCAGCACGCCGGGCCCCGCCCTGCCTGCATGCGGAACGCACGTGGGTCTGGGATGCTGGGGCTCGTGCCTTCATCGATCGAGCGTCCCGACCTGCCAGGGCCGGCGGACCCCGAGTCGAAGGAAGCCCTCCTCGGCCGCGTCGCCCAGGGCGACCGGCGTGCCTTCTCGGAGCTCTACGACCAGCTCGCCCCCCGCGTCCTCGGCCTCGTCCGACGACTGCTCGTCGACCACGCGCAGTCGGAGGAGGTCACGCAGGAGATCTTCCTCGAGATCTGGCAGTCCGCTTCCCGCTTCGACCCCGCCAAGGGCGCAGCGACCACGTGGGTCCTCACCATGGCCCACCGCCGCGCGGTCGACCGCGTGCGCGCCTCCCAGTCGAGCCGTGACCGCGATGTCCGCATCGGCATCCGGGATCACGAGAACGGCTACGACCAGGTCTCCGAGACCGTCGAGATCAGCATCGAGCACGAGAGGGTGAAGAAGGCGATGACGAAGCTCACCGAGATCCAGCGCCAAGCCGTCTCCCTCGCGTACTACGGCGGCTACAGCCACAGCGAGGTCGCCTCCATGCTCGACGTGCCCATCGGCACCGTGAAGACGCGTCTGCGCGACGGCATGATCCGCCTGCGCGACGAGATGGGGGTCGCATCATGACCGCCGACGACGACCTCCGCACCCTCACCGCGGCGTACGCGCTCGGCGCCGTGGACGCGGACGAGGCGGCCGATTTCGAGGCCCTCCTCGAGCGCGACCCGGCCCTCCGCGCCGAGGTCGAGGAGCTGCGGGCCACCGCGGCCGACCTCGCCTGGACGACCGAGCCGGTGACCCCGTCGCCGCGCCTCAAGTCCGACCTCATGGCCATGCTCGACGCCACGCCGCAGCTCCCGCCCCTCCACGTCCCGGCCGCCGTGCCGGACGAGGAGCGGCAGCCGGCGCCGGTCACCGAGCTCCGCCCTGCCGCGCGGGTCGCCGCCGCACCGTCCACGCCGGACGCGAGCGCGCCTCGCGAGCGCCTCGGATCCGCATCCGCCCGCGCCTCCGAGCGCTGGTTCCGCAAGCCGGGCGCCCTCATCGGCGTGGCCGCTGCCGCCGTCGTGATCGTCGTCGGCGGCGTGGTCGTCGGCACGAACGTGGGCGGCCCCGGCACCTCGCAGGCCCCCGTCGCCTCGGCGTACGAGCGGGTCACGACCGCGTCCGACGTGGTCATCGACAAGCGCGACGTCGTCGGCGGGGGAACCGCCACCGTCTACTTCTCGGCATCCGAGGCGAAGACGGCCGTCGTGCTCAACGACGCGTCGCCGCTGCCCGCGGGCCGCGTCCTGCAGCTCTGGTACGTCGGCCAGTCCGGCCCCGTCTCGGCCGGCGTCATGCCGTCCGAGGACGGCGCCGGCCACGCTGTCCTCGAGGGCGCGTACACGCCGGGCGACACCGTGGCCATCACGGTCGAGCCCGAGGGCGGATCCGAGCAGCCCACCACCGAGCCCATCGTGGCGGTCACCAGCACCTGATCGGCCCGACGGCCCGCACATGACGACGGCCCCGCATCCTCCAGGGGATACGGGGCCGTCGTCATGTGCGGGCGGGGGATCAGCCGAAGCGGCCGCTCACGTAGTCCTCGGTCGCCTGCACGCTGGGCTTGGAGAACATCGTGGTGGTGTCGTCGTACTCGATGAGCTTGCCCGGCTTGCCGGTGCCCGCGATGTTGAAGAACGCGGTGCGGTCCGAGACGCGGCTGGCCTGCTGCATGTTGTGGGTCACGATGACGATCGTGTACTGCGCCTTGAGCTCCTCGATGAGGTCCTCGATGGCGAGCGTGGAGATCGGGTCGAGCGCGGAGCACGGCTCGTCCATGAGGACCACGTCGGGCTGCACGGCGATGGCGCGGGCGATGCAGAGGCGCTGCTGCTGGCCGCCGGACAGGCCCGAGCCCGGCAGCGCCAGGCGGTCCTTCACCTCGTTCCAGAGGTTGGCGCCCATGAGCGACTGCTCGACGAGCGCGTCCGCGTCGCCCTTGGAGATCTTGCGGTTGTTCAGCTTCACGCCCGCGAGCACGTTGTCGCGGATCGACATCGTGGGGAACGGGTTCGGCCGCTGGAAGACCATGCCGACCTGGCGGCGCACGAGCACCGGGTCCACGCCCGGGCCGTACAGGTCGTTGCCGTCGACGAGGACCTCGCCCTCCACGTACGCGCCGGGGATGACCTCGTGCATGCGGTTGAGCGTGCGGAGGAAGGTCGACTTGCCGCAGCCGGACGGGCCGATGAAGGCGGTGACGGTGCGGGGCTCGATCCGCAGGTTGACGTCCTCGACCGCCTTGAACTTGCCGTAGTAGACGTTCAGGTCGTTGACTTCGATGCTCTTGGACAAGGGTTTCCTAACCGTTCGGGTTCGTGGGCCGGGGGAGCGGGCGCTAGCGGCCGAGCTTGGGGGCGAAGAGGCGCGCGATGAGGCGCGCGATGACGTTGAGCGCCATGACGATGAGGATGAGCACGAGCGCACCCGTCCACGCCCGGTCGACGTAGGCCGCGGCGTCCGCGCCCTGGTCGGCGTACTGGCGGAAGACGAACACCGGCAGGGTCATCATCTGGTCCTTGAAGGGGTTGTAGTTCATCCCCTGCGTGAAGCCGGCCACGATGAGCAGCGGCGCGGTCTCGCCGATGACGCGGGCGATGGCGAGCATGACGCCCGTCACGATGCCGGCGAGCGACGTCGGCAGCACGATCTTCACGATCGTGAGCCACTTCGGGACGCCCAGCGCGTAGGAGGCCTCGCGGAGCTCGTTCGGCACCAGCTTGAGCATCTCCTCGGCGCTGCGGACGACCACGGGGATCATCAGCACCGCGAGCGCGAGCGCGCCGCCGAAGCCCATGCGGACGCCCGGGCCGAGGAACAGCACGAGCAGCGCGTAGGCGAAGAGGCCCGCGACGATGGAGGGGATGCCCGTCATCACGTCGACGAAGAAGGTGATGGCGCGGGCCAGGCGGCCGCGGCCGTACTCGACCAGGTAGATGGCCGACATGAGGCCCACGGGGATGGAGATGACCGCGGCGATGGCCGTGATGATCAGCGTGCCCATGATCGCGTGGAGCCCGCCGCCGCCCGCGCCCACCACGTTGCGGAGGCTCGAGTTGAAGAACAGTGGGTCGAAGCGGGCGGAGCCGTTCGTCACGGCGGTGAGGACGAGCGAGATGAGCGGGATGAGGGCGAGCACGAACGCGACCGTCACGAGGATCGTGATGACGCGGTCCTTCGCCTTCCGCTCGCCCTCCACGGCGAGCGAGATGAAGAAGAGGGCGACCCCGAACAGGAGCGTGCCGAAGACGGCGGTGCCCACGATGTTGAAGCTCTCCGCGGCGCCCGAGAGCACGAGCACCAGGAAGATGACGGCCATGACGAGCCACGACGCGAGGAAGATCGCGGGGGCCGTGAAGCGGTGCAGCTTGCCGGCGGTGAGGGAGTTGGGCAGCGTGCTCGCGACGGGCCGCGTGCGGGAGGGGGCTGTCGTCGCCATTAGTTCGCTCCGGAGAAGGCCTTGCGGCGGCTGATGATGTAGCGGGCCAGCATGTTCACGGCCAGCGTGATGATGAAGAGCATGAGGCCCGAGGCGATCAGCTCGTTGATCTTGAGGCCGTACGCCTCGGGGAAGCTCAGCGCGATGTTCGCGGCCACCGTGTTCGAGTTCGTCGACTGGAACCAGGCGAAGTTCACGACCGCGGCGGGGGAGAGGACGATCGCGACCGCCATCGTCTCGCCGAGCGCGCGACCGAGGCCGAGCATCGAGGCCGAGATGATCCCGGGGCGGCCGAAGGGCAGCACGGCCGTCTGGATCATCTCCCAGCGCGTGGCGCCGAGGGCGAGCGCCGCCTCCTCGTGCAGCTTCGGGGTCTGGAGGAAGACCTCGCGGCAGAGCGCGGTGACGATCGGCAGGATCATGACGGCGAGGACGACCGCGACCGTGAAGATCGTGCGGCCGGTGCCCGAGACGGGGCCGGCGAAGAGCGGGAACCAGCCGAACGTGTCCGTGAGGAACGCGTAGAACGGCTGCAGGAAGCGCGCGAGGACCGTGATGCCCCAGAGGCCGAAGACCACGGACGGCACGGCGGCGAGCAGGTCGATGATGTAGCCGAGGCCCTGCGCCAGGCGGCGGGGCGCGTAGTGCGAGATGAACAGCGCGATGCCGACGGCGACCGGGACGGCCATGACCATGGCGAGCGCGGCGGCGTACACGGTGCCGAACATCAGCGGCCCGACGAAGCCCCAGAACCCGCCGCCGCCGGACACCTCGGCGGGCGGTGCGGTGAGGGCCGGGATGCTCTGGACGACGAGGAAGAGCGCGACGGCCGCGAGGATCACCAGGATCAGCGTGCCGGAGCCGGAGGACAGGCCGGAGAAGACGCGGTCGGCCAGGCGGGCCTTGGCCTTCACGTCCTGGGAGCTGCGGGGAGCGACGGCCGCGTCGCGCGGCCTGTCGGACTCGGGAGCCTCGGGAGGCTGCGGGGCGGCGGTCGTCATGGGTCGGGATCCCTACGTCGAGATGGTGGAGCTGGGAGCGGCGGGCCGCCCGTGGGAGCGCCCCCTGACCCGCGCGGACGCGGATCAGGGGGCGGACAGCGGGTGCTACTTGATGGACTCGACCGCGGTCTTGACCTGCGCGGCGACCGTCTCGGAGAGCGGCGCGGCGCCGGCCTCGTCGGCGGCGACCGTCTGGCCCTCGGTGCTGGTCACGTAGCCGAGGTAGGCCTTGACGAGCTCGCCGACGGCGGGGTCCTGGTACTCCTGGCAGGCGATGAGGTAGCTGACCAGGACGATCGGGTAGACGCCCGCCTCGGTGGTGGAGTAGTCGAGGTCGAAGACCACGTCGTTCTCCTCGCGGCCCTCGGCCTCGGGCGACGCCTCGACGACGGCCGCGGCCGCCTCGGGGGAGAAGCCGACGAACTCCTCGCCGACCTTGATCTTGGCGGTGCCCAGCTCGCCGGCGCGCGACGCGTCCGCGTAGCCGATGACGTTGGTGCCGCCGGTGACGGCGTCGACGACGCCGGAGGTGCCCTGGGCAGCCTCGCCGCCCTCGTAGGGCCAGACGCCCGCGGGCTCCGCGTCCCAGACGGTCTCGGCCGTGGTGTTGAGGTACTTCGCGAAGTTCTCGGTGGTGCCCGAGTCGTCCGAGCGGTGCACGGCGGTGATCGCGGCGTCGGGCATCGTGGCGTCGGGGTTGAGCGCGGCGATGGCCGGGTCGTTCCACTTCGTGATGGTGCCCTTGAAGATGCCCGCGGCGGTGGCCGGGTCGAGGTTCAGCTCGTCGACGCCGTCGATCTGGAAGATCATGGCGATGGGGGAGATGTACGCGGGGATGTCGATCGGCTTGGTGCCGTCGGCGCACTGGCCGAAGGTGCCCTCGAGCTCCTCGGTCTTCAGCGCGCGGTCCGAGCCGGCGAAGTTCGCGTTCTGGCCGCCGGCCATGAAGGCCTCGCGACCGGCGCCGGAGCCGTCGGGGGAGTAGTTGAGCGTCACGCCGGAGTTGGCGGTCTGGAACGCGGCGATCCAGGCCTCCTGGGCGGAGCCCTGCGAGGAGGCGCCGATGCCGTTGAGCGTGCCCTCGAGCGTGGAGGCGGACGGATCGCCGGCGCCACCCTCGGCGGGGGCCTCGTTGGCCGCGCAGGAGGAGAGGGCGAGGGCGGTGACGGCGGCGAGCGCTGCTGCGCTGCCGAGACGCGAGATCTTCACGTGATGGAGCCTTCCGGGTATTTCGTGCTGTGAGGGGGCCGGTGCGAGCCCCTCGGAGACGCTATGTCGGGCTCTTGTCCGGATCGGCCGATATCGGTGAACGGAAGGTGAACAGACCGCGCGGATCGGCACGGGCCCAGCCGGACGGGCGGACAGTTGTCGGTCGGGCACCGTGCGGACGTCGCCTCCAGCGGCGTGTGCGGTCAGGCGGACGGCCCGTAGGTCTCCACGGCGAGGATCCCCGCCTCCGGGTCGGACGCCGACAGGTGCACGACCGAGAACTCGGCGGGCGACAGCATCCCGGCGCGCGGCATGCGGCTCGCGCGGGGCGTCTCCGTGGCGAGCGCGATCTCGTGCAGGATCTCGGGCAGCACCGGGCTGTGGCTGCAGAGCACGGCGCTCCGCGCCTTCCGCACGCGCTTCGCGACGGTCTCCCGCACGGACCCGCCGTCGGTCTCGTAGGCGTCCTGGCTGATGCCCGTGTCCTCCTTCACCCGCCGGCCGAGCTCCTCGGCGAGCGGCGCGACCGTCTGCAGGCAGCGCTCCGCGGTGCTGCTCGTGATGACGCGCGGCCCGAACGCGGCGAGCGTCGGGACGATGGACCGCGCCTCGCCCTGGCCGCGCGCGCTGAGCGGGCGGGACGCGTCCGGCCCGTCCCACTCGTAGGGCTGCACGGCGTGGCCGTGCCGCAGCGCGATGAGCGCGAACGAGCGGTGCGACCCGGTCTCCACGAGTCCCGCGAACAGGTCGAGGATGTCGATCTCGCCCGGGTAGTCGAGGCGCTTGCGCGCGTTGGGGATCGACACCCACTCGATGCTCTCCACCTCGTGGTCCGGCTCGAAGCGGCCCGCCTCGACGACGGCCTCCGTGGCCTCGGCGGCCCAGTAGCTCACCGACTTGCGGCGCCCGCCCGAGATGCCGTACTCGATGGCGCCGAGCGGCACGCCGAGCGCGATCCGGAGGCCGGTCTCCTCGTGCACCTCGCGGACGGCGGTCTGCGGCAGCGTCTCACCGGGATCCACCTTGCCCTTGGGCAGCGACGTGTCGCGGCGGCGGGTGCGGTGGATGATGAGGACCCGGATCCGCCCCTCGACGACGCGCCAGACGACGGCGCCGGCGGCGAGGACGAAGGGGGCGCTTCTCACGCCCCCCACGCTAGCCGGGTCGGCGGCAGTCCGACCGCCCGGCGCAGCCGCGCTCAGCGGAGCACGCGGCGCTTGCGCTTGGCCACGATGCCCATGACCGCGGTCTGCAGGTCCTCCAGCGTCGTGCCGTCCTCGGCCTTGTTGCGGCGGGTCCACTCCCCGGCGGAGTCGAGCACCCACGCCGACGTCGTGTCGGCCATGGCGCGGTCGAAGAGGTCCTCGATCTCCTGCAGGTGCGGGGGATGGACGAGCCGGACGAGCGCCTCGACGCGGCGGTCGAGGTTGCGGTGCATCATGTCGGCGCTGCCGATGTACGTGGCCTGGTCGCCGCCGTTGACGAAGGAGAACACGCGCGAGTGCTCGAGGTACCGGCCGAGGATCGACCGCACCTCGATGTTCTCGCTGAGGCCCGGCTGACCCGGGGTGAGCGAGCAGATGCCGCGCACCCAGACCTGCACGGGCACGCCCGCGTTGCTCGCCCGGTAGAGCGCGTCGATGATCTTCTCGTCGACGATGGAGTTGACCTTGATCCGGATCCCGCTGGGCTTCCCGTCGAGGGCGTTCTGCGTCTCCACGGCGATGCGCTTCAGCAGGCCCTTCCGCAGGTGCAGCGGCGCGACGAGCAGGCGCTTGAACTTCTTCTCGATGCCGTAGCCCGACAGCTCGTTGAACAGCCGCGTGAGGTCCTTGCCCACGACGTCGTCCGCGGTGAGGAGCCCCAGGTCCTCGTAGATGCGGCTCGTCTTGGGGTTGTAGTTGCCCGTCCCGATGTGGCTGTAGTGCCGGAGCACTCCGCCCTTCTCCTGGCGGATCACGAGCGCGAGCTTGCAGTGGGTCTTCAGCCCCGCGACGCCGTAGACCACGTGCACGCCGGCCTTCTCGAGCTTGCGCGCCCAGGTGATGTTGGCCTGCTCGTCGAAGCGCGCCTTGATCTCCACCAGCGCGAGGACCTGCTTGCCCGCCTCGGCCGCGTCGATGAGCGCCTCCACGATGGGGCTGTCGCCGCTCGTGCGGTAGAGCGTCTGCTTGATGGCGAGGACGTGCGGATCCGCCGCGGCCTGCTCGAGGAACGCCTGCACGCTCGTGGTGAAGGACTCGTAGGGGTGGTGGAGCAGGATGTCCTGCTGCGCGATGGACCGGAAGATGTCGGCACGCGAGTTGTCCTCGCCGGGCTTCAGCGCGACCGCGGTCGTGGGCACGTTGTTCGGGTAGTGCAGCGCCGGCCGGTCGAGCTTGGCGAGGTCGAACAGGCCGCCCAGGTCGAGCGGGGAGGGGAGCGTGAACACCTCCTGCTCGGTGATGTCGAGCTCGCGCATGAGCAGGTCGAGCGTGACCGCGTCCATGTCGTCCGAGATCTCGAGGCGGATGGGCGGGCCGAACCGGCGCCGGAGCAGCTCCTTCTCGAGGGCCTGGATGAGGTTCTCGGTCTCGTCCTCCTCGATCTGCACGTCCTCGTTGCGCGTGACGCGGAAGACGTGGTGCTCGACGATCTCCATCCCGGGGAACAGCGTCTCGAGCTGGTTCGCGATGAGGTCCTCGAGGGCGATGAAGTCGATGGGCCCCGAGCGGGTGTCCGGCGTGAGCGGCATGAAGCGCGGCAGCATCTGCGGCACCTTGATGCGCGCGAACTCCTGGCGGTTCGTCTTGGGGTTCCGGATGCGCACCGAGAGGTTGAGCGACAGGCCGGAGATGTAGGGGAACGGGTGCGCCGGGTCGACCGCGAGCGGCATGAGCACGGGGAAGACCTGCTCGGAGAACAGCTCGTGCAGGCGGTCCTGCTGCGCCTCGTCGAGGGAGTCCCAGCGCACGATGCGGATGCCGTGCTCCTCGAGCGCCGGGCGGACGCTGTCGTTGAAGGCGGCCGCGTGGCGGACCTGGAGCCGGTACGCGGTCTCGTTGATGGCGGACAGCACCTCGGAGGGCGTCCGGCCGATGTTCGTGGGGACCGCGAGGCCCGTCGCGATGCGTCGCTTGAGGCCGGCGACGCGGACCATGAAGAACTCGTCGAGGTTGCTCGCGAAGATGGCGAGGAAGTTGGCGCGCTCGAGGACCGGCAGCTCCGGGTCCTCGGCGAGCTCCAGCACGCGGCGGTTGAAGGCCAGCCAGCTCAGCTCCCGGTCGAGGAAGCGCCCCTCGGGGAGGGTCCCGTCGTCCTCGAGGATCTCGTCCTCGTCGAAGTCGTCCAGGGATTCGGCGACCGCCTTGGCATCGCCGATGTACGTCTCGCTGTCCATCCGCCCATCATGGCATCGCGGTGCGCGGTCCGGCCTCCGGGAGGTGAACGCAGGGTGAACCGCACCGGGGGAGGCGCCGGGGAGGCGCGGGGATCAGGCGCGGCGGTACTGGACGTCGACGGCGGCGTCGACGAAGGCGGCCCGGCGGTAGAGCGCGAGGGCGTGCGCGTTGTCCGCCTCGACGTAGAGGTCGACCTCCTCGTGGCCCCGCTCGGCGAGCAGGTCGAGGCCGGCGGCGAGGAGGGCGGACCCGAGCCCGCGGGCGGCGCGGTCGGGATCCACGCCCAGCACGTAGACCTCCGCCTGCCCGTCCTCGACCTTGAGCCAGTGGAAGCCGGCCAGCCGCCCGTCCGCGTCCCGCGCGAGGAGCAGCGCCGCGGGATCGAACCAGGGCTCGGCGACGCGGTCGTCGAGGTCGGCGCGGGACATGCGGCCCTGCTCGGGGTGGTGGGCGAACGCGCGCGCGTTGAGCGCGACCCAGTCGTCGGCGTCGGCGGGGGCGAAGGAGGAGAGCGCGAGCCCCTCCGGCATCGGCCGCTCGCCGAGTCCGGCGCGCGCCTCGGCGACCGACGCGCGCAGCTGCAGGAGCTCCCGGGCGCGCGCGAGCCCGGCGGCCGAGGCCAGCGCGCGGGCCCCTGGGTGGTCGCCGTGGGCCCAGACCGAGACGGGCGCGCCGTCGGCCTCCGCGAGGACGGCGTCGAGGAGCGCGCGGCCGATGCCGCGGCGGCGGTGGTCGGGATCCACGACGAGCTCCGCCTCGATCCCGCCCTCGCCGCGGGCGGCGACGGCGGCGCCGGACGGACGGCCGTCGGGGGCGTGCGCGACGAGCGCCGCGGGACCGCCGTCGGCGCCGAGCGTCAGGCGCGTCTGCTCGTTGAACGGAGCCGGCCCGTCCGCCTGGCGCGCGCGGTCGGCGAGCGCGAGGATCGTCCCGGCGTCCTCGGGGGACGGGGCGATGCGGGTGACGCGACGCGCGTCAGGCTCCGACGGGGGCGGGAACGCGCTCACTGTCCTCCTCGTACACGTTGAAGCGGTAGCCGACGTTGCGCACCGTGCCGATGAGCGACTCGAGGTCGCCGAGCTTCGCCCGCAGGCGCCGCACGTGCACGTCGACCGTGCGCGTGCCGCCGAAGTAGTCGTACCCCCACACCTCGCTGAGCAGCTGCTCGCGCGTGAAGACGCGGGAGGGGTGGCTCGCGAAGAAGCGGAGGAGCTCGAACTCCTTGAAGGTGAGGTCGAGCGGCTTGCCGTGCACCTTGGCCGAGTAGCTGGCCTCGTCGATGACGACGCCGGAGGCCTGGATCTTGCTGCCCGTGCGCTCCTGGGCCGCGCGGCCGATGACGAGCCGCACGCGCGCGTCCACCTCGGCGGGGCCCGCGGAGTCGAGGATCACGTCGGTCGCGCCCCAGTCGGCGCTGACCGCCGTGAGGCCGCCCTCCGTGAGCACGAGGATGAGGGGCGTGCCGCCGCCCGTGGTGGTGAGGATCTTGCAGAGCGACTTGGCGCTGGCGAGGTCGCGGCGCGCGTCGACGAGCACGAGGTCGGCCGCGGGGGCGTTGACGAGGCTCGCCGCATCCGCCTGGATGTGCCGGGTGCGGTGGCTGAGGAGCCCGAGTGCCGGGAGCACGTCGGTGTCCGCGGACGAGGTCAGGATCAACAGCTGGGCCACAGGGATCCTCCATGGATGAATTGACCCCATGATACGTGGGGCAGGATTGGCGGGTGACCTCCCCCCTGCGCAGCCTCCTGCCCGTCTGGCTGGCCGCCGCCGTCGGCGCGGTCGCGGTCGCCGTCGCGGTGGGCCCCGAGGCCGCCCCGCGCTGGTTCCCCCTCGTGCTCGCCGTGTGCGTCGTCGGGACCTTCGTGATCCAGCTGGCGCTGCCCCGCAAGACCGGCTTCGTCGACCGCGCGGTCGGCAGCGTGGTGGGGGCCGTGCTCGTGCTCGCGGCGGCCACGGCCGTCGTGATGCTGCTGCCCCTCGCGGGCTGACCCGCCGCCCGGACGGGCCCCGCACGCCCGGCCCGCCCCGGCCGCCCGTGGGGTAGATTGAGGCCATGTCGTCGCTGCTTGCTCTGGAACTCCTCTTCACCGGACTGCTGGTCCTGGCGAGCCTCTCCATCGGCTGGGTGTCGCTCGTCGTGGTGTACAACCTCTTCCGCGGCCAGCGCTGACCGCGCGCCGCATGATCGAGATTCCCACGGGCCTCCCCGCCGAGCTCGTCCCCCTGTCCTGGCTCCTCGGCGTCTGGGAGGGCACCGGCGTCGTCGAGTACGCCGTGGGCGACGACCTGGTCCGCCGCGAGTTCGGGCAGCGCATCAGCTTCAGCCACGACGGCCTCCCGCACCTCAACTACTCCTCCTACGCGTGGGTCGAGGGCGAGGACGGTCCCGTCCCCTTCGTCACCGAGACCGGCTACTGGCGCCTGCGCCGCGGCGTCACCGATGGCGACCCCGGGCCGGCCATGCTGCCGCCCAGCGCCGAGCCCCCCTTCACGACGGCCGACGAGGTCGAGACGCTCCGCAACGCGGACGGCGGCTTCGACGTCGAGGTCGCCCTCGTCCACCCGGGCGGCGTGAGCGAGCTCTACGTCGGCCAGGTGAAGAGCGCGCGCATCGACCTCGCCACCGACGCGGTCCTGCGCACCGAGGGCGCCAAGGAGTACACGGGTGCCACGCGCCTCTACGGCCTCGTCGAGCGCGACCTCCTCTGGGCGTGGGACATCGCCGCCCTGGGCCAGCCGCTGCGCACGCACGCCTCCGGGCGGGTGTCGCATGTCGACTGACCCGGATCCCGTCATCCGCTCCCCGTTCCTCGACCTGCCCGGCGCCGTCGCCGCGGACGGCGCGGACTCCGGTGTGCCCGCGCACCTCGGGTCCCTCGTCGCCGAGCAGCGCGCGCTCGCCGCGGGCACGGCGATCGTCGACCTCTCCCACCGCGCGGTGCTCTCCGTGGCGGGCGAGGACCGGCTCACCTGGCTCGACTCCATCACCAGCCAGTCGCTCCGCGGCCTCGCGCCCGGTGATTCCGCCGAGACCCTCTTCCTCGACCAGAACGGCCGACTCGAGCACGCGGTCGGCGTGCTCGACGACGGCGTCACCACCTGGCTCCTCCTCGGCGCCGGCGACGCGGACGCCCTGCTCGCCTACCTGCAGCGCATGCGCTTCATGCTCCGGGTGGAGCCGGCCGACCGCACGGCCGAGCTCGCCGTGATCGGCACGCTGGGCGAGCCCGACCTCCCCGTCGCCGCGCCGGACGGCGTCCCGCTCGTGTGGCGCGACCCGTGGGCGCACGTCGTGCCCGGCGGCCACCAGTACGCGTCCGCGTCGCCGCATCCCGCCGAGGGCTGGTCCTGGAGCGAGCGCCTCGTGCCGAGGTCGGAGCTGCCCGGCCTCGCCGCGCGCGCCGCGGCCGGCGAGCTGCAGGTCGCGGGCGTCCTCGCGGCCGAGGCCCTGCGGATCGCCGCGTGGCGGCCGCGCTTCGCGACGGAGGTCGACGACCGCACCATCCCGCACGAGCTCGACTGGCTCCGCAGCGCCGTGCACCTCAGCAAGGGCTGCTACCGCGGCCAGGAGACGGTCGCCAAGGTGCACAACCTCGGCCGTCCCCCGCGCCGCCTCGTGCTGCTGCAGCTCGATGGCTCCGACGCGGTGCTGCCGGGCGCCGGATCCGAGGTGCGGCTCCCGGCCGGCGCCGAGGGCGCGCTCGGCGAGGTCGTCGGGTCGGTGACCTCGAGCGCGCTCCACCACGAGCTCGGCCCGATCGCCCTCGCCGTGGTGCGGCGGAACGTCGACCCCGCCGCGCAGCTCGAGGTCGTCGCCGACGACGTGCGGGTGCAGGCGGCGCAGGACGTCATCGTGCCCCACCGACGCCGGCCGCTCCGCCGACGTCCCCCGCCTGCCCCGGCTCGGTGCGGTCCGCCGCTGAGCGCGCGCGGCAGCGGTCGGCCCGTGCCGCCCGCACCCTGAGGCATCGCGCGGATCCGCGAGCCGCGCTCCTGCGGCTCTGGGGATCCGCGCCCGCCGCGCTGCAGATCGCCGTCGCGGCGACGGGCGGCTGGGCCTTCGCGCACCACGTGCTCGGTCACGACACCCCGCTGCTCGCGACGACCGTCACCATCACCAGCCTCGGCTTCGTCCGGGACGCCCGGCCCGTGCGCGTGCTCGAGACGGCGATCGGCATGACCGTCGGCATCACGCTGAGCGAGGTGCTGCTGCTCGGCATCGGGCGGGGCGCGTGGCAGCTGTTCGTCATCATCCTCGCCACGCTGCTCGTGGCGCGGCTGCTGTCGTCGAACGCCGCGTTCGCGGTGGCCGCGGGCGTGCAGGCCGTGCTCGTGGCGCTCCTGCCCGCGCCGCCGGGCGGCGTCTTCGTGCGCAGCGTCGACGGGCTCGTGGGCGGTGCGGTGGCGCTGCTCGCGACGGCGCTCATCCCGCGGGATCCGCGCCGGCAGGCCCTCCGCGAGGCGCGCCGCGTCTTCTCGGAGTGCTCCTACGCGCTGACCTCGCTCGTCACGGCGCTGCGCCTCGGGGACACGACGGCGGCCGACCGCGCGCTCGACCGGCTCCGGCGCACGCAGCCGCTCGTCGACGCGTGGAGCGCGGCCGCGGACTCGGCCCTGTCGATCGCGCGCATCTCGCCGTTCCTCCGCCGCCACCTCCCGGAGCTCCGCGCCCAGCGGCGGGTGCTCGACGGCATGGACCTCGCGGTGCGGAACCTCCGGGTGATCTCCCGCCGCATCGACTTCCTCGTCGTCGACGGGGTCCGGCGCCCGGTCCTCGCGGAGCTGCTCGCCACCGTGTCGAACGGTGTGAACCTGCTCGGGCAGAGCCTGTCGGACCCGTCGGCCGCGCCGCTCGCGCAGCAGAACCTCGTGCTGGTGGCCGTGCGCCTGGATCCGCGCGAGCTCATCCCCGGCGCCCCCGTCGGCGAGGTGATGCTCGTCATGCTGCTGCGGCCCCTGCTCGTCGACCTCCAGGTCGCGGCGGGCGTCGACGAGGCCGCGGCGCGCGCGGCGCTCCCCGCGGTCTAGGCCGGCGCCACCGCGGACCACGGCACGGTCAGCTCGCCGAGCCGCCACCGCGCGGGGCCGCCCTCGACGGGCACGCCCGCGTCGCGCATCCGCCGCACGGCCCCCAGCCACTGCTGGCGCGGGCCGTAGACGCCGAGCGGGGCGCTGAGGATCCAGCTCCGGTCGAGGAGCGCGAGCACCTCGTGCACGCGCTCGCCCGGGACGTTGCGGTGGATGAGCGCCTTCGGCAGCCGCTCCGCCACGATCGACGGCAGCTCGAGGCCGGTCAGCCGCAGCGAGATCGTCAGGCTCCGGGGTCCGTCGGCGCGGACGTCGATCCAGCTCGCGACGCGGCCGATCTCGTCGCACGTGCCCTCCACCACGGAGCCGCCGGGGGACAGCCGCGCCGCCATGCGCGCCCAGGCGGCCGGCACCTCCGCCTCGTCGTACTGCCGCAGCACGTTGAACGCGCGGATCACGGTCGCGCGCTCGCCGCCGGGAAGCGGCACCTCGAAGCCCCCGCGCGCGAACGACACGCGCTCCCGCGCCTCCGCGTCCGGCCACCCGGCGAGCTGCTCCCGGGCCCGCGCCACGCGCCCCGGCTCGATCTCGATGCCCACGACGCGCACGTCCGGCCGCGCCTCGCGCAGCCGCCGGTGCATCTCGAGCGCCGTGATCCCGCTGGCCCCGTAGCCGAGGTCGACCACGAGCGGCGCCTCCGCGGTGCGCAGGGAGTCGAGCGTGCGGATCCACCGGTCGACCCGCCGGAGGCGGTTCGTGTTGGTCGTCCCGCGCGTGACGGAGCCGACGGGGGAGGCGGCGCCCGGCATGGGTCCAGTCTCCCATCGCTCGGTAGGCTGGCGGCATGGCTGAACCCCGCACCCTCGTCCTGCTGCGTCACGGCAACAGCGACTGGAACCAGAAGAACCTGTTCACCGGATGGGTGGACGTCGAGCTGAGCGAGCAGGGCGTCGCCGAGGGCCAGCGCGCCGGCGAGCTCCTCGCCGAGTCCGGCATCCTCCCCGATGTGCTGCACACCTCCGTCCTCATCCGCGCCATCGACACCGCCAACATCGCGCTCAAGCGCGCCGGGCGCTCGTGGATCCCGGTGCAGCGGACGTGGCGCCTCAACGAGCGCCACTACGGCGCGCTCCAGGGCAAGGACAAGGCGCAGACCCTCGCCGAGTACGGCCCGGAGCAGTTCGCGACCTGGCGCCGCTCGTTCGACGTGCCGCCGCCCCCCATCGACGACGCCGACGAGTACTCGCAGTCCGGCGACCCGCGCTACGCCGACCTCGGCGACGACCTGCCCCGCACGGAGTGCCTCAAGGACGTCATCGAGCGGATGCTGCCCTACTGGGAGTCCGACATCCAGCCCGACCTCGCGTCCGGCCGCACGGTGCTCGTCACCGCCCACGGCAACTCGCTGCGCGCGCTCGTGAAGCACCTCGACGGCATCTCCGACGCCGACATCGCCGAGCTCAACATCCCCACCGGCATCCCGCTCGTCTACCGCCTCGACGAGGACTTCCGCCCCCTCGTCCCCGGCGGCGAGTACCTCGACCCCGAGGCCGCCGCGGCCGGCGCCGCCGCGGTCGCCGCGCAGGGCACCAAGAAGTAGGACCGCCCGCACCGACGACGAGAGCCCGCCCGGATGATCCGGTCGGGCTCTCGTCATGCGGGCCGGACGTGCGCCGGCGGTCGCGGATCAGGCGTCGGCCTGCACCCAGTCGCCGGTGGCGAGGTACTGCACGGTCTTCGCGATCGACACGGCGTGGTCGGCGAAGCGCTCGTGGTAGCGGCTGGCGAGCGTGGAGTCGACCGTGTCGACGGCCGCGCCCTTCCAGGTCTCGCCGAGCACCTTGTCGAAGACGCTGAGGTGCAGCTCGTCGATGCGGTCGTCGTCGTTGCGGATCTCCTCGGCGAGCTTCGGGTCCTCGGTGGTGAGGAGGTCCGTGAGCTTGCGGGCGATGGCGACGTCGAGCTGGCCGAGCTCGAGGAACGTGGGGCGGAGCGACTTCGGCACCACCTTGTCCGGGAAGCGGTAGCGCGACAGCTGCGCGATGTGCTCGGCGAGGTCGCCCATGCGCTCGAGCGAGGCGCTGATGCGGAGCGCGCTCACGACGATGCGGAGGTCGCGGGCCACGGGCTGCTGCCGGGCGAGGATGTTGATGGCCAGCTCGTCGAGGCTCGTGGCGAGCTCGTCGATGCGGCGGTCCTGCTCGATGACCGTCTCGGCGAGGCTGACGTTCGACTCGTTGAACGCCCGGGTCGCGTTCTCGATGGAGATGGCGACGAGCGCGGAGATCTCGATGAGACGCTCCTGGACCTCGTGGAGCTCCTGCTGGAACACTTCGCGCATGGGGACGTCCTTTCAGGCCGCCCCGCTGCAGGAGGGACGGGGTGGTTCTCGGGCACGGCGGACCCCGGGTGCCGGGTCCACATCACCCGACTCTGGTCATGCGAGGTTAACGCACGGTGCCGTCGAGCTGAATTCGCGGCTCCGGCCCCTGCCGCGAGCGCACCCGCGGCCGGATGGGCCCGACGCCGTCTCCTAGTGTGGGCGCATGGACACCGGTGCGTTGGTGCTCGTCTGCCTCCTCATCGGGTTGGTGGTCGGCGCGGGATTCGTGTGGCTGCTGCACCACGCGGCGGACCGCGGCGACCGTGCCGTCGAGATCACCAACCCGGTCGTGCCGGACGGCGTCGACCAGGTCCTCGAGGCCCTCGAGTCCGCCGGGATCGTGCTCGACCCCTCCAACAACGTGATGAAGGCGTCCCCCGGCGCCATCTCCTCCGGCCTCGTCTTCCACCAGGCCCTCGTGCACCCCGAGCTCGTCTCGATGGTCGACCGCGTGCGTCGATCCGGCGAGCCGATGGCGGAGGAGGTGTCGCTCGCGCGCGGGCCGTTCGGCGCCGCGGAGTTCCAGATGCACGTGCGGGTCGCCCGCCTCGGCACGCGGTACGTGCTCCTCCTCGCGCAGGACCGCACCGAGTCGCACCGGCTCGACCAGGTGCGGCGCGACTTCGTGGCGAACATCAGCCACGAGCTGAAGACCCCCATCGGCGCGGTGGGGCTGCTCGCGGAGGCGCTCGACTCGTGCGCCGACGACCCGGTGCAGGTGCGGCGCTTCGCGGCACGGCTGACGACGGAGTCGGCCCGGCTCGCGCGCATCACGCAGGAGATCATCGAGCTGTCGCGGCTGGAGGCGTCGAACGCGCTGGAGAAGGCGGAGCCCGTCGACGTCGACCACGTGATCAGCGTGGCGCTCGACCAGGTGCGGCTCGGCGCGGAGCTGCGCGGGATCGAGCTGGCGCGCGGCAAGCGCTCGCGCTCCACGGTCTACGGCGACGAGGCGCTCCTCGTGGTCGCGGTGCACAACCTGCTGAGCAACGCCGTGAACTACTCGCCGGACGGGTCGCGCGTCGGCATCGGCGTCATGGTCGACGACGGGGCCGTCGAGATCGTGGTCACCGACCAGGGCATCGGCATCCCCGAGGACGAGCAGGGCCGGATCTTCGAGCGCTTCTTCCGCGTCGACCAGGCCCGCGCGCGCGACACCGGCGGCACCGGGCTCGGGCTCAGCATCGTCAAGCACGTCGTGCAGAACCACGGCGGCGACGTGCGCGTCTGGTCCCGCCCCGGCCGCGGCTCGACCTTCACCATCCGCCTCCCCGAGGCATCGCAGATCCCGGCGCTCGCCGGTACGGACATCGGAGAACCCACGTGACACGCATCATGCTCGTCGAGGACGAGGCGTCGCTCAGCGAGCCGCTCGCCTTCCTGCTCCAGCGCGAGGGCTACGAGGTCGACGTCGTCGAGGACGGTCCGTCGGCCGTGGCGGCGTACGACCGGGACGGCGCGGACCTCATCCTGCTCGACCTCATGCTCCCGGGCCTGCCCGGCACCGAGGTGTGCCGGGAGATCCGCACGCGCTCGGCCGTCCCGATCATCATGCTGACCGCCAAGGACTCCGAGGTGGACATCGTCGTGGGGCTGGAGCTCGGCGCCGACGACTACGTCACGAAGCCGTACTCGACCCGGGAGCTGCTCGCCCGGATCCGCGCGGTGCTCCGCCGCCGCGTCGAGGTCGACGAGGAGCCCCTCAACGTGCTCGAGGTCGGCGCCGTGCGCATGGACGTCGAGCGCCACACGGTCGAGGTCGACGGGCGCGAGATCGCCATGCCGCTGAAGGAGTTCGAGCTGCTCGAGCTGCTGCTGCGGAACGCCGGGCGCGTGCTCACGCGCGGACAGCTCATCGACCGGGTCTGGGGCTCCGACTACTTCGGCGACACGAAGACGCTCGACGTGCACATCAAGCGGATCCGCTCGAAGATCGAGCGCGAGCCGTCCGACCCCGTGCTGCTCGTCACCGTGCGCGGGCTCGGCTACCGCTTCGAGGCGTAGGCGCGTCGCCGCCGGCCCGCCGGCTACGACGAAGGCCCCGTCCCTCCGGGGGCGGGGCCTTCCTCGTGCGGGCCGGGTCCGGCGCCGCGGTCAGTTCTGGTCGTCGTCGAGGCCCTGGTCCTCGTCGCTGGTGCCGGGCGTGGTCGTCACGGTCGTGTCGGGCGTGGAGCCCGTCTCGCCGGGGACGAGCTGCGTGTACGTCTCCTGGTCGCCGTTGAGGACGGGGACGTCCATCTCGACGCCCTCGGTGTCGCCGTACTGGATGTAGATCTTGGTCAGCGACCCCGGGGTCGGCTCGACGGAGTCGAAGACGATGCGCTGCGAGTCCTCGGCGCCGTACTTGGTGAGGCCGGGCGCCGCGGTGACGGTGCGGGTCTCGCGCTCGGCGCCGCCCTCGGTGAGCTCGTGCTGGAACGAGACGCGCTGGCTGTCGGTCGAGCCGTTGACGAGCGTGACGACGAGGCTGGCGCCCGCATCGGAGCCGCCCTCGGTGAGGAGGATGGCGTTGCGGACCTCGATCTCGCCGACCGTGGCGTCGAAGCCGTCGCTGGGGAAGTAGGAGATGCGCGTGGCCTGGGGCGTGATGAACGTGCACGACGACGTGCCGACCGCGATCAGGGCCGCGAGGACGATGGACGATGCGGTACGCGCTCTCACGGGACCCTCCGGTTGTTGCGCGGTCCGGCGCCGGGCGTCCGGGCGTCCGCGCGTGGATCAGCTGACCCGCTCAGCCTACGGGATCACGTGCCGGGCGACCGCCCGCGGGCGCCCGCGACCCGGCTGGTACCCTGGACCGCAGTCTGAGGAACGGGGAGTCCATGATCTTCGAGGTCGGCGAGACCGTCGTGTACCCGCATCACGGGGCGGCGACCATCATCGAGGTGAAGAAGCGCGTCATCCGCGGCGAGGAGAAGCTGTACCTCAAGCTCGACGTCAACCA